>NZ_JBVVPO010000070.1:0-44153 GCF_055811795.1 Bradyrhizobium sp. MI1.7
AAGGTGATGGGCGACGTCTATCGCCCGCTGTCGCTGAACCAGGCCCCGCTGATGTTCACGGCGCGCCGCACCGCCGAAATGATCAAATACGCCGCGAACGCGTTCCTCGCGACCAAGATCACCTTCATCAACGAGATCGCGGATCTCTCGGAAAAGGTCGGCGCCAACGTGCAGGAGGTCGCGCGCGGCATTGGCCTCGACAACCGCATCGGCACCAAGTTCCTGCACGCGGGGCCCGGCTTCGGCGGCTCCTGCTTCCCGAAGGACACCAAGGCGCTGATCAAGATCGCGCAGGACTATGACGTGAGCCTGCGCATCGTCGAATCCGTGCTGGCCGTCAACGAGAACCGCAAGCGCGCGATGGCGCGCAAGGTCAGCCAAGCGCTCGGCGGTAGCTTGCGCGGCAAGACCATCGCCGTGCTCGGCCTCACCTTCAAGCCCGACACCGACGACATGCGCGATGCGCCGTCGATCCCGCTCATCACCGGCCTGATCGACATGGGCGCGACGGTCAAGGCCTTCGATCCCGTCGGCATGGAGCAGGCCAAGGGCGAGCTGCCGAACATCACCTATTGCGAGGACGCCTATTCGTGCGCGCAAGGCGCCGATGCGCTCGTCATCGTCACCGAATGGGTGCAGTTCCGCGCGCTCGATCTCCACCGGCTGAAGGCGGCCATGACCCAGCCCGTCGTCGTCGATCTCCGCAACATCTACCCGCCCGAAGAGATGCAAGCCGCCGGCTTCACCTACGAGAGCATCGGGCGATCGTCCCAGGCCTAAGCTGGTTGTTTGAAGTTCGGCTTCGCCCGCCTCATCCTGGGGCGGGCGAAATCGTTTCTGATGCGATATGATCCGGTCGCATCAGGTCGCCGCGTTTGGCCTCGTTGCCGCGATGGAGATTGTCATGACCGACGACACGCACACGATCCGCAGTGGCGGGCTCACCGCGACCATCAAGGCACACGGCGCCGAGCTGTGCTCGTTGAAGGAAGGCAGCGGTGTCGAATTTGTCTGGCAGGCGGGGCCGGCCTGGCCACGCCACGCGCCGCTGCTGTTTCCGATCGTCGGGCGTCTCGCCAATGACGAAATGCGGCACCGGGGCAAGACCTACCGGATGACCCAGCACGGTTTTGCGCGCGACAGCCGGTTCGCGTGGGTAGAGCGCGGCGAGAACCGTTGCACGCTGGCGCTCGAAGACAGCGAGACAACGCGCGCGCTCTATCCGTTCGCATTTCGCCTGACGGCCACCTATGCGATCGACGACGCTGGTCTCGATCTCTCGCTCACGGTCGTGAACACTGGCAAGGAGACATTGCCGGTGTCGCTCGGTGGCCATCCCGCCTTCAACTGGCCGCTTCAGCCTGGAATGTCGAAGGAGAGCTACGCGCTGACGTTCACGAACGAGGAGCCGTCTCCGGTTCGCCGTGTCGAGGGCGGACTCCTGCTCGCGGCAACGGATCCGAGCCCCGTCAGAGGCACCGTGCTTCCTTTGTCGGAATCCCTGTTCACCAATGACGCCGTCATCCTCGACCCCGTCAACAGTCATGCGGTCCACTATGCGGCCGGGCAGGGGGCCGGGCCCTGGCTCAAAATGTCATGGCGCGGCTTTCGCGAGCTCGGCGTCTGGTCGAAACCGACAGGCGCGCCGTTCCTCTGCATCGAGCCCTGGCGCGGCTATGCCAGTCCCGTCGGTTTCGAAGGCGAGTTTAGCGACAAGCCGGGTCTGATGCACATCGCGGCCGGCGCGAACGAAGAACTGTCGTACCGGATCGAGGTCGGATCGTCCTGAGGCAGGCCTTCGCGCGCCTGTCGCTCTCAGACCTCGATCCGCGTGAGGTCCTCGCCGAGCACGACGGGACCTGCGTAGTCTCGGCGGACGTCCGCGAGAAGCGCGTTCAGCATGGAATCGTCAGTGCGCGGCCGGTGATGGGTCAGCGCGAGCTTCTTGACGCCGGCCTTGGCTGCGATCTTGCCGACCGTATCGCCGCAGGCGAGCGTATATTTCGCGAGCCGGCGGAAGTGGTCGTTGGTGATCTCAGGCGTCGCGAGAAAGCAGCACTGGACCAGCAGGTCGGCTCCCTGTGCCAGCCGCTCGAGACCGGGGCAGGGGACCGTGTCGCCGGAGATCGCTATGACCTTGCCCTCGGCTTCGAAGCGGAAGCCGAGACACATCCAGCGCGCGAGAAACGCCGGCGACATGTCGAGACCGTCGCCATGTGAGACGAGCTCGGCGCTGATCTTCCAGCGACCGGTGTCGAGGACGGGGCCGGGAACGATGTCCGTCGCGACGACCGGCTTCCAGCCACCAAAGGTCGGCTCGCCCTGATCCCGCCAGGCGATGTCCTTGTCGTAGACCTGTGTGATCAGCGTGTTGACGAGCCGTTCGGTATCGGGCGGACCGTAGATGCACAGATCGTCCTTGCGCCCATGCATCCACGAATTCAGCATCACGTCGTAGAGGTCGCCGATGTGGTCGAAGTGGTGATGGGTGAGAAAGACCGTGTTGATGGCGCCGAGCGGCACGCCGGCTTTGTGGAGCTGCACCATGACGCCGCGGCCCGCGTCGAACAGGATATTCTCCTCGCCGAGCCTGACCAGCGTGGTCGTCGCCATGCGGCGCGGGTCCGGGCGTGGGCCGCCGGTGCCGAGCAGTATGACTTCCATGGCGCCTACTCCAGCGTGAAGCCGGTCGATCTGATCACGCCGCCCCAGCGTGTCTGAAGATCGTTCGTGGCGTACTTTAGATTCGAAGGCGTCAGCTAGACAAGTCGCGCGTCAGTGCAGACCGGCCACAGTGGCAGCAATGGTTGGCCGGATCGTTGACCGGTCCGATCCCGCGGACGTCAGGCGATGCGCAAAATCCTGCGCGCGTCGCTCGACCAGATGCCAGGTCGCGCGTGCGACGAGATAGCTCAGCGCGGCGGTGACGGCATAGACGATCAGCAGCGAGACCAGTCCGTCCGCAAGCGGCCAGATCTGGCGCAGGCCGTAGATCACCGCGAAGTGCGACAGGTACATCGAATAGGAGTTGCGGCCGAGCGCCTCGATCGGCCGGCAGCGGATCGCGAGGCGGATGCAACCTGCAACCAGCGCGCCAAGCACGAGGTTGATCATCAGGTAGTTGAATTCATGCGAGCCGGTGGCGCGATCGGCGATGAAGGACAGCGCGATGAAGGCGGCAACGATCGCGGCATCCGACTTGGCAAAGCCGTCGCGCAGCGCGAAGAACAGCGCGCATCCGGTGAGAAAGACCGGCAGCTGGTTCAGGAAGCTGATGTGCAATGCGTTCCACACGAACGCTTCGTGGCCGGGACCATAATAGGCCGAGAACAGTGCGAAGGCCCACGGCTTGAACAGGCAGACATTGACGAGATGCAGCGCGATCGCGAGCGCAAGATAGAGATGGCGGCGCGAACCGAAGGCCGTGATCACGAAGGGGAAGACGAGATAGAACGTCATTTCCGCCGCGATCGACCAGTCGCCCGGCACGACGCTGTTGACGCTGTCCGGCCAGAAGCCGTGCAGGAAGGTCGTGGTTAGGATCACCTGGAGCGGTCCGATGCCGTTGGGCGCGTTGTAGCTGGGACCCGTGCCGTTGACGGCAAGGTAAAGCGGGATCGCGAGCCAGAACAGCGGCGCGATGCGCAGGAAGCGCCGGATGTAGAATTTGCGCGTCGGGTCGGTTTCGGTGCGCTGCGTCCACATCAGGCACATCGTCATGGCGCTGACGAAGTAGAACACGTTGACGCCGGTCCAGCCGCACATGAAGGCGAAGTCGAGGGCGTGGATCTTTGAAGGAAAGGATTGTGAGACGTGGATCGCCATCACGCCGACGATGGCGAGGCCGCGCAGGACGTCGAGCGTGTGAGAACGGCCGAAAGGCGTTGCACCTTGCTCGGTTCGTTCGGCGGCCAACCGGGCCTGCCCCTGCATCACGCCTGCTCCGTGGTTTCGCATCTGCAAGCGGAGACCATAGAGGCGCGGCCGGCTGTTTCGAAGCCGAAGCCTTTCTTTACGTTAACCAGCGGTTGAGTCCGATGCCGAATGTACGGGATCGGCGGTGTCGAGGGCCCCGGTCGGCGCTCGCACGCGCCACGCCGGCATGATGATGCGCGCGATGAGAATTGTGGGGCAATTCATACTTAATACGCCAATACCATGACCAATATTGTTCGGGCAGCACAACACGCCTAGTATTCCAGCAGGCAAATTTCGGGGGCTCGAATAAGTCGTGAATGTTCGTTCACAGGACAGTGCGCTGCGCGACGACTTGAACTTTCAAGCCGCGCCACAAGCACACAGGACATCCAACAACGTGGTTGATTCCGCACGTCAGGAATTGAGGCCTGCCGGCCGCGAGCGGCTGATCGTCGTCGAAGACGATCCCGTGACGCGGACGATGCTGGTCGGCTATTTCAGCGAGAACAATTTCGACGTGGTCGGCGCCGGCTCCTGCGCGGAATGCCGCCAGGCGCTGCGCTCGCGCACCGATCTCGTCTTCCTCGACGTGCAGTTGCCTGACGGCGACGGCTTCGAGCTCGCCAAGGAGATCCAGGCGACCAGCAACGCCGGCATCATCTTCGTGACGCGCCGCGACACCGACGTCGATCGCATCCTCGGCCTCGAGATCGCCGGCGACCATTACGTCACCAAGCCGATCAATCTGCGCGACCTGCTCGCGCGCGCGCGCAGCGTGCTGCGGCGGCGCTCGATCGACCGCAAGGCGGCGCGCAATCACAATTCGATCGCCTTCGGCGACTGGATCATCGACCTGACCCGGCGCGAGCTGCTCGGCAGCGACGGCAAGCCGGTGGCGTTGACGCGCGCCGAATTCGACCTGCTCGCGGCCCTGGTCGGCGCCGACGGCCGGCCGCTCAGCCGCGACTATCTGATCGAGGTCGTCAGCAACCGCCAGGCCGAGGTCGATATCCGCACGGTCGATGCGCTGGTGGCGCGGCTGCGCCGCAAGCTCGTCGGCAGCGGCACGCCCGTGATCGCGACCGTCACCGGCGTCGGCTACAAGCTCGCGCTCAGCGAGCGGCTCTAGCCTCATCCGTCGAAAGCCCCGATCACCCTCGCGCCTATCGCGCGCGGGCGCTCTGATCCGTCGATGTCCTTTGCGTCGCCCCGGCCAGCTGGTCATCGACCGCATACAGCGTGCAGGTCGGCGACCATTTCATGCAGGCGCTAAGCGAATCGCGCCGGGCGTCGTCGGCGGTGGTGCGTCCCGAGCGCCAGCCGTAACCGCCGTTCGGCGACACCGCAAAAGCCTTGTGCGGCATGGTGCTGGCGAGATAGCGCGAGAATTCGGCGCGCGCGGCCTCGTTGAGCTGGCCCGGCGGCGGCAGCGGATCAGGAAGGCTCAGGATGTCATGGCCGAGCCCGCGCTCGCGCAGGAAGGCGTCGAGATAGGGCGTCCATTGCGGGCGGCCCACCACCGAATAGAGATAGTGACCGTCGTCGCCGTAAGGCGGCGCCGCAATGAATTTGGCGTGACCGCCATTGCCGCGAAATCCGTCATAGAGGCGGCGCGCGAGATCGGGACCGAAGAACGAATCATTGGCCGCATAGACCCACAGCATCGGCACGCGCGAGGTCTTGCCGAATGTGGCGAAGGCCCGCTCCAGCCCGTCCTCGTTGCAGACGTCGTCGTCATCGCGCGAGCCGCGGCCGCCGGCAAAGCTGATCGCGGCGATCAGACCCGGCGGTGCCTGCGCGGTCAGCGCGACGGTGGCGAGCCCGCCGGCGGAATGGCCAGCCGCGATCATGCCCGATGTCGTGACGTCGGCCCTGCGACCCATCGCGTCGATCGCCGCGCGCAAATCCGCGACCGCAACCGCCGCCGCCGGCAGATAGGCGGCATTGGCGCAGCCGCCGACGCTGTCGACGCGTCCGCCGGGCGAGGTGCCGTAGCTGCGCCGCATCACGATCAGCGCGGCAAAGCCGCGCCGGGCATATTCGAGCGCGATCCCGTAATATTTGTGCGCCGACATCGTCGCGCGGTCGTCGAAACTGCGCGGCGAGCCGTGGCTGAGCAGCGCGAGCGGATAGCGCTTCGTTCCGGCCGGCCGGACCAGAAAGGCCTCCAGCCCCTGCGGCCCGGCCTCCGTCATCGGGATGCGCAGGTCTTCCGTGTAGAACTCCGCGGCCATCGCATTGGGCACGACGCCAGCCGTCGCAAGCCAGGCCATCAGAACAACCAAGAGCCTGTGAAACAGCGTCATGCCCCGACTCGAAAAAGCCCCGATCTCAAAGACCATAGCATGATCTCAGGAACGGCCAGCCCGCCGCGCGTGTTGTGCCCTTGGCGGGGGGCCGGCCGATGCTATGGTATTCCACAAACTCTGCACGACAGGACGAGGATATTTCAGTGGCTGATGTTGACCCCGCGGCGGGCAAGCTGGTCTCGCCGGACGCGCTCACCAATGTTCCGCGGCTGGTGACGGCCTATTTCGCCGGCAAGCCCGATGTCGGCGATCCCGCGCAGCGGGTGGCGTTCGGAACCTCCGGCCATCGCGGCACGTCGTTCAAGAACAGCTTCAACGAGGGCCATATCCTCGCGACCACGCAGGCAATTTGTGATTACAGAACAGAAAAGGGCCTGACCGGCCCGCTCTTCATCGGCATCGACACCCATGCGCTGGCCGAGCCGGCGCTGGTCAGCGCCGTCGAGGTGTTCGCCGCCAACGGCGTCGACATCATGATCGACAAGGACGGCGGCTACAGCCCGACGCCTGTCATCTCGCACGCGATCCTGACCTACAACAAGGGCCGCACCTCGGGCCTCGCCGACGGCGTCGTCGTCACGCCCTCGCACAATCCCCCCGAAGACGGCGGCTACAAATACAATCCGCTGCATGGCGGGCCGGCCGACACCGACGCGACCTCTGTCATCGAGAAGCGCGCCAACGCCTATCTCGCCGACGGCCTCAAGGGCGTGAAGCGCATCGACTACGCCAAGGCGCGCAAATCCGCGAATGTGCACGCCTACGACTTCATCACGCCCTACGTTGCCGATCTCGGCAATGTCGTCGATCTCGATCTCGTCAAATCCGCCGGCATCAATATCGGCATCGATCCGCTCGGCGGCGCCGCCGTGCATTACTGGCATCCGATCATCGAGCGCTACGGCCTGAAGGCCACCGTTGTGAACGAGGCGATCGATCCGACCTTCCGTTTCATGACCGTCGACTGGGACGGCAAGATCCGCATGGACTGCTCCTCGCCCTACGCGATGGCGAGCCTGATCGCGATGCGCGACCGCTTCGACGTCGCCTTTGCCAACGACACCGATGCCGACCGCCACGGCATCGTGACGCGCACCGGCGGCCTGATGAATCCGAACCATTACCTTGCGACCGCGATCTCCTATCTGTTCGCGAACCGGCCGAACTGGGGCAAGGATGCCGCGATCGGCAAGACCGTGGTGTCGAGCTCGATCATCGACCGCGTCGCCAAGAAGCTCGGCCGCAGGCTGGTCGAAACGCCGGTCGGCTTCAAATGGTTCGTCGACGGCCTCCTCACGGGTGGCTTCGGCTTCGGCGGCGAGGAGAGTGCAGGGGCCTCGTTCCTGCGCCGCGACGGCGGGGTGTGGACCACCGACAAGGACGGCATCATCCTCGGCCTGCTCGCAGCCGAGATCATGGCGAAGACCGGCCGCGATCCCAGCCAGCTCTTCGGCGATCTCACTGCCGAACTTGGCGTGCCCCACTACGCGCGTATCGACGTCGCCGCCACCGCGCCCCAGAAGAACATCCTCAAGTCCGTCACGCCCGAGCAGCTCGGTCTCAAGGACCTCGCCGGCGATCCCGTCCGCGCCACGCTGAGCAAGGCGCCGGGCAACGGCCAGCCGTTCGGCGGCATCAAGGTCGAAACCGATTTCGGCTGGTTCGCCGCAAGGCCGTCAGGGACCGAAGACGTCTACAAGATTTACGCGGAAAGCTTCCGCAGCACCGAGCACCTGAAGCGGATTCAGGAAGAGGCCCAGGCGGGGTTGAAGAAGGTGTTCGGGGCGTAGGGCACCAAGCCCAGTACGGCTCTTCGGTTGCTGCTCCGAGGAAGTGCTTTCCGCATTCTCCGCTGCCATCACCCGCGAAAGCGGGTGATCCAGTACGCCGCGGCCGTGCCGTGATGCGGAGGAGCCGCGGCGTACTGGATTCCCCGCCTTCGCGGGGAAGACATTTCGGTATAATTGTATACATCATCAAGATAATAGGTATTTAAATACGCCAGATTTGCCCTTGAACGATTCTATCCCTCCGCTATTGTATACATAACGCATACATAAGCCTTGGGAGAGCGACCCGTGACGAAACCCTTCCCGATGAACGCCTGGTACGCCGCGGCGTGGGACGCCGACGTCAAGCCGGCGCTGTTGCCGCGGACGATCTGCGGCAAGCATGTCGTGATGTACCGCAAGGCCGATGGCTCGGTGGCCGCGCTGGAGGATGCCTGCTGGCACCGCCTGGTGCCGCTGTCCAAGGGCCGGCTGGAAGGCGACACCGTCGTCTGCGGCTATCACGGCCTGAAATACAATTCGCAGGGGCGCTGCACCTTCATGCCCTCGCAGGAGACCATCAATCCGTCGGCCTGCGTCCGCGCCTATCCCGTGGTCGAGCGTCATCGTTACATCTGGCTCTGGATGGGCGATCCCGCGCTGGCCGATCCCGCGCTGGTGCCGGACATGCACTGGAATCACGATCCGGCCTGGGCCGGCGACGGCAAGACCATCCGCGTCAATTGCGACTACCGCCTCGTGCTCGACAATCTCATGGACCTCACCCACGAGACTTTCGTGCACGGCTCCTCGATCGGCAACGATGCGGTCGCCGAGGCGCCGTTCGACGTCACCCACGGCGAGAAGACGGTGACGGTGACGCGCTGGATGCGCGGCATCGAGGCGCCGCCGTTCTGGGCCAAGCAGCTCGGCAGGCCCGGCCTCGTCGACCGCTGGCAGATCATCCGCTTCGAAGCCCCGTGCACGATCGCGATCGATGTCGGCGTGGCGCCGACGGGCACCGGCGCGCCGGAAGGCGACCGCTCGCAGGGCGTCAACGGCTTCGTGCTCAACACCATTACGCCGGAGACCGAGAAGACCTGCCACTATTTCTGGGCGTTCGTCCGCAACTATCAGATCGGCGAGCAGCGCATCACCACCGAGATCCGCGAGGGTGTCTCCGGCATCTTCCACGAGGACGAGTTGATCCTCGAGGCGCAGCAGCGCGCCATGGACGAGAACCCCGATCGCATCTTCTACAACCTCAACATCGATGCCGGTGCGATGTGGACGCGCAAGCTGATCGACAGGATGGTGGCGAAGGAAAACCCGCCGCAGCAGCTCCAGGCCGCGGAGTAGGCCAGGTGAAAGCAGCGCCCGAGCGAGAGGTCGACCGCTCCGTCTCGCAGACCGTGAAGGCGCAGCTCGCGCTGCGCGACCAGATCCTGTCGGGTCGCTTACGGCCCGGCGAGCGCATCTCCGAGCTGCAGGCGGTGGAGACGACCGGCGCCTCGCGCACGCCGGTGCGCATGGCGCTGGTGCGGCTCGAGGAGGAAGGCCTGCTGGAGGCGATTCCCTCCGGCGGCTTCATGGTGAAGGCGTTTTCCGAACGCGACATCTCCGATTCCATCGAGCTGCGTGGCACGCTCGAAGGGCTCGCCGCCCGCTTCGCCGCCGAGCGCGGCGTTTCCGCACGCGAGCTCGAGCCGCTGAAGGAGTGCCTTGCCGCAATTGACGAATTGCTGCGCCAGGTGCCGATCTCGGTCGACGCGTTCTCATCCTATGTCACGCTGAACGCGCGCTTCCACGCACTGCTCACGGAACTGTCGCGCAGCCCGCCGCTGATCCGGCAGATCGACCGCGCCTCGGCGCTGCCGTTCGCCTCGCCCAGCGGTTTCGTGATGGCGCAATCGGCGCTGCCCGAGGCGCAGCAGATTCTGATCATCGGGCAGGAGCACCATCGCGTCGTGATCGACGCCATCGAGAACCGCGAAGGCGCCCGCGCCGAAGCCGTGATGCGCGAGCACGCGCGCCTCGCAGTGCGAAACCTGCGGCTTGCGCTGCGCAACCGCACCCATCTCGACCTCTTGCCGGCGCTCGCGCTGATCAGGACCGCAACCGACTAGGGCTGTCACCATGCGCTTCATCGAAACCTGGATTCCGGCAACGCTCGTCGCGACGCGCGATCTTGCGCCGGGCATCCGCGAATTCCTGATCCTGCCGGATCAGTTCGACGGCACAGCCTATCCGGTCGGCAGCCACATCAATATCAGCATGACCATCGACGGCCTGCCGGAGACGCGATCCTATTCGCTGGTCGGCGAGGCGTCCTCGCGCGGCTTGCGGATCGCGGTGCGCCGCGTCGAGGATTCCCGCGGCGGCTCGCGCTATATGTGGCAGCTCGCGCCGGGCGCCCGGCTCGACATCACCCGGCCG
This sequence comes from Bradyrhizobium sp. MI1.7, assembly GCF_055811795.1. Lineage (NCBI taxonomy): Bacteria > Pseudomonadati > Pseudomonadota > Alphaproteobacteria > Hyphomicrobiales > Nitrobacteraceae > Bradyrhizobium > Bradyrhizobium sp. MI1.7. The sequence goes on from NZ_JBVVPO010000070.1 coordinate 10,433, forward strand.
GCGTCGCTGCTCGCGGTCGACTGGACGCGCGAAAACTATTGCCTGATCGCCGGCGGCATCGGCATCACGCCGATCCTTGGTGCCGCACAGGCGCTGGCGCGTCGCGGCGCTGATGTCACGCTGCATTATGCCGTCCGCTCGCGCACCGATGCCGCCTATCTCGACGATCTCGCCAAAATGCTCGGTGAGTGCCTGGTCGTTCACGCGAGCGACGAGGGCCGGCGGCTCGACCTCGATGCGCTGTTCGGATCATTGCCGCAAGGTGCGCTGGCGCTGTTCTGCGGCCCGATGAGGATGCTGGATGCCGCGCGCCACGCCTGGATCGGCGCCGGCCATCCGCTTCCCGATCTCCGCTACGAGACCTTCGGCTCCAGCGGCACGCTGCCGACCGAGACGTTTCGCGTGCGCCTGAAGGGGACCGATGTCGAGCTCGAAATCCCGCGCGAGCGCTCGATGCTTGATGTGCTCAATGCCAGCGGACACGACGTGATGTACGATTGCAAGCGCGGCGAATGCGGCCTGTGCGCCATCGACGTGGTCGAGGTCGACGGCGAGATCGATCATCGCGACGTCTTCTTCAGCGATCACCAGAAGCAAAGCAATCAGAAGATCTGCGCCTGCGTCTCCCGCGCCCGCGGTACCATCACCGTGGACACGCTGCTCCGGGAAGATGCGGTCTGACCGGAGCTGGAAGGCGTACTCGGAAACCGCGATCAGCCTGAAGGCTCGCGCATCCGCCCTACTTTCGGAGCGGGCGGGTGCAGGTCGTCCTGGCGAGGCAGCTAAGGGCGGTGACGAAGCGGGCTTTGCAGCGTCAATGGGCCGGCAAGAGCGCTTCGTGCGGTCCACCAATCATGATAGGCTTGCTCTCGGCAATAGATGCGTTCAGCCGGTCTTGGACAGCAAGGGTGGAGGTTCTGCCATGAAATCCAATTCTGTCTCGCTGGCAGTCGATGCGTTCGCCACAGGGCGAGCTGACGCGCTGATTTTAATCGGCCGCATTCTCCTCGCGTGGGTATTCGTCGGAAGCGCGTATGGAGCAATATCCAACTTCAGCGGCTCTGTGGGGTATTTCAGGTCCCTGAATCTTCCAGCACCCGAGCTGTTCACGATGACGAACATCGTACTGGAAGTATTGATATCCGTTGGTTTGATATTGGGCGTCGGTACGCGCTACTGCGCAATTCTGACGTTTGTGTTCGTATTGGCGGCAACGGCTATTGCGCACCGCTACTGGGAGTATCCCGCGGGTGCGCAGCAGATCGGTCAATACAACCACTTCCTGAAGAATGTCTCGATCATGGGAGGCGCGATGTTGATCTTCGTCACCGGGGCGGGCCGGTTCAGTTTCGATCGGGCATCGTAGCCGAGATCACTTCAAGTCGGGCTTGAAAGCTTCCTCTATCGCGCGGCGGATGCTCTTTGAGAGCTGTTTCAGGGTCTTGCTCACGAGGGCGAAGAGAAGCATCAACCATGTCGCAAGCGCGGCACACCACAGCACGACTTCAAATATCTCAGGCATGATGATGCCCCTCAAAAATAATTACTTTGAAATGAGGCAAGTGTTGCTTAATGGGGCCGACACGGCAAGCCGTCTTGAGAGTGGTAGCGCGCCGAAACACTCGGAAACGGTCTCAAAACAGCGGACAGCCTTAGGTCAGGGATGCAGACCAACCCTATGACCGCGAAGACTGGCGCGGGATGCAGAACTGCCTGGCAGTGATTCATTTGCAAAGGGTGGCTTGAAGAAATTCTGCCCTGCGCGAGTCTGCTTCACCCCTGGAAGCGGACCGCCTCACATTTGCGAGTATTTCCCTACGCCGCGTAAGTCGCTCGCAGCTTTTTCGTGTTCAACAGCGCCAGAACGCCATCGGCCGACACCGGCCGGCTGATCAGATAGCCCTGCGCTTCGTCGCAACCGAACTGGCGCAGAAACTCGAGCTGGTCGGCGGTCTCGACGCCTTCCGCAACCACGCCGATGCGCAGGTCGCGCGCCAGCGAGATCACAGACTTCACGATCGCGGCGCAGTCGGGCTGCACCAGCATGTCGCGGATGAAGGACTGGTCGATCTTGATACGGCTGAACGGCAGCTTGCGCAGATAGGTGAGCGAGGAGAAGCCGGTGCCGAAATCGTCTAGCGCCACCGTGATGCCAAGCTCGAGCAGCGCGTTCAGGATTGACGCCGCGGAGCCGTATTTCGACAGCAGCATCGATTCCGTGATCTCGACCTCGAGCCGGTGCGGGGCGACCTTCGCGTCCGCGAGCGCCTGCACGATGGTCTGGAGGATGCCGGTGCTGTGAAACTGCGCGGCGGAGAAGTTCACGGCGACCCTGATGTCCTCCGGCCAGTCCGAAAGCGTCGCGCAGGCACGCCGGATCACCCATTCGCCGATCTCGTGGATCAGCCCGGTCTCCTCGGCGATCGGGATGAATTCGCTCGGCGGCACCAGTCCGCGCCGGGGATGCTGCCAGCGCAGCAGCGCCTCGAAGCCGGTGATGCGGTTCTCGCCGAGATCGAGGAACGGCTGGAACACCAGGAACAGCTCGTCTCTGGCGATGGCGCCTTCGAGGTCCGCTTGCAGCGCCTTGCGATCGCGTGACACCCTGTCATCGGCTTCCTCGAAGAAGCAGACCGTGCCGGGACCTGCTTTCTTGGCGCGATACAGCGCCGCGTCGGCATTCTTCATGATGTCGAGCTGCGTGGTGCCGTCGCGCGGCGCCAGCACGATGCCGACGCTGGTCGCGCCGGCGATCTGGCGGCCCTCGATCTGGAACGGTTCGTCGAAGGCCGCGACGAAGCGTTCGGCGATCTCGAGCGCATCCTCCGGCCGTGCCAGATTGGCCATCACCAGCGCGAACTCGTCGCCGCCAATTCGCGCGACGTGCTCGGCCGCGCGCGTGCAGCGTTGCAGCCGGCCTGCGACCTGGATCAGGAATTCGTCGCCGGCGGGGTGGCCGAACTTGTCGTTGACTTCCTTGAAGCGGTCGAGGTCGAGCAGGAGCACCGCGAATTCCTCGCCGGACAGGGCCATCCGCCGGAGCGCGGCTTCGAGCGTCTCGTTGAAGGCGAAGCGGTTGGGCAACAGCGTGAGGGGATCCTGCCGGACCGTGCGCTCGGCCTCGATCTGCCGGATCACGCGCCGCGCGAAAGCGAATGAATTGACGAACACCGCACGCAGCAGCACGCTGCCGTAAACCACCACCAGGACGGCCATCAGCACATAGGCGGGATCGCCGTCGCGGCCGAGGCAGATGGCGATGCCGACGAAGATGGGGCTCGTGAAAGCGATGGCCGCAATCGGGATCGTGGCGAAGGCTAGTGCGCCGCCGGCCAGCATCCCCGAGCAAAGGCAGGTGATGACGAGCTGGCCGCCGGTCGCGGCATTCGCGAAGAAGGCGACCGGGACGATGCCCCAGGCAACGCCGAGCACGAAGGCGTTGCGCACCAGCCGATGCATCGCCCGACGCGAAACGAATTGCGGTTTTGTGATCCGGCGCGAGGCGTGGGATTGCAGGCCGAACGCGATCGCGGCGCCGGCCACGATCGCGGCCCAGGCCAACGCAAACTTCCAGTCCGGCGAATGCCAGAGCGCGATGGCGAGTACGGCCGCGTTGCAGGCATTGGCAAGCATGATGCCGACGGAGTAGCCGAGCACCAGTGACATCTGATCGGCGCGGATATGTCCGGCGACGGCTTCGTCGGTTGCAGGACCGCCAAAGGCCGACAGATCGCCGGCGAACAGCCGCGCGAAATAGCTGGTCGTTTGAGTCCGCATTCCAGGGCCTAGCAGCATGGGCCGTTTGTCCGGCTCGATCAGGAGGATTCGCTGCAAACCTTTGACGAAATATGAATTATCCCCGCTGGCCACGATCGCCATGGCCACTTCTGCGTGTTCAAGCGAGGGTATCGATAACAAATCGATACAAATGCGGCGCCCCGCGTTACGGTTGTAACAGTGGGCCGATCGCAGAACGCGCTCGGCCTTCATGGTTCGAGACGCGCCGCAAGGCTGCGCTCCTCACCATGAGGGTCTAAGATGTTGCCGCGGAGCAGGCCTCATCCTGAGCAGCCCGCTGAAGGCGGGCGTCTCGAAGGATGGCCGCGAGGAGGCTGCCAGCCCGCTCTGTTGCCAAATGTGCCGAACGTCACCGCCCGAGCTGCTTCGGATCATAATAGAACCGTTCTTCGATCAGCTGATCGCCCTGCCAGGTCTGCCACGCGATCTCATCCAGCGTTCGGACGACGCCTTCGGCATTGGTGAAGCTGAACCGCCAGCGTGTCGCGACGTGATCGCCCTCGATCAGGCTCGGCCCGATGCGGACGGCCTTGACCTTCCTGGAGGCCGCGAGCACGCCGCGCTCCTTGGCGACGAGCTTGTCGCGGCCGACTGTCGGGGCGGCGTTGTTCTCATAGGTCGCGGCATCGGACGTGTAGTACTGCTCGATCGCTTCGACAAACTCCCCATCCTCCAACCGCTTCGCAAAAGCTTCGACGACGTCACGGCTCGGCATGGCGCACCTCACGATTAAAACCGACTGATAGTCGGTAAATACCGACCGGTAGTCGAAAAGTCAACTGGCCGGGTGCGACGAATTGGACTAGACGGGAGCGATGGCAAAGCAGGCGGAGCGGCGGGCGGCGACATCCGAGGCGATCCTGACGGAGGCGCGGCGCCTGTTCGGGACGCAGGGCTTTGCCGCGACCACCGTGGACGACATCGCGGCGGCCGCGGGCGTTGCCAAGGGCGCGGTCTATCATCACTTCAAGACCAAGGAGGTGGTGTTCGAAGCGGTGTTCGATTCTGTCTCGCGCGATCTCGTCGCCGAGATCGACCGCACCGCGCGCGCCGAGAAGGACGTGCTCGCCGCGATGGTCGCCGGCACGCAGCATTACTTTGCGGCGACCGCCAAGGGCCCGACAGGTCAGATCATCCTGCGCGACGGCCCGGCCGTGCTCGGCTGGGAGCGCTGGCGGGAGATCGACGCGCAGCATTTTGGCGGTAAGATGCCGCGCGCGCTGTCGGTGGCGATGGAGGCCGGCCTCATCGCAAAGCAACCGGTCGAGCCGCTGGCGCGGCTGCTGCTCGGCGCGGTGACGGAGGCGGCGGTCGCCTGCGCCGGGCGCACGGATATCGCAAGGGCAGGGGCGGAATATGCCCGTGCGTTCAAGTCACTGGTCGAGGCGCTGCGTCTGCGCGCATGATTGTGCTAGTGACGAACCGGAAACGCCCACCAACAAGAAGAACAGTAGCGCATGAACGCAAATTCCTCCCTCGCGCCGTCCGATCCTGAGTTCGACTACATCATCGTCGGCGCCGGCTCTGCCGGCTGCGTGCTCGCCAATCGGCTGTCTGCGAACGGCAAGCACAGCGTGCTGCTGCTCGAGGCGGGACCTAAGGATTCCAACATCTGGATCCACGTGCCGCTCGGCTACGGAAAACTGTTCAAGGAAAAGACCGTCAACTGGATGTACCAGACCGAGCCGGAGCCCGAATTGAAGGGGCGCCAGGTGTTCCAGCCGCGCGGCAAGACGCTGGGCGGATCGAGCTCGATCAACGGCCTGCTTTATGTCCGCGGCCAGCACGAGGATTACGATCGCTGGCGCCAGCACGGCAACACCGGCTGGGGCTATGACGACGTGCTGCCCTATTTCAAGAAGGCCGAGAACCAGGCGCGCGGCGCCGATCAATATCACGGCAGCGGCGGCCCGCTGCCGGTGTCCAACATGGTCGTGACCGATCCGCTGTCGAAGGCCTTCATGGAAGCCGCGGTCGAGACCGGTCTGCCCTACAATCCCGATTTCAACGGCGCCACGCAGGAGGGCGTCGGCCTGTTCCAGACCACGACGCGCAACGGCCGCCGTGCCTCGACGGCGGTGGCCTATCTTGGACCCGCGAAGACGCGCAGCAATCTCAAGGTCGAGACCGAGGCGCTCGGCCAGCGCGTGCTGTTCGAGGGACGCCGCGCGGTCGGCGTCGAATATCGGCAAGGCACAACCGTGCGCCGGGCCCGCGCGCGCAAGGAGGTCGTGCTGTCGAGCGGCGCCTACAACTCGCCGCAGCTCCTTCAGCTCTCCGGCGTCGGGCCTGCCGATCTCCTGCGCAAGCACGGAATCGATGTCGTGCTGGACGCGCCGGGCGTCGGCCACGATCTCCAGGACCACATGCAGGTCCGCATCGTGATGCGTTGCTCGCAGAAGATCACGCTCAACGACACCGTCAATAATCCGTTCCGCCGCACGTTGGCCGGTGCGCGCTATGCGCTGTTCCGGAAGGGTTGGCTGACGATCGCGGCCGGCACGGCCGGCGCCTTCTTCAAGACCAGTCCGCGGCTGGCCTCGCCCGACATCCAGGTGCACTTCCTGCCGTTCTCGACCGACAAGATGGGCGAGAGGCTGCATGATTTTTCCGGGTTCACGGCGTCGGTGTGCCAGCTCCGGCCGGAAAGCCGCGGCTCCTTGCGCATCAAAAGCGCGGACCCGACCGTGCCGCCAGAAATCCGCATCAACTACATGTCCACCGAGACCGACCGCACCACCAATGTCGAAGGTCTGAAGATCCTGCGCAAGATCCTGAATGCGCCGGCGCTGAAGCCGTTCGTGGTCAGCGAGTACGATCCTGGCGCAAAGGTATCCACGGATGGAGAGCTGCTCGATTATTGCCGCGAGCGCGGCAGCACCATCTACCATCCGACCTCGACCTGTCGTATGGGCAATGACGCGCTGGCGGTGGTGGACCAGCGGCTGAAGGTGAGGGGGCTCGAAGGCCTTCGCATCGTCGACGGTTCGATCATGCCGGACCTCGTGTCGGGGAATACCAACGCGCCGATCATCATGATCGCCGAAAAGGCCTCCGACATGATATTGGAGGATGCGCGATAAACATTGCGCTGAAAGGACATTCGACTTGGCTACGCGACTGAAGATCGGCACACGCAAGAGCGCGATGGCGCTGGCGCAGACGGAAGAGATTGCGCGCCGCCTGACCGCCGCCATGCCCGATCTCGACGTCGAGATCGTCAAGTTCGACACCACGGGCGATCTCGACCAGACCAGCAAGCTGCTGCCGCATGGCGGCAAGGGCGGCGCCTTCGTGGCGCAGATCCGCGCTGCCGTGCTCTCCGGCGAATTGCAGGCCGCGATGCATTCGCTGAAGGACATGCCCGGCAACGAGGACACGCCCGGCCTCGTCATCGGCGCTACGCTATCGCGCGATCCCCCGAGTGACGCACTGGTGCTGCGCGATGGCGTGACGCTGGAAGCGCTGCGCCAGTCGCGCGGCAAGGGTTTCAAGATCGGCACCAACGCCGTGCGTCGCGCCGCTTATGCGCGGCGGCTGTTTCCTGATGTCGAAGTGATCCACTTCCGCGGCGCCGCCGACACGCGCGTGCGAAAACTCGACAATGGCGAGAAGCAGAAGTTGCCGGATGGCGGCGCGGTTGGTCCCGCCGACGCGCTGATCATGGCGCGTTCCGGCCTTGACCGCGTCGGCCTCTCTCACCGCATCGCCTATGAATTCTCCGCGGCGGAGATGCTGCCCGCGGCAGGGCAGGGCATCGTCGCCGTGGAATGCGCCGCGCAGGACTGGCAGACGCGGCAGATCCTGGCATCGATCGACGATCCCTCCGCGCACGCTTCTGCCGATGCCGAGCGCGAGGTGCTGTGGGTGCTCAACGGCCATTGCAATTCGCCGGTGGCGGGTTTTTCGACCATCGCAGGCGATCAGATGTCGCTGACGGCGTCCGTGCTCGACCTCTCCGGCAACACCATCATCGAAGCCTCGCACACGGGCCCCGCCAACCGCCCGCGCGAGCTCGGCCGTGCAGTGGGGCTGGAGCTGCTGACGAAGGGCGCCGCCGAGATCATCGAGCGCAGCCGGCCGCGCTAGCTGGCCTGTGAAATCGCAATCGGCGGGATGATGCCATCGTGCTCCTGTTTTGCCCGACGTGTCAAACGTCGGCGCAATCCAGTGCGATGACTGCGCATCTGATTTCAGTGCCCTCTAAGTCATTGATCGGGCGTGGTCTCTCTACTGTGCATGGGGTTGTTTTCGCGGTTTTTGTTTCCGCTCCCCTCCGGGACGCAACAATTTAGCCCCGCACGCGCCTCAACATCTGCTCGACATGGGCGATCGGCGTTTCCGGCTGGATGCCGTGGCCGAGATTGAAGATGAAGCGCCCTTGCGCAAAGTTCGCCAGCACGTTGTCCACCGCGCGGTCGAGCGCCGCGCCGCCCGTGATCAGCACCAGCGGATCGAGATTGCCCTGCACGGCGACGCGGCTCTGCACGCGCTCGCGGATGAAGGCCGGCTCGGCGGTCCAGTCGATGCTGACGGCATTCACGCCGGTCGCTTCGACATAACCCGGCAGTTGCGCGCCGGCGCCGCGCGGAAAACCGATGATCTTCGCATCGGGCACTTTTGCGCGCACGCCTTCGACGATGCGCCGGGTCGGCTCGACCGACCAGCGCGCGAACTCGGCCGGCGGCAGCACGCCGGCCCAGGTGTCGAAGATCTGCAACGCATCGGCACCGGCCGCGAGCTGCGCCAGCAGATATTCGATCGAGTTCTCGACCAGCACGTCGATGATTTTCGCAAACGCCTCCGGATGCCGGTAGGCCATCATCCGCGCCGGCGCCTGGTCGGGCGTGCCTTGGCCTGCGACCATGTAGGTCGCCACCGTCCACGGCGCTCCGCAGAAGCCGATCAGTGCGGTCTTGGGATCGAGCGCACCGCGCACGAGCCTGAGCGCTTCGAACACCGGCTTGAGCTTGCTGAAGTCGGCGTGCGCGGCGAGCGTCGCGACTTTTGCGGGATCATCCAGCGGCTCCAGCCGCGGACCCTCGCCCACCTCGAACCGCACGGAACGGCCGAGCGCATAGGGGATCACCAGGATGTCCGAGAAGATGATCGCCGCATCGAAGCCGAACCTGCGGATCGGCTGCAGCGTGACTTCGGCGGCAAGCTCCGGGTTGAAGCAGAGATCGAGGAAGCCGCCGGCCTTGGCCCGCACCTCGCGATATTCCGGCAGATAGCGCCCGGCCTGCCGCATCATCCACATGGGCGGGGTAGCCTGGCGCTGGCCGGAGAGCACGTCGATGAAGGGCTTTGTCGCAGACTGGGGCACGGACGGTCCTATCAAGATTGAGGTTCCTGATACACTGCCGGAAGCCGGAGCGGAACAGTGGAACCACCGCAAATGCGCCGCGTTGACCTCCCAATCGAGGAGGACTCCATGGCTGAGACATTCAATCCCGCGCCGCACGACAAGCACGCTGATGATCTTGGCAAGGCGCTGGCCGCCGATCGCCATACCAAGCTTGAAGCCGGGCTGGAGGACAGTTTCCCTGCGTCCGATCCGGTCAGCGCTGCGCAGCCGACACCGTCGAAGGCCGATGCGGACGCCGACAGTCCCTCGCTCTGGGACAAGGTTAAGTCGATCTTCAGCTAAGGCCGACGTTCAGCGAGCGCCGGGGCGCTCGGTTTCCGATAGGGTCGCTAACGCATTGTTAGCGATCCAACGACGCTCCAGTCCGTAGGAGTACGGGAAAACCCGCATAACGCTGCGAATGTCCTCAAGCGTTTCAGGGTTCAATAACAGAAGCGGTGGAAGTTCCGGCGATCGGAGATTTCTGCCGCATGACCGTCGCCTCACAAAGAGCCGGATGGAGCCGCCTGCCGTTGCGCGCGGCGGCGTTCGTCGTGCTCACTTGTGCGACCATCCTCGGCGTCAGCGGCTGGCGTGAATGGGCCGCGCGCGATGCCGTGCTCAAGGGCGCCGAGACCGAGATGGCGAATGTTGCGCGCTCGCTGACGCAGCATGCGGAGGACAGCCTCGACCTGCTGGATTCCGGCGTCGTCGGCGTCGTCAGCCGACTGGAGATGGACGGCGCCGAACCCGCCACGATCGCCAAGCTCAGGAATTTGCTGGAGGCACGCAAGAAGGCGATCGCGCGCATTCACAGCCTCGCCATCATCGACGACCATGGCAACTGGCTGACCTCGCCGGGCACGATCGGCTCGACGCTCAGCGACGACGCCTTCTTCCGTCATCACCAGCTCTCCCCGAAACGGGAGCCTCATGTCGGCCATCCGGTGCGGAGCCAGCTCGATGGCGAATGGGTCGTCACCCTGTCGCGCCGCTTCAACAAGCAGGACGGCAGCTTCGGCGGCGTCGTGCTTGCGACCATCAGCGCGAACTATCTCGCGCATTTCTACGAGCAGTTCGAGCTCGGCCGCAACAGCTCCGTGGCGCTCGTGCATGGAGACGGCATGATCATCGCGCGCAATCCAAGCAACGACAGGTTCGTCGGCCGCAGCGTCGCCGACACCCCGCTATTCCGCGACGCGAGCCTGCAGCAGCCGGGCGGCGCATACCATTTCAGGTCGCCGCTGGACGGCGCCGAGCGCGTCAGCTTCTTCAAGCGCTCTGGCCGTTATCCGCTCGTCCTGCTTGCCATGGTCGACAAGGCCGAGCTGCTGGCGCCCTGGCGAGCCGCGGCGATCTCCCGCATGCTCTACGTGCTCGCGCTGGTCGTGCTGATCGCGGTCATCGGCGCGGTGCTGGTGCGGCAGTTGCAGCGGGGCCAGCGCATGGCGGCGGCCCTGGTCGAGAAAGAGGCGCATTTCCGCCTGCTCGCGGAAGGCTCCAGCGACATGGTGACCCGCATCGGGCTCGACGAGCGGCTGCGCTATGTCTCGCCCTCGTCGGTCCGCGTCGTCGGCTGGCGGCCCAATCAGCTGATCGGAACGCCGGCGCTCGCCGGCATCCATGCGGATGATCGGCCGCAGGTCCAGGCGCTCGTCGATGCCATGAAGCGTGGCGAAAAGGACGAGGCGCGCGTCACCTATCGCAACGCGCATCGGCAAAACTCGGAAGTCTGGCTCGAATCGACCATGCGGGTGACGCGCAAGGAAAACGGCAACGTCGACGGGGTGGTCGCGATCTCGCGCGACATCACCGAGCAGAAGAAGCTTGAGACCAGGCTCGAGACGCTCGCGATCGAGGACAGCCTCACCGGGCTCGCCAACCGCCGCCGCTTCGACGAACGGTTGAAGGAGGAATGGGCGCGCGCCTATCGCGACCGCTCCAGCCTCGCTTTGCTGATGATCGACGTCGATCACTTCAAGGCCTACAACGACGAATACGGCCACCCCGCAGGCGATGCCTGTCTGCGCGTGGTGGCGAAGGTCATCGCGGCCGAGATGCAGCGCGCCGGAGATCTGGCTGCGCGCTACGGCGGTGAGGAATTCGCCATGCTGCTGCCGAACACCGATGCCGCCGGCTGCGCGCGGATCGGCGAGCGGATCCGCCGGGCGATCCGCGAGGCCGGCCTCGTCCACAGCACCAATCACGCGTCGGGCTGCGTCACCGCTTCGCTCGGCGGCGCGGCCTGCCGGCCCGCGCTGGAACGCACCGCCGGCGTGGGCTCGCTCGTCGAGGCTGCCGATCAGGCGCTCTATGCGGCGAAGCAGGGTGGGCGCGACCGCCTGATGATGTCGGTCGAGGTGGCGAGCCTGCTGCCGAAGGCGTCAGGGCTGTAGCTCATCATCCTCAATAATGCGGCGGGGGCTCGTTGGCGGGGCCCGGCGCATTCGTCTCGGCTTCCTGAAGTCGCTCGCCGAGCTCCGCGATCTTCCGCGTCAGCGCGTCGATCTGCTTCCATTGCGCGGTGATCGTCTGGTTGAGCGTCTCGATCGTATCGTCCTGATAGGCGATGCGCGTCTCCAGCGTGTCGATGCGCTCGCCCAGCGTCTTGATGTCACTCGTCACGGTCGTGCCCCAATTCCTGTTCGCGGAGGCCCCGTTCGCGCAAGCCATGACTGAGTGCGACGCGCTCGTCGAATACAAAACATTCGCCGCGCCAGCGGCTCTGCGCCTCCGGCACCTCTTCGAGATATTTGAGGATACCGCCCTTGAGGTGATAGACCTCAGCAAAGCCGCGCGCGAGCAGATGCGCGCTCGCCTTCTCGCAGCGGATGCCGCCGGTGCAGAACATCGCGATCCTGCGGTGCTTTGCCGGATCGAGCTGCTCGGCGGCAAAATCCTTGAACTGGCCAAAGCTCTTGATCTCGGGATCGACCGCACCCTCGAACGTGCCCATCGCCACCTCGAAGGCGTTGCGGGTGTCGAGCACCAGCGTGTCGGGCGCGGCGATCAGTGCGTTCCATTCGGCGGCCTCGACGTAAGTGCCGACCTGCTGCGTCGGATCGGCGGCCTCGTCGCCGAGCGTAACGATCTCCTTCTTCAGCCGCACCTTGAGCCGGCCGAACGGCATCGCTTCGGCGGTCGAGAATTTCAGCTCGAGATTGTTCAGCCGGCCGCCGAGCAGGGCGCCGTGGGCGAGCTCGTGGACGAAGGCGTCGATCGCCTCGGGCGCACCCGCAATCGTGCCGTTGATGCCTTCCTGGGCGAGCAGCACGCTGCCCTTGAGCGCGAGGCCTGCGCAGAACGCGCGCAACGGCTCGCGTAGCTCGCGATAATCGGGCAGGGCGGCGAATTGGTAAAAGGCGGCGACCTTGTGGATCATGGCGGCTCGTTTAGCAGGCGGCCGCCGCCCAGAAAACCCGCATGGCCCCGGACGGCAAAAGGTCTATACGCCCAGCGGATGGCAGCTATTTCGCTGGTATGCCAGCATTGCCCCGGCGGGCTGGAATGTGTCATGTAGGCCCGGTTTTTCCGAGACGGCGCGCCCTCCGCGCCGACGGCCCAAGAGAGCCCCCAAGAGAGCCCTGAGAGAGCAAAACTTCGATGAGAAACTTCCATTTCCCCGGCAGATCCACGGTCCACGCCACCAACGCGATGGTCGCGACCTCGCATCCGCAGGCCTCCCTGGCCGCGATCGAGGTGCTGCGCGAGGGCGGCACGGCGGTGGACGCGGCGGTGGCGGGTTCGGCGCTGCTCGGCGTGATCGAGCCGCAATCGACCGGCATCGGCGGCGACTGCTTTGCGCTGATCCAGCCGCGCGGCGAGGGCAAGATCATCGCCTATAACGGCTCCGGCCGGGCCCCGAAGGCGGCGAACGCCGACTGGTATCTCGAGCGCAAGATCAATTCCGTGCCGCTGACCTCGGCGCATGCGGTCTCGATCCCCGGCGTGATCGACGCCTTCGCGACCGTGCTGCGCGATCACGGCAAGTTCGGCTTCGACCGCCTGCTGCAGCCCGCGATCAAGGCGGCGGAAGAGGGTTACGTCGTCGCCCCGCGCATCGCCTTCGACTGGAAGAACCAGTTCGAGAAGCTGAAGGGTGGCACCAACACCGTGCGTTACCTGTTGCCGGGCGGCAAGCCGCCGGTCGCCGGCGACGTCATCCGCCAGGCCGAGCTCGGCAAGACGCTGCGCGCGATCGCCAAGGACGGCCGCGACGCCTTCTACAAGGGCGCGATCGCGGAGGATATGGTCGAGACCCTCAGGGAGATCGGCGGCCTGCACACGCTCGACGATTTCGCCGCCCACACCACCGAGACGACGACGCCGATCGGTACCAACTACAAGGGTTACGACGTCTGGCAGTGCCCGCCGAACGGCCCGGGCGTCACCGCGCTCTTGATGCTCAACATCCTGTCGCGGTTCGACCTGACCAAGTACGCGCCGCTCAGCATCGAGCGCTTCCATCTCGAAGCCGAAGCCGCGCGCATCGCCTATATGAATCGCGAGATGCATGTCGCCGATCCCGAGCATATGAAGATCGACGTCGCCGAAATGCTCGCGAAGGGCTTTGCCGACGAGTACATCAGCAGGATCCGCATGGACGGCATGCTCGACCTGCCGAACGTCGCGCCACCGATGAATCCCTCGACCATCTACATCACGGTCGTGGACAAGGACCGCAACGTCTGCTCGTTCATCAATTCGATCGCGCATTCCTTCGGCTCGGCGATCGTCTCGAACAAGACCGGCGTGCTGTTCCAGAACCGCGCCGGCGGCTTCCGCATCCAGCCCGGCCATCCCAACTGCATCGCCGGGGGCAAGCGCCCGCTGCACACGATCATGCCGAGCCTCCTCACCAAGGGCGGCCGCTCCGTAATGCCGTTCGCGGTGATGGGCGGACAATATCAGCCGGTCGGCCAGACTCACGTGGTGACCAACATCCTCGACTATGGCTGCGACGTGCAGGAGGCGATCGACATGCCGCGCGGTCTGCACTACGAGGGCCAGTACCAGCTCGAGGACAGCGTGCCTGCCGATATCGTCGAAGGCCTGAAGAAGCTCGGCCACAAGACCACCAGCGTGGTCGGCCCGCTCGGCGGCGCCCAGGCGATCTGGATCGACTGGGACAAGGGCACGCTCACCGGCGGTTCCGATCCGCGCAAGGACGGCTGCGCGCTGGGCTATTAAGGGCCGAGGGCTGGAAACGATTGCTTCGTTGCGCTAGACACCTTCCGCCTCAAACGGAAGGTCTCTTATGCAGCGTTTCCAGCGCGCACTCTTCGCCATCATGTCGGCACTTGCGATCACCGTGATCGGCAGCGTGTCGACATTCGTTTCCACCACGGCCTCGGCCCAGACCGCAGGAAAACCCATGACCACAGCCTCAGGCTTGCAGACCATTGATAACGTTGTCGGCACCGGTGCCTCGCCGAAACCCGGCCAGATCTGCGTGATGCATTACACCGGCTGGCTCTACGAGAACGGCCAGAAGGGCAAGAAATTCGACTCGTCGGTCGACCGTAACGAGCCGTTCGAGTTTCCGATCGGCAAGGGCCGCGTCATCGCCGGCTGGGACGAGGGCGTTGCCACGATGAAGGTCGGCGGCAAGCGCACGCTGATCATCCCGCCGCAGCTCGGCTATGGCGCGCGCGGCGCCGGTGGCGTGATCCCGCCGAACGCGACATTGATGTTCGACGTGGAATTGCTCGCGGTGAAGTGAACCTACGTCGTCATGCCCGGGCTTGTCCCGGGCATCCACGTTCTTTCCTTCGTGCAGCCAAGACGTGGATGGCCGGGACAGGCCCGGCCATGACGGATAGAGATCAGCGCAAAACAAAAAGACCGGCCTCGCGGCCGGTCTTTTCGCTTTCAGATTGACGCCGGTCACTCCGCCGCGCGCTTTGCCGCAGCCGCGGCGCGATCGATTGCTTCCTTCGCGGCGTCCTTGGCGTCGCCCATGGCCTGCTGGCCCTTGCCCTTCACTTCCTGGACCACGCCTTCGCCCTTCAGGCGATCGGAACCGGTGGCTTCACCGATGCCCTGCTTGGCCTTGCCGATGGCCTCGTTGGCGGTGCCCTTGATCTTGTCGCTCGTGCTACCCATGAAACTCTCCTTCCAGTTGGCTCGCGAAAACAACGCCTGCCGACTACGAGAGTTCCGATTTTGGGTATGGCTTGATAGGCCCGCTTTGGTTAGCTTGCCGCGCACGGAACCAACAGAAAGCAAGTCCCATGACCGGCCATGACCACACGCATTCCCACCATGACCACGATCATGACGATCGCTGGAAACATGACGGTGTGCGCGTCATTCCCGGCAATCAGCTCGATACCAACGTGCCGTCGACGGCTGGCATGGACCGCGCGGCCGCGATCAATTTCGCACGCGTCGGCGCGCAGAAATTGTGGGCGGGCACGGTCAGCATCAAGCCGGACGCCAAGACCGGTGCGCATCACCACGGCCATCTCGAAAGCGTCATCTACGTGGTGAAGGGCAAGGCGCGGATGCGCTGGGGCGAGAGCCTGCAATTCACCGCGGAGGCCGGCCCCGGCGATTTCATTTTCGTCCCGCCTTACGTGCCGCATCAGGAGATCAACGCCAGCCGGGACGAGGTGCTGGAATGCGTGCTGGTGCGCAGCGACGGCGAGGCGGTCGCGATCAACCTCGACATCGAGCCGGTCGAGAAGCCCGAGACCGTGCTGTGGATCGACCCCGTCCACCGGGATCCCAACGAGAAGAAGTAAGGGCCTGAAAGCCTGCTGGTTCTGTGCGACAGAACCACGCAGGTACAGCCTTCAAAAAATATTCGGAAGCCGTGTCGGATGACCGCTGGGCCATCCGTCCTTGGGCAGAACCCCGCCCAAGGAGCCTCCGATGCCCAAAATGATCTTCGTCAATCTGCCAGTGACCGACCTCAAGCGCGCGACGGCCTTTTACGAGGCGGTCGGTGCGGTCAGGAACCCGCAATTCAGCGACGAGACGGCGAGCTGCATGGTCTTCTCCGAGACCATCTTCGCCATGCTCCTGACCCACGACAAATTCCGCAAGTTCACGCCGAAGCCGATCGCGGATGCCAAGACCTCCAACCAGGTGCTGCTCTGCCTCTCGGCCGACAGCCGCGACGAGGTCGATGACGTCGTAGGCAAGGCCGAGGCCGCGGGCGGTGTGGCCGATCCAAGCCCGAAGGACGAGTACAGCTTCATGTACGGCCGCAGCTTCGAGGATCCGGATGGTCATATGTGGGGCGTGAACTGGATGGACATGGCAGCCTTCGCCGCGCAGTCCGACATGGCGAACGCCTGACCGAAGCCAACGAACATCGACCATCTCAAGAGGAGCATTCACGATGTCCAAGCTCGTGCCCTGCATGTGGTTCAACGGCGATGCCGAGGAAGCCGCGAAGTTCTACGTGTCGCTCGTTCCGAACTCGGAAATCACGCACGTCCAGCGCAACGTTTCGGACGGCCCGTCCGGCAAGACAGGCTCCGTGCTCGTCGTCGAGTTCACGGTGGCCGGGCAGCCCCTGGTCGCGCTCAACGGCGGCATGAAGGTGGAATATACCCACGCAATCTCCCTGATGATCCATTGCGACGACCAGGCTCAGGTCGACAGCGTCTGGAGCGCGTTCCTTGCTCATGGCGGCAAGGAGCAGCAGTGCGGCTGGATCAGCGATCGCTGGGGCGTATCCTGGCAGGTGGTGCCGAAGGTGATGTTCGAATTCCTGTCGAGCCCAGACAAGGCTGCGGCTGCGCGCGCGATGCAAGCCATGATGAAGATGGTGAAGCTCGATGTGGATGTCTTGCGTCGCGCGTTCGAGGGCAAGTCGGCAGCGTGAGGCCTATGGCCTTGCCACATACTCGCGATCATCGCCCGGCTTGACCGGGCGATCGAGTATTCCGAGACGCTAGTGGTCAATCGATAGGCCGCGGCGTACTGGATGCCCCGCCTTCGCGGGGCATGACAGCGGAATTTGGGGCGAGATCCCGCCCTAGTAATTGATCCTTAGCCCCACGCCGCCATGGATGGTGTTCCCCACCGGCTGCGGGCCCAGCGTGCCGTTGGCGAACAGGTCCACGATCCAGCCCTTCTGCACGCGGAAGCCGAGGCGGCTGCCATATTCGAACCAGCCCTGGTTGCCCATCGTCGGCACCACCAGGCCGTCGCCGGTCACGGTGGCGACGATGCCGCCATGGCTGGCGAAGGACTGCACCCAGCCGCCATTGACGTTGGTCTCGATGTTGCTGCCGAAGAGGTGCGTCCACTGGCCGCCGATCTTGACCAGGCTGGTGCGGTCGGTGCCGGTCGCAATGGAGGCGTCGAACGGATTGAACGCCACGGCGCTGTCCGAATAGCCGGAGACGCGCTGCCAGAGCTGCCAGACTTCGATCGAGGCCGCGAATTCGTCGCGCGGGGACACGCGGCTCATCCAGCCGGCACGGCCATAGACGGCGTAGTTCGACGCGTTGGTCGAGCCCGTGACGCTCACCGGCCCGAGGCTGGTGTTGTAGCTGCGGGTGTAGCGCGCCTTCTCCCACGGCGTCAGGATGGTGCCGACGTCGAAGAACGGGCGCGACGAGCCCCAGTCGGTGAAATCATAGCGCAGAGCGAAGGCGCCGATCGGCGCGCTGGTGATATTGTAGCCGCCCTCGCTGTATTGCGTGTAGGCGATGCCGGCGAGCAGCGACAGGTTGTTGGTGAGCTCCTTGCGGCCGTGGATGCCGGCCGAGAAAGAGCCGGCGGAGCCGAATGCGCTGATGCAGTCGCTGCAATTGACCTGCTCGTTGACGCCGAGCAGCACCGTGCCGAGCACCCGGTTGGTGATCATCTGGTTGAAGCGCTGGTTGGCGAGGCCGCCGATCGAATTGCCGCTGGAGTCCGCGCCGGTCGGGCCCGAAGGTGGAGGCGGTGGATACGGGCTCGGCGAGGACGACGGATAGGGGCTTGGCGAAGGCGAGGGGGTCGGTGTGGGTGTCGGCGACGGTGAATAGGTCGGCGACGGTGAGGGCGTCGGCCCACCGCATTGGGACTCGCAAGCCGCCTGCGCTGCCGCCGGTCGCGCATTGAACGCGAAGAACGCAAACGCAGCGGTTGCGGTCAGCGCGGCGGCGAGGACGAGGCGTCTGACGTCGAGTTTCGCCATCATCACCGCCCGCACAGCATGCCGTCGTCGTGGACGGCAGGCGTGATGGTCGGCGAGGCGTCCGCATACTGGTTGACCGAGCACAGCCCGGCGCTTGCGGCGCAATTGGCGGCAAAGGTCCAGGGCGGCGTGTTGGTCTTGGTGATGCTGACCTTGCCGCCGGCCGAGGTGATGATTGCAGTGTCGCCGGGCTGGGTGAGCTGCACGCACTGGGAGTTCGTCGTGCAGACGCTGGCGGCTCCGTCCTGGAGCACGACGACGGAGCGGCCGCGCTGGGAGAGGATGTCGAGCGTGGTGCCGCGCACGCCGATGGTCGCGAGCGGGGTGGTGATCTTGTAAGCGGTCTTCTCCGAATGGCCGGTGACGAAACGGAATGCGCCTGTGGTCATGCGGATCGCGACGTCGCGATAGCTGTGCTCGTCGTTGAAGACGGTGCGGTCGAGCTTCAGCGTGGCGCTCGGGCCCAGCGAGAGGTTGGTGCTGTCGGCCATGACGAAGCGCGCGGCGCTGTCGGCACCGGTGCGCACGGTCTCGTCGCGCAGCATGCTGTCGCCGACACTAATCGGCGTCGTGGTCGTGGCCACGCGCACCACGTCGTTCTGGATCACGACGGCTTCGCCGACGCGCGTCTGCGCCTGCGCGCAAGGCGCCGCGCAGACGAGTGCCGACAACAGAGTTGGGAAAAGCCAGAAACGCAAATTCATTTCGCAACCGATCGATATGTCCCTGATCGTACCGGATCGCGCGCGCTTCTGATGTGGCGAAATTATCACAAGCGGCGCTGGACGTGCGTTATGCTTAGTGACAGTTGCGGCAGAATGCGTTCAATGAAAAGTGCCGTCTTTGTTTTTCTCCGCGGTGAAGCAGATTTGCCACGCAAAATAGCCCCACAGCAGCCGTTCGAATTGCCCGCGGTTCCGAAGGTGTCGCAGAGCGCAGTGATCGCTGTCGCGATTTTCCTGGTCGCGCATCTCGCGCTGCTGATCGGCCTGACGGCGCCGGAGAAGTTCGTCTTCGACGAGGTGCATTACGTGCCGGCGGCACGGCAGATGCTGGCACCCACGATCTCGCAACCAACGCTCAATCCGATGCATCCGCCGCTGGCCAAGGAGCTGATCGCGGCATCGATCGCAGCCTTCGGCGACAATGCGCTGGGCTGGCGCTATCCGTCGACCTTGTTCGGCGCGCTCGCGATCGTCGCGATCTATCTGTGCGGGCTCGCGCTGTTCTCCGCGCAGGGGCCCGCGATCGCCGCCGCGGCGATCGCGGGCTTCAACCAGATGCTTTACGTGCAGGCGCGTATCGCCATGCTCGACATTTACGCGCTCGGATTCGGCCTGCTCGCGATTGCCGCCTTCATGCACGGCTTTCGAAGAGAGCGCCCGCATGCGTTGTTCGCGCTCGCGGGCGCGTTGTTTGGCCTTGCCGCGGCTTGCAAATGGAGCGGCCTGTTTCCGCTCGGCATCTGCATCGTTGTGGTTGCGGTGATCCGGCTGATGCAGGGCTGGCGCACGCTGTTCGCCGACGCGAAGCCGAGCGACTGGTATCGGCCCGATCTCTGGCCCGATCTTCGCGCGCAGCATGTCGCGCTCTGCTTCGCCGTGCTGCCGGCGCTGACATATCTTGCCGCTTTCGTGCCGCTCTACGGAGCGTCGCTGCCGGATCTGATCGAGGCGCAGCGCCGGATATTCGCCGACAACACCACGACCGCGATCGCCGGTCATACCTATATGAGCGCGTGGCCATCCTGGCCGCTGCTCGCGCGCCCGGTGTGGTTCCTGTTCGACAAGACCTCGGAGAACAATGTCTCCGCGATCGTCTTCCTCGGCAATCCGCTGGTCGCGTGGCCGGCGCTGCTCGCGCTCGCCGTCGTGCTGCGCGACTTCATCGTCGCGCGGCGCTGGGATGCGTTCCTGATCGCGGCGTTCTATTTCGGCTCCTGGCTCGCCTGGGCTTTGCTGCCGCGCACGCTCGGCTTCCTCTACTATTATCTGCCGGCCGCAACCGTGGCGTCGCTTGCGCTGGTCTATGTGCTGCGACGAGCGGGGCTGCCGCGCTGGCTGCTGTGGGCCTATGTCGGGGTCGCGGCGATCGGCTTTGCGGTGATGCTGCCGATCTCGGCGGCCTTCATCGGCACGTCCATGCAGACGTTCAACCGGTTGATGCTGTTCCAGAGCTGGATATGAAATCGCCGCCTGTCACGATCGTGGCAGGCGGCGTGTTTCGCGCGGCGATGATTTGAAGTTCACTTGAAGTTCACTTGGACAATCTACTTGGACGCCGTCGTCTTGGCTTCCATGTTGACGACCTGGACGCGGCGGTTGATCGGGTCGGCGCCATTGGCGGTGTCCTTCAGCTTGGTTTTGCCATAGCCGACGGTGACGAGCTCTGTGCCGTTGAGACCATAGTTCTGCACCAGGTACTTCTTGATGGTGTCGGCGCGCCGTTCGGAGAGGCCTTGATTGTACTCCTCGCCGCCGATCGCATCGGTGTGGCCGGCGACCACGAAGGTCGAGCCCTTCAGCGACGGATCGGACAGCGCCTTGCCGAGCGCCTGCACCGACGGCACCGACGTCTTGGCGATGTCGGCCGAGTTGTAGTCGAACTGGATCTCCAGATCGATCTTCGGCTTGGTCGCGGCGAGCTCGGCGATCTGCTCGCGCTCGCCCATCGAGAGCGACCGGGTCGAGCGGTTGCGCACCGTGTTCAGGAACGTCGCTTCCTTGGCCTGCGCGGTCGGATCGGCCTGCGGACCGACGGACAGGCCGCGGGTCGCCGGCTTCGGCTTCAGCGCATCCAGAATCTGGTTGGCGGAGACGTTATCGCCGGCGAAAGCCAGGCCCGCCGTCATCGACAGCGCGGCCGTGAGGGTAATCGCCTTCAGTCCAAAAAACTTATCAAAACGGGTCATTGTCGTATCCTCGCTGTTACGCCTGATAGCGATTTGATGTTGCGAGCGTAGGGAAGGTTCAACAGCCTCGATGTGATGCGGGTCACATTCCAGACGACCGAAATGACCCGTGCATCCTAGCGCCGGCGCCGATCGGCATCCATGGCATGTCGAGCCAGCGGCGGTGCCCTGCCACCGGGAAGAACCGCTGTCTCGTTCGGCGTCGACAGCGGATCGCTGAACCGGCTGGACTCGCCGCCCGCGCAGGTACAATCTTTCGGTCATTGTTCGTCACCAGCCGTATTGCCCGCTGCGTCAGCAGCCCGAAAAGCGACCGTCGCAGCGACTCTCAGCTCGGTTCGAGCAGCAGAAATCCCCGAGTGATCCAGATCACAGTGCGTCGTTGTGAACTGGATCAGATTGCTCTCATCGGATCGGCTCAGGCCGAACCGAGAGCAGCGAGGAAGTTTGGATCAGGGGAGAATGATCATGCGCTTCTTGATCGCAGCAATTTCAATCGCAGTATTTCTCGTCAGCGGCAACGCGGCCTTCGCGGACAAGCGCGTCGCCTTCGTGGTCGGCAACGCCGCCTACAAGAATGTCCCGCAGCTTCCCAACCCCGCGATCGATTCCAAGGCGATGGCCAGGGTGCTGCGCAATGTCGGCTTCGACGTCGTCGAGGGCGCCAACCTCACCCGCGATGCCATGACCGCGAAGCTTCTGGAGTTCGGCAAGAAGAGTGAAGG
This sequence comes from Bradyrhizobium sp. MI1.7, assembly GCF_055811795.1. Classification (NCBI taxonomy): domain Bacteria; kingdom Pseudomonadati; phylum Pseudomonadota; class Alphaproteobacteria; order Hyphomicrobiales; family Nitrobacteraceae; genus Bradyrhizobium; species Bradyrhizobium sp. MI1.7. Next base: position 32,356 of record NZ_JBVVPO010000070.1, read on the forward strand.
CGCCGACGTCGCGGTGTTCTTCTATGCCGGCCACGGGATTGCCGTGAACGGCGTCAACTATCTGTTGCCGGTCGACGCCGACCTGAAATCCGAGATGGACGTCAAACTGGGCGCGGCGATCAATGTCGACCTCACGCTCGATCAGACCATGTCGGACGCGAAGGTGAAGCTCGTGTTCCTGGACGCCTGCCGCGACAATCCGTTCGCGGCAAAGATCCGCTCGGCCAAGGCCACCCGCTCCGTCAACGTCCAGACCGGTCTTGCCGAGATGAAGTCGGGCGAGGGCACGCTGATTGCCTTTGCCACCGGCCCCGGTCAGACCGCGCTCGACGGCGAGGCCGGCACCAACAGCCCGTTCACCCGCGCGCTCGTCGCCAACATTGCCCAGCCCGGGATCGAGATCCAGCAGGCGATGACCAAGGTGCGTGCCCAGGTCAGTGACGAGACCAGCAAGGGGCAATTGCCCTGGGGGCACACCAACCTCACGGGCAACGTCTATCTCAATCCGGTTGGCGTGCCGGCTGCGGCCACGACCGACCCGTCGAACGCGCCGGTGTTGGCCGCGAGCAAGCAAGGCTCCGACGTCGAGCTCGAGTTCTGGCGCTCGATCAGAGACTCCAACAAGGTCGAGGAGCTCAACGCCTATCTCACCAGCTATCCCAACGGCACGTTCAAATCGATCGCACTCGCCCGCATCGCGGCGTTGCAGGATGGTCCATCCATCACCACCCGCAACCTCTCGGCCGGGATCGATCCCGCGACCTTTACGGAAGAAGCCAACCAGGTGTCTGAAGACCAGATCGGTCTGGACAAGAACCAGCGCCGCGACGTGCAGCGCCGCCTCACCGGGCTCGGCTTCGACGTCAAGGCGACGGGCAAGTTCGACGATGAGACCCGTTCCGTGATGAGGCGGTGGCAGGCTGCCCGTGGCTATCCTGCGACTGGTTATCTCAACAAGCTCCAGCACAAGGCGCTGCTGTCGGAGATCGTCTCGACCCGCGCGGCCTCCTCCGAACAGGCAGACGACGAGCCGGCGCGTCGCCGGTCCTCCGGCGGTGGCGGCCGGCGCCATTACGGCGGTGGCGGTGCCGGTCCGCCAGGCGGCCCCGGCGGTCTGTTCGGCGGTATGATGGGCGGGTTGTTCGGCCGCCGCTGAGCCGGCAGGCAAGCAACAGGCGGCCCGGTTCGGGCCGCCAATTTTGTTCCGGAAACCCTTGCTCACCGATCGTCGCAAAGCCGTCGCGTGATGGCCTGCGTGCGAACAAGAATTCGGCCAGTTGGGCGCCTAGCAGGACTCCGCGTCCAATAACCGCCGAGGAACGGAGCCGAGTTCAGTCCAGTGCCCAGGCCGAGTGATTACCAGTTCTATCGTGGCGGGCCGCCGGATCGGACAGTCTTTCTGAGCTCAATGCCCATCTATGTCGGTGCGGCGATGATCGCGGTGGCGATCCTGCTGTCCACGCTGATCACCGGGCTGAGCAGCCGTTATGTCGGCCTCGACGGTCCGAACGACGAGAACATGTGGCTGGTCGACCGCCTCACCGGCAGCGTCTATCGCTGCCAGGCGGAGGTGCGTGGCAAAGCGTCCTGCGAGCCTGACGTTGCCACCGGCAGCCTCGGTGACCGGCCCAAGGTGCAAAAGAACGGCAATTGAGGCCTTTCACCCTCGCAGCGCAGCCATGGCCAACACCGTTGCGAGCAACGGCAAGATGAAGAGCGCCTGCATGCATTAAATGAAGGCGCAGAAGGCCATGTCGATGAAGTAAGGCGCGAGGCGCGCACGGTTCGGCCGCGCTGTCAGCAGTTGGCAGCGCGGCTTTTTTTGGGATAGCTTCTTTGGCGTCTCTCTTTTTCCTGGCGCGAATCCGGCTACATTGCCTCCTGCAATGTCACGCGCGCCCAAACCCTTTCCGATCCCCGCGACACAGGCCCGGCAGATCTGGCTGCATGCCCAGCGGCTGGACGAGCGCGCGCCGTTCGGCGAGGGCGCGCGCGCGGTGGCGGATGCGATCGACCATCTCGGTTATGTGCAGATCGACACTATCAACGTGATCGAGCGCAGCCACCACCACATCCTGTTCAGCCGCATCCCGTCCTACCGGCGTGCCGATCTGCGCCAGGCCCAGAGCGTCGACAGGAGCGTGTTCGAATACTGGACCCATGCGCTGTCCTATGTGCCGGCGAACGATTTTCGCTTCTTCCTGCCGGCGATGCGCGAGCACCGGCGCGAGGGGCACAAATGGTACGCCTCGGTCAAGCCGGCCGATACGCGCAAGGTGATGCGGCTCCTGCGCGCCGGTCCGCTGACGATCCGCGACATCGAGGACGACGTGCTCACCGAGAAGGAGCATCTCTGGCAGAGCCGAAAGCCCTCGAAGCGGGCTTTGCAGCTGGCCTTCTACACCGGCGTCGCGACCGTCAGCGCGCGCCAGGGCATGCTCAAGACCTATGAGCTGATGACGCGGCACTTCGGCTGGGACAAGCTGCCGAAGCCGGCGTCGGCGAGAGACATCACGGCCTATCTGCTCGACCGCGCGCTGCGGTCGCAGGGCGTGGTCAGTCTGGATTCGATCTGCCACCTCGATGCGCCGAGCAAGAAGGCGATCGCTCAGCTGGTCGCCTCACGCGTCCGCCGTGGTGAGCTCGTGCCCGTTGCGATCGAGGGCGCCGGCAAGCAGGAGCATTGGGCCGCGCCTGCGGCGCTGGAGCCGGGTGAGGGCGCCGCGCCCGATCTCGTTCACATCCTCTCGCCGTTCGATCCCCTGATCATCCAGCGCAAGCGCACCAATCTGTTCTTCGGCTACAACCACCTGTTCGAAGCCTATGTGCCGAAGGCCAAGCGCAAGCTCGGCTATTTCGCGTTGCCCGTGCTGGTGGGCGACGAGATCGTCGCGGCGCTTGACCTCAAGACCGACCGTCAGGCGAAGAAGCTCTTGATGCAGAAATGGACCTGGGTCGGGCAGGGGAAGAAGACGGCGGGGCGCAAGGAGCTGAAGCGCCTGATCGAGGAGGAGCTCGATCGCTTCGAGCGGTTTCAATTGGCGGAGTGAGGGGCGCTCGCCACGGCGTCGGTCCCGTAGGGTGGATTAGCGAAGCGTAATCCACCACGTCTCTTGCCGCGGACGCAAACAGTGGTGGGTTACGCCTTCGGCTAACCCACCCTACGCAGTTGGACGAGCCGATCGATCCAAACGCCGAACGCAATCCCGACGGCATACGCCACGAGATTCCACAGCGAGAATATCCGTCCGAGCAGCAGCGCGCCCGCGGTGGCGAGCCGAAACGCATCGAGCCAGGGCGCATGCACCAGCCGGGAGAACTCGACGGCGATCGCGATCGCCATGGCGATGGCTGCAAGTCGGCTCCGTGACATCCCCGGCAGCAAAGCCCCGACCAGCAGAAACACCATCGTCGCCCACAGCAGCGAGCCGCCATACTTCACCACGAAGGCGGGAAGCCCGAGCGGAAAGCCGTACCAGCGCAACGACAGCCCGCAGGCGATCACGACCAGCGCGAGGGCGGCGCGGGTCAGCGACCTCCGTCGCAGCGCAACAGGTTTATCCGGCTGCGCCCCGTGCATTGCTTGCTCCATTGACTCTTTCGCGGTGATGCTGAAAACCCCGGATCAGCCCATAAGAGCAACAACCCCGGGGGGAAGCCATGAGCCAGACCACGACCTATGCCGGTTCCGCCGGCTCAGCCAAGTCGGAAATCGAGACCTCGACGATCCGCGCCATCTCCTGGCGCCTGATTCCGTTCCTGGTGCTGGCCTACTTCTTCTCCTATCTCGACCGCGTCAATCTCGGCTTCGCCGCGCTGACCATGAACGCCGAGCTCAAGTTCACGCCGCTGATCTTCTCCTGGGGCGCCGGCATCTTCTTCATCGGCTATTTCATTTTCGAGGTGCCGAGCAATCTGGCGCTGGAGAAGTTCGGCGCGAGCCGCTGGATCGCCCGCATCATGGTGACCTGGGGCATCATCTCGGCGCTGATGGCGCTGGTCAGCGGCGTGACGAGCTTCTACGTGCTGCGCTTCCTGCTTGGCGTCGCCGAGGCCGGCTTCTTCCCCGGCATCATCCTCTATCTCACCTACTGGTACCCGGCCGAGTATCGCGCCCGCTTCCTCGCCGCCTTCGCCATCGCCGTGCCGGTCTCCACCGTGATCGGCGCGCCGGTCTCGGGCCTGCTGCTCGGGCTCGACGGCGCGATGGGGCTGAAGGGCTGGCAGTGGCTGTTCATCATCGAGGGCATCCCCTCGGTGCTGCTGGGCATCGTCACCTGGTTCTATCTCACCGACAAGCCGGAGAAGGCGGACTGGCTCTCGGCCGATCAGAAGGCCTGGCTCAAGTCCAGGCTCGATTCGGAAATCGCGGCCAAGCAGGCGGTGAAGCATCTGTCGCTCGGCGAAGCGCTGTCGTCGCCGAAGGTGATCATGCTGAGCCTGGTCTATTTCGGCTTCGTTGGTGCGCTCTATGGCATGCAGTTCTGGCTGCCGCAGATCGTCAAGGCGTTCGGCCTCACCAACGCGCAGACCGGCTTTGTCACCGCGATCCCGTATCTGTTCGGCACCATCGCCATGATCCTGTGGGCGCGGCATTCCGATGCGACGCGCGAGCGCGTGATGCATGTCGGCGCGCCGCTGCTGCTCACCGCCGTTGCGCTTGCCGTCTCCTCCTATCTCACCGATCCCACCATGACGATGGTGGTGCTCACCGTCGCGGCGATCGGCGTGTTCTGCTGCTTCGGCGTGTTCTGGACCCTGCCGACCGCCTGGCTCTCCGGCACGGCGGCGGCCGGCGCCATCGCGCTGATCAACTCGATCGGCAACCTCGCCGGCTTCGGCGGGCCCTACCTGATCGGCTGGGTCAAGGAAGCCACCGGCCAGACCTCGACCGGCTTGCTGGTGCTGGCCGTCCTGCCCCTGATCGCCGGCATCCTTGTGTTTGTCGGCGGCCACGAGAGCAAGCACGAGTTCGCCGGGCAGGGGCGGTAGAGCAGCACTCACCGCTGCGTAGCCCGGATAGAGCGAAGCGAAATCCGGGACTGCTCGTGCTACAGCCTGCAGGCCGCGGATTGAGCTGCGCTCCATCCGGGCTAATCTGCACTGGCGCTTCTCTGCGAACCAGCCAGTCCGAGAAACACCAGAATAGCGCGATTGAGACGCAGCAGGTCGTCATCGTCTAGGCGTCCCACTAACGTTCCTACCTTGGCTTTTGGCACTGTAGTAATCTTGTCGACCATAAGTCGAGACGGAGCTCGAAGGCCGTTGCCGTCGTTCGGCTCGACCTTGAGCCGGAAAAGTGGCGCCTCGGTTTCGTCGGTCGTGAAGGCGCAGACAGTGATGGAGTTCGTCGCGTCAAAGCTGTCGTCCTGCACGATGACGACGGGGCGCGGCTTGCCCGCATAGTCCTTGCCGCCTGCCACCGTCCAGACCTCACCTCGCTTCATTCATCGGTCCAATCGGATACGGCATCAATGAAGCCTTGGTCTTCGGATTCATGTGAGCTCGTTGCGACCGCAAGCGATTGGCGATGGGCTTCCGATTGGAAGGAGGGCGAGCGGATATCCGGCACCCAGATCTGGATCGGCCGCAGGCCTTGTGCACGCAATCGATCACGGTGGGCCTGCACCTTCATACGAGACGGCTTGGGCTTTGAAGGGCTCATATGTATTTCCGTTGGTTACATGTAACCCTATCAAGAAATGGTGCGCGTTGCCAGCGGCACAAGGCTCACCAATCCTTACCGCCCCTTAACGATCACGCTTTCCTGATGACTGACGATTATTGACTTTCATCAGTGATTAGTCGACATTCCTCTCATTGCAGTCGCGGGAGTGTCCTCCGATGTTCGTTCGGTCAGTTTTGTCCAGCTATTCCAAGCTCTTGGCGGGTGTCTCGCTGGCCCTGATGGCCGCGGCGCTGGCCGGGTGCAATGACACCGTCGCTGAAAAGGCCGAGCCGCCGCGGCCGGTTCTGGTCGCGACCGCCCATTATGATGCCGAGACGCCGGAGCGCAGCTTCGTCGGCACCGTCAGGCCCCGGATCGAGAGCGATCTCGGTTTCCGTGTGGCGGGCAAGGTTGCCAAGCGCCTGGTCGAGGTCGGCCAGACCGTCGAAATCGGCCAGCCGCTCGCGACCCTCGACGAGGTCGATCTGAAGCTCCAGGCCGAGCAGTCCGTCGCCGAGCAGACCGCTGCAACCGGCGTGCTGGCCCAGGCCGCCGCGGCCGAGCAGCGCGCCAAGGATTTGAAGGCCAAGGGCTGGACTACGGATGCGGCGATGGATTCGAGCCGCGCCGCCGCCGATGAGGCCCGCGCGCGTCTGGACCGGGCTGTGCGCTCAGTCGAGCTGACCAAGAATTCTCTTTCCTACGCGACGCTCAACGCCGACGCCCGTGGCGTCGTCACCGCAACGCTGATCGAGCCCGGCCAGGTGGTTGCCGCAGGCCAGACTTCGATCCGTGTCGCCCGCTTTGCCGAGAAGGAAGCGGTCGTCGCGATCCCTGAGACGCTGGTTGGACGTGCCAAGTCGGGCGCCGCCAGCGTCACTCTTTGGTCGGAGCCGGACAAGAAATATGCGGCCAAGCTGCGCGAGATCGCGCCGACGGCCGATCCGTCGACGCGCACCTATCTTGCAAAGTTCTCGCTGCCTGAGGCCGACGACAAGGTGTCGCTCGGCATGACCGCGACGTTGACGCTGTCGGATGCCGCCACCGAGCGCGTCGCGCGGCTGCCGCTGTCGGCGCTGTTCAACGAAGGCGGCAAACCCTCCTTCTACGTCGTCGACGACAATGGCGCCGTCACGCTCAAGCCGGTCGTGGTGAAGTCCTACGAGAGCAACGACGTCATCATCACCAGCGGTGTCGAAGAGGGCGCCAAGATCGTGGCGCTCGGCGTGCAGAAGCTCGATCCGAGCCAGCGGGTGCGGATCGTCTCGTCGCTGTCTTTCTAGAGTTTACGAGTCACGTCGTGTGAGGTGAGTTTCGGCCCAAGCGCAAATGCCGGGGCTGAAGCGGCGAAGCGATCCAGAACCTGCCCAGCCCCCTGGATTGCTTCGCTGCCTCGCGACGACGGTTTGAACAGAGTGGCTGTGGCTTTTTTGCAATTGGACCATCTTTGGAGAGTGCGATGAAGCGCTTCAACCTTTCGGCCTGGGCCGTCAGCCATCCGACGCTGGTCCTGTTCCTGATGATCATACTCGGCGTCGCCGGCTTCTTCTCCTATCAGAAGCTCGGGCGAGCCGAGGATCCGTTCTTCACGGTGAAGGTGGTCAACGTCTCCGTGATCTGGCCGGGCGCGACCGCGCAGGAAATGCAGACGCAGGTCGCCGATCCCATCGAGAAGAAGATCCAGGAGCTGCCCTATTTCGAGAAGGTGCAGACCTATTCCAAGCCGGCCTTCACCGCGCTCCAGGTGACCTTCCGCGATTCCACGCCGCCGAAGGACGTGCCGTATCTGTTTTATCTGCTGCGCAAGAAGCTCGCCGACGTGCAGGGCCAGTTGCCTTCGGGCATTCTGGGACCCGTCGTCAACGACGAGTTCTCCGACGTCGATTCCATCCTCTACATGATGACCGGCGACGGCGCCGACTATGCCCAGCTCAAGAAGGTCTCGGAAGGCTTCCGCCAGCGCCTGCTGAAGGTGTCGGGCGTGACCAAGGTCGACGTCTACGGCAACCAGGACGAGCGCATCTTCGTCGAATTCTCGCACGCCAAGCTCGCCACTCTCGGCATCACGCCGCAGGCCCTGTTCGATTCGCTCGCCAAGCAGAACAACGTCGTGCCCGCCGGCACGGTCGAGACCTCGTCGCAGCGCGTGCCGCTGCGCGTCACCGGCGCGCTCGATGGCGCCAAGGCCGTCGCCGAGACGCCGGTCGAGAGCAACGGCCGTGTGTTCCGTTTAGGTGATATCGCCACCGTCACCCACGGCTATGTCGACCCGCCGAGCTTCATCGTGCGCCAGGAAGGCAAGGCCGCGATCGGCATCGGTGTCGTCACCGCCAAGGGCGCCAACATCCTCGATCTCGGCAAGGAGGTCGAGAAGGCCACTGCCGAGTTCATGAAGGCGGTACCGCAGGGCATCGACGTCAAGCTCATCGCCGACCAGCCCAAGGTGGTCGAGCACGCCGTCGGCGAGTTCGTGCATTCCTTCATGGAAGCTCTCGTCATCGTGCTGTTCGTGTCGTTCCTGGCGCTCGGCTGGCGCACCGGCATCGTGGTCGCGCTGTCTGTGCCGCTGGTGCTCGGCATCGTCTTCGTCGTCATGAACACGATGTCGCTCGATCTGCACCGCATCACGCTCGGCGCGCTGATCATCGCGCTCGGCCTGCTGGTGGATGACGCCATTATCGCGGTCGAGATGATGGTGGTGAAGATGGAGCAGGGCTGGGACCGTTATCGCGCGGCTTCCTTTGCCTGGGAATCCACTGCGTTTCCGATGCTCACGGGAACGCTGGTCACGGCCGCTGGCTTCCTCCCCATCGGCTTTGCCAATTCCGCGGTCGGCGAATATGCCGGCAGCATCTTCTGGATCGTGGCGATCGCGCTGGTCGCCTCCTGGTTCGTGGCGGTGATCTTCACGCCCTATATCGGCGTCATGCTGCTGCCCAACATCAAGGTGCACCACAATCACGATCCGCACGCGGTCTACGAGACCCGCATGTACCGCGGCCTGCGCGCCATCGTGCAATGGTGCGTCAACCACCGCATCACCGTGGTGGCCGCGACCGTCGGCGTCTTTATCGCCTCGATCGTCGGCTTCGGCCATGTCCAGCAGCAGTTCTTCCCGCTGTCGGAGCGGCCCGAGCTGTTCCTCCAGCTCCGCCTGCCCGAGGGCACCGCCTTCAACGTCACCGAGAAGGCGGTGAAGAAGGCCGAGACGCTGCTCAAGGACGACAAGGACATCGAGACCTATACGTCCTATGTCGGCCAGGGCTCGCCGCGCTTCTGGCTCGGCCTCAATCCGCAGCTTCCGAACGAGGCGTTTGCCGAGATCGTCATCGTCGCCAAGGGCGTCGAGGCGCGCGAGCGCATCAAGGCCAAGATCGAGAACGCGGCTGCGGAGGGCATGCTGACCGAGGCGCGCGTGCGCGTCGACCGCTTCAACTTCGGTCCGCCGGTCGGCTTCCCCGTCCAGTTCCGCGTGATCGGCCCCGACGCCAACAAGGTGCGCGAGATCGCCTATCAGGTCCGCGACGTCATGCGGCAGAACAAGAGCGTCAAGGACGTCCAGCTCGACTGGAACGAGCAGTCGCCCTACCTCAAGCTCGTCGTCGACCAGGATCGTGCCCGCGCCATGGGCCTGACGCCGCAGGACGTCTCGCAGGCGCTGTCGATGCTGATCTCGGGTGCGCAGGTCACCACCATTCGCGACGGCATCGAGAAGGTGGCCGTGGTCGCTCGTGCGGTCCCGTCCGAACGTCTCGATCTCGGCGGCGTCGGCGATCTGACCATCACCTCGAAGAACGGCGTCGCCGTGCCGCTCCAGCAGATCGCCAAGATCGAGTATGCCCACGAGGAGCCGATCATGTGGCGGCGTAACCGCGACATGGCGATCACCGTGCGCTCCGACGTCGTCGACGGCGTGCAGGCGCCCGACGTCACGAGCCAGATCACGCCGAAGCTGAAGGCGATCAAGGACAATCTCGAGCCGGCCTACCGCATCGAGCCGGGTGGGGCGTTCGAGGAATCCGCCAAGGGCAACGCCTCGATCTTCATCCTCTTCCCGCTGATGGTCATGGTGATGCTGACGCTGCTGATGTTCCAGCTGCAGAGCTTCTCGCGCCTGATCCTGGTGTTCCTCACCGCGCCGCTCGGCATCGTCGGTGCCTCGTTCGGCCTCAACGTCGCCAACGCCCCGTTCGGCTTCGTGGCGCTGCTCGGCCTGATCGCGCTCGCCGGCATGATCATGCGCAACGCGGTCATCCTGGTCGACCAGATCGAGACCGACGTCTCCCACGGCCTGACCCGCCGTGAGGCGATCGTGGAGGCAACCGTCCGCCGCGCCCGGCCGGTGGTGCTGACGGCGCTCGCCGCGATCCTGGCCATGATCCCGTTGTCGCGCTCGGCCTTCTGGGGCCCGATGGCGATCACGATCATGGGAGGCCTGTTCGTCGCGACCTTCCTGACGCTGCTGTACCTGCCGGGCCTCTACGCCCTGTGGTTCAGGAAGAGCCTGGACGAGGCGGGCACCCCCGAGCAGCCTGCCGCGCCGCAGCATGGGAGCGATGACCAGCACGCAATTCCGCTTGCTGAAGCGGCTGAATAAATGAGAAGACTGCTGATGGACGAGTCCTGACACATGACACTGGTTGCGGAACATATCGAAGGCGACACCCGGGATCGTATCCTCGAGGTGGCTGAGCGGCTGTTCCGCCAGATCGGTTACCAGAAGACCACGGTCGGGGACATCGCCAAGGAGCTCAGGATGAGCCCCGCCAATGTCTATCGCTTCTTCGAATCGAAGAAGGCGATTCACCAGTCGGTGGCGCGGGCCTTGATGGGCGAGGTCGAGATCGAAGCGCAGCGGATCGTGGCGAGGCCTGGTCCGGTGCTCCCGCGCTTCCGCGAACTGCTCACCACCATCCATCGCATGAACACCGAGCGCTATGTCGGCGATAACAAGCTGCATGAGATGGTCGAGATCGCGATGCAGGAGGACTGGGACGTCTGCGTCGCCCATATGGAGTGCATTGCCGGCGTCATCGGTCAGGTGATCGCGCAGGGTACCGCGTCCGGCGAGTTCGAGGCGCCGGACCTGCAACTGGCCTCGATGTGCGCCTGCACCGCGATGATGCGCTTCTTCCACCCCCAGATGATCGCCCAGTGCGCCACCAAACCGGGCCCGACGATCGACCAGATGATCGATTTCGTCATCGCGGGTCTGTCGCCGCGCCACTGACGGGCGCTGGAATTTCCCCTATAAGCAGGCCGACGTAGCCCGGATGGAGCGAAGCGCAATCCGGGATGGTTCAGCGTCGCGCTAGCGGACCCGGATTACGCTTCGCTCCATCCGGGCTACCAGGATCAGGGAAGACCTCGCCGTGACCGACAAAGACCTCTATTTCTACGAGCCTTCCAAGGGCCACGGCCTCAAACACGATCCCTTCAACGCCATCATCGCGCCGCGGCCGATCGGCTGGATCTCCTCCCGCGACACCAAGGGCCACGTCAACCTCGCGCCCTACAGCTTCTTCAACGCCTTTTGCTACGTGCCGCCGATCATCGGCTTCTCCTCCACCAACTGGAAGGACACGGTCTCGAACATGGAGCAGACCCGGGAGTTCGTCTGGAATCTGACGACCATGGATCTCGCCAAGCACATGAACGCGACCGCCGCGCATGTCGGCCCCGAGGTCGACGAGTTCAAGCTCGCAGGGCTGACCGCCGTCCCCGGCAAGCTCGTCAACGTGCCGCGCGTGGCCGAGAGCCCGGTTGCCTTCGAGTGCAAGGTCTCGGACATCGTCCGCCTCAAGGGTGCCGACGGCAAGGAGGCCGATGCCTGGCTGACGCTGGGCGAGGTCGTCGCCGTCCATATCGACAAGGCCATGATCAAGGACGGCGTCTACCAGACCGCCGCCGCCCGCCCCATCGTCCGCGCCGGCCGTCGCGGCGACTACTTCGAGATCAAGCCGGAAAACATGTTCGAGATGGTCCGGCCGGATTGATCTGATCCAGGTTGAGCCACTCTCTCCGCATCGTCATTCCGGGGCGCGCCGTCAGGTGCGAGCCCGGAATCCATACTCCCGATGGTGGTTATTGATTACGGGCTCGGCCCGTTGGGGGGGGCCCCGGATGGCCG
>NZ_JBVVPO010000071.1:0-6533 GCF_055811795.1 Bradyrhizobium sp. MI1.7
GCTGTTTACCCTCCCCTGGAGGGGGAGGGTCGATCGCGCGAAGCGCGAGCGGGGTGGGGGATCTCTCCACGCAGGCAGTGTTCATTGTGGAGAGACCGTCACCCCACCCCGTCTCTCATCTTCGCTGCGCTCAGATGCGAGCCGACCCACGGGCGAGCTACGCTCGTCCCGGACCCCTCCAGGGGAGGGTAAACAGCATCACCTCATTCCCGCGCGCCGAAACCCCTGCAGATAGTGCTCGCGATCCTCTGCCCGCCGCATCGGCAGCTCGCGCGTGAGCCAGGCCAGCGAGATGCCGGGCTGGGTGCGTTGCAGGCCCCGCAGCGCGTACGCCGCGAGTTGAGGATCGCCCAACATGCCGGCGGCGGCCGTCAGCACGCGATGGGCGCCGACGAAATCGGCGCGCTGCCGCATCGATTCCCGCGCCATCTGCACGGCGCCCTCATAGTTGCGGCCGATGAACTGGGCATAGGCGGCTACGCCGCAATAGATCGCCGCGAGCGGATCGCGCGGGCTCAGCCGCAGCGCGCGGCGAGCGGCGGCATCGCCGTCTCGCCATCTCCCGGCGTAGCACAGCGTCACGCCGTAGAAAGCGTGCGCCATCGCAAAATTCGGATTGAGTTGCAGCGTCAGCTCGAACTCAGCCAGCGCGTCGTCGAAGCGGCGGCGGAACAAATAAGTGTAAGCCAGACCGTGATGGGCCCAGGCGTCCTCGCGATCGGCTTCCACCGCCGCGAGCGCCGCGCGTTCGGCGACCGGCACGGTCATGGCCATGTCGGCCCAGCCCATATGCGCGCCGAAGATATGGCTGGTCGCGAGCAGGCCCAGCGCCTTGCCATAGGCGGGATCGATCGCGGTCGCCTGTTCCAGCAGTCCTTGTGCGGCGGCGTTGTCCTCGCGCGTGATGCGCCAATAATGCGACAGCGCACGCATCACGAGGTCCCAGGCGTCGAGGCTGCCCGGTGGCTTCTGCTGGGCACGAAAGCTTTCGGCGGTATAGAGCTGCGGCTCGATCGCGGCGACGATCGCCTCGGTGATCTCGTCCTGCACGGCGAAGATGTCGGCAAGCTCGCGGTCGTAGCGCTCGGCCCAGAGATGGCTGCCGGTCGAGACGTCGTTGAGCTGCGCCGAGATGCGCAGGCGATCGCCGCTGCGCCGCACGCTGCCTTCGAGCACATAGCGTACGCCGAGCTCGCGCGCGACTTCGTGCATGTGAACGGCGCGGCCCTTGTAGACGAAGGAAGAGTTGCGGGCGACGACGAAGAACCAGCGCAGCTTCGACAGCGCCGTGATGATGTCCTCGCTGATGCCGTCGGAGAAATAGTCCTGCTCGCGGTCGCCGCTCATATTGGTGAAGGGCAGCACGGCGATCGCGGGACGGTCGGGCAGCGCGAGCGCCGCCTGCGGCGCCTGGGCGACACGGCCCGGCTCCGGCAAGGCCGCGCCGCGCTGCGTCTGGACAGCGCCGACGAAACGAAAGCCCTTGCGCGCGATGGTGCGGATCAGCGCCTGGTTGGCTCCGCTGTCGCCGATCGCCTTGCGCGCCGCGTTGATCCGGCTGGTCAGGGTGGATTCGGAGACGCTGCGCCCGTGCCAGATCTTGTCGATCAGCTCATCCTTGCTGACCACCCGGTCGCGGTTCTCCATGAGGTGGACGACGAGGTCGAAGACCTGCGGCTCCACGGCCACGGGAACCTGCTCGCGGCTCAGCTCGCGCCGGTCGGTGTCGAGAAGGTGGTCCCGGAACATAAACTGCACGTCGAAAACTCAACCCTCGCAATGACATCAGGCAATGATGAAATCAGAATGGATTTCGACTCTAAGACTGTGAGTCCGCTGAGCGGCCTGCCGGGTTCACCACGATCGCGTGATGGCTGCTATGCCGTTTTCGGATAGGAATGCAACTTGAATGAGAATGTGGCGGGTCTGGTGCGCGGGCTGCGCACATAGCCCGATCTTGCCGCGCTCACAATTTATCCCGTCCCCCTGAAGTGGCCGCCTTGTCACGGCCCTCGAAGGGCGACGGCCCGGCTGCATCGCGGCCGCTCATCACTTCGAGGCGCTTCGTGCGCCGCCGCGCGTCGCACGCTTCGCATCTCAGGATGACGGGGTGATGGAGCGATGCGCCGTCGTAATGTCGTCGTACGGCATCGAATGTGTGGCGAGCCATGAATGTCCATTGCCGAACAGCGCGGCCCGCGTAAGCTGCTCTCACACAAACGCAAACCATAAAGAAACGCCCATGCCCGCTTTTCCCGCCTCGACGACCGTGCTCGATTCCATGCTGTTCCGCGACGCCTTCGGCACGCCCGAGATGCGCGAAGTGTTTTCCGATGTCGCGCTGGTCGGACGCTATGCCGAGGTCGAGGTGGCGCTGGCGAAGGCGGAGGCGAAGTGCGGCGTGATCCCGCAGGAAGCCGCCGACCAGATCGCGGCGCGGACCGACGTCGCCGCATTCGATTTCGATCTGCTGCGACAGGAGACCGACATCGTCGGCTATCCGATCCTGCCGCTGGTGCATCAGATGGTGAAACAGTGCGGCGAGGCCGGCCGCTACGTGCATTGGGGCGCAACCACGCAGGACATCATGGATACCGCGGTGGTGCTGCAATTGCGCGCCGCGCTCGGGATCGTCGAGCGCGACATCGCCGAGCTGCGAAACATCCTCGCGGACCTCTCGAAGCGCTACCGCGACACGCCGATGGCCGGCCGCACCCATCTCCAGCAGGCGCTGCCGGTGACGTTCGGCTACAAGACCGCGATCTGGCTCGCGATGTTCGACCGCCACGCCGAGCGGCTCGTGCAATTGAAGCCGCGCGTGCTGGTCGGACAGTTCGCCGGCGCCGCCGGAACGCTGGCCTCGCTCGGCGGCAAGGGGTTCGAGGTGCAGGAGGCGCTCTGCGTCGAGCTCGAGCTCGGCGTTCCCGCCTCGACCTGGCACGTCGCGCGCGACGGCTTTGCCGAGGCCGTGAACTTCCTCGCGCTCGTCACAGGCTCGCTCGGCAAGATCGCGCTCGACATCATGATCATGGCCTCGACCGAGTTCGCCGAGGTCTACGAGCCCTTCGTCAAGGGCCGCGGCGCCTCCTCGACCATGCCGCAGAAGCGCAACCCGATCTCCTCGGAGCTGATGCTCGCGGCGTCCAAGGCGGTGCGCCAGCATGCCGGTCTGATGCTGGATGCGATGGTGCAGGATTTCGAGCGCGCCACCGGGCCCTGGCATGCCGAATGGATGGCGATCCCGGAAAGCTTCGTGCTGACCGCCGGCGCGCTGCACCAGGCGAAGTTCGCGCTCGCAGGCCTCATCGTCGATGAAAGGAAGATGAACGACAATCTCGCCATCAGCCGCGGCCAGATCGTGGCCGAAGCGGTCATGATGGGGCTGGCGCCGCAGATCGGGCGGCAGGAGGCGCATGACGTGGTCTATGATGCCTGCCGGCTCGCCAATGAGAAGGGTCTGACATTGGCGGACGCGCTCTCGTCCGACCCCCGCGTCTCCGTCAGGATCGACCGTGCCACGATCGAAGCGCTGACTTCACCGAAAAATTACCTCGGCCTTGCGCCTGCCATGGTCGACCGGGTGCTGAAATCGGCAACGCGTTGAAAACCAAAATGCGCGAAACTCCGTATCTCTCCGTGTCGCAAGGCGCTCGCGCACTTGCGCCTTGCGATGCTAGACTTAGATTGAACGAGAGAGCTTCGGCAGAGGACCCCGCATGATTGATCACCGCAATTCCGCCGTTCCCATCGATCCCGTGAAACTCGACCGGCTGGCCGAGGTGGCGGTGAAGGTGGGCCTGGGCTTGCGGCCGGGACAGGATCTGCTCTTGACGGCGCCCGCGATCGCGCTGCCGCTGGTGCGGCGGATCGCCGTGCACGCCTACAAGGCCGGCGCCGGTATCGTGACGCCGATCCTGTCGGATGAGGAGATGACGCTGGCGCGCTACCGCCACGGCCAGGACAACAGCTTCGATCGTGCCGCCAACTGGCTCTATGAGGGCATGGCCAAGGCGTTCTCCGACAACACCGCGCGGCTCGCCATCGTCGGCGACAATCCGATGCTGCTGTCCGGCGAAGATCCTTCCAAGGTGGCGCGCGCCAGCAAGGCCAATTCGATAGCCTATCAGCCGGCGCTGGAAAAAATCGTCAATTTCGACACCAACTGGAACATCATCGCCTATCCGAGCCCGTCATGGGCCAAGCAGGTCTTCCCTGATGATCCCGAGGACATTGCGATCGGCAAGCTGGCAGACGCGATCTTCGCGGCCTCCCGCGTCGACCGCGAGGATGCGATGGGCAATTGGGCGAGCCACAACGCGGTGCTGCGCGAGCGCACCAACTGGCTCAACGGCCAGCGCTTTCGCGCGCTGCAATATTCAGGTCCCGGCATCGACCTCTCCATCGGGCTGGCCGACGGACATGAATGGGAGGGCGGCGCCTCGCTGTCCAAGAACGGCATCAGTTGCAACGCCAATATCCCGACCGAAGAGGTTTTCACAACGCCGCATTGCCGGCGCGTCTTTGGCCATGTCGTGAGCTCGAAGCCGCTGTCCTACCAGGGCACGCTGATCGACAACATCGCGGTGCGCTTCGAGGACGGCAGGATCGTCGACGCAAAGGCCTCGCGCGGCGCGGAGGTGCTGAACAAGGTGCTCGACACCGACGAAGGCGCGCGGCGTCTCGGCGAGGTGGCGCTGGTGCCGCATTCCTCGCCGATCTCGCAGAGCGGGCTGTTGTTCTACAACACGCTGTTCGACGAGAACGCGGCCTCGCACATCGCGCTCGGCCAGTGCTATTCGAAGTGCTTCGTCAACGGCGCGCAGCTGACGCCGCAGCAGATCGCCGCGCAAGGCGGCAACCAGAGCCTGATCCATATCGACTGGATGATCGGTTCTGCCGAGACCGACATCGACGGCATTCTCGCCGACGGCAGCAAGGTGCCGGTGTTCCGCAAGGGCGAGTGGGCGAAGTAGTCCGCCGCTGCTCGTCATGCCCGGGCTTGTCCCGGGCATCCACGTTCTTTGTGCCGCTAGGCGTGGATGGCCGGGACAAGCCCGGCCATGACGATGATGGTGGAAGGTTCAAGCCCCAGCGCTGGCGTCACGCGCTCTCACGCCGCCGCGTTGCGCAGCATCCGGTTGTTGTCGATGCTGAAGCGGTTGAACAGCGTCGTGAACGGGCTGCCGTCGGTGGCCCGCACGATGACGTCGGACGTGGCGACCGCCTCGTAAAGCGCTTCGATGGGATCGTCCGCATCGGGCAGGTCGAGGCTGCCGCGAATTTCCTCGCGGGCCGCGTTGACGTCATCCTCCTGGTCGAGTGTCGCCTCAAGCGCATCCGCCGCGCGCCGCATCTCTGCGAGATCGCCGCCGGCGGAGAATTTGAGGATGTCCAGCCAGTAGGGGTGGGCGACAAAGAGCTGGATGAAGGCCTCGAACGTGCCGGCGATAATTCCTGCGCGGCCCTCCGATGAGACGTAGAGCACATTCCGCGATGGCAGCAGCACGAAGGTGCCGCCGCAGCCGTCGCTGCCGATCTGCCGGGGGTTTTCGACGCCGTCGATGGTGAACCAGGGCTCATCTTCGGTTGCGAAGGAAACATCGAGGCTGCCGAGCCAGGCGACGACCTCGCCTTGGGCTGTCAGAACCTCCGGGGTGAGGGGCATCGGTGCGGGCTCCTTCGCTGGTCACTTTCGCGCACTTTGTCGCACCCCAGAAAAGATGGGTTCATGTGCGCGAATTTGCAGGCAAATCCCGACGTTAACCTCGTCGCGCCTGCAACTTGCGGCTGATTGTCGGCGCCTGCGTAAGAAAGAATTAAAAACCGGCTACTAGCGTTCCAACATCTTTGGAAACAATCCGGGCCCAGACCCGGCCATACATATTTTATTCCCTGGGGAAGCAGATGTCGCCGTCATTGATTGAAATCAGTAGTTGCAACGTGGATCTCGAGCTGCGGCCGATCGAGCCGTCCTGGATTATCGAAGGCAATCCGGTGTCGCGCTCGCACATCCTGTCGACCAGCGCCGACGGCACCGCCTCGACCATCATCTGGCACTGCACCGAAGGGCGCTTCAACTGGTACTACGACATCGACGAGACGATCATGATCATGGAAGGATCGATCGTGCTCGAAAGCGACGGCATGCCGCCGAAGCGTTACGGCCCGGGCGACGTCATTTTCTTCCGCGACGGCGCGCATGCCAAATGGCATGTCGAAGGCCACGTCAAGAAGATCGCCTTCTGCCGCAAGACCAATCCCGTGATGATCGGATTCCTGATCCGCGTCGTCAACAAGCTCAAGCGGATGTTCGTCTCCGCCGGCGAGCGCCGCCCCGCCTCGCTGTTGGGGGCTGGCTAGAGTTCAAGCATTTTCAAGGACGCTTCCCAGCGGCCACGACGGAAGAGGGGCCGGGGCCAACATACCCGCCCCACTTATAGGCATGACGGCAGTTCGAGCCGGTAGACATAGCGCGCCGTCTGCGAGAACAGCCCCGTCTTGTAGGCCGCGCGCAAGGGCGCCGCGATAAGCGT
>NZ_JBVVPO010000071.1:6543-18968 GCF_055811795.1 Bradyrhizobium sp. MI1.7
TGCGCGTGCTTGGGGGCGGCGGCGGGCCGGCCCCCCCCCGGGCCGGGGGGGGGGGGGGGGGCGGGGGGGGGCGCCCCCCCCCCCCGCCTCGCGCCGCCCCCCCCCCCCCCCCCCCCCCCCCCCCCCCGCGCCCCGGCCGCCCCCCCCCCCCCCCCCCCCCCCCCCGCGCCCCGGCGCGGGGGGGCGCCCCCCCCCCCCCCCCCCCCTCTTCTCGTCATGACGGCAGTTCGAGCCGGTAGACATCGCTCGCCGTCTGCGAGAACAGCGCCGTCTTCTCGGCCTCGCTCAAGGGCGCCGCGATACGCTTGAACGCGTTGAAGATCACCTGGTAGCTGCACTGGCCCTTGTCCGGCGGGAAATTGCTCTCGAACATCGCGCGCTTGGGGCCGAACGCCTCGATGCAGGTCTCGACATAGGGCCGCCAGGCCGCGGCAAGCTCCTCGGATGACGGGGGCTTCGCGCGCAGATGGAAGTCATAGCCGAGCAGGCACATCGCGAGCCCGCCGAGCTTCACCGAGACGTTCTCGCACTTCGCGATCTCCTGGATCGAGGCGCGCCATTGCGGAAACACCTCTTCGCGCCGCCCGGCGAAGCGACCGACGCCGGCCGGGCCGCCGCAATGGTCGAGCACGATCCTGGTGTCGGGAAAGGCGCGCGCGAGCTCGGTCAGCTCGCCGATCTGCGGGTGAAACAGCCAGGCATCGAAGCTCAGGTTCAGCGGTGCGAGGCAGGCAAAGCCTTTGCGGAAAGTAGGATCCCGCAACAACCCCTTCGGCCGATTGGCATACATGCCGGCGACGACAGGGTCTTCGTCCCAGGCCGAGGAATGCCTGATGCCGCGGAAGCGGCCGTTGCCCGCCGCGATCTCGGCTTCCAGCACCGGCTTGGCGGCATCGCCGAGCAACAGGTTCACGTGGCTGACGATGCCGGCGCAGATCGCGGCCGTGCCGTAGCCGCCGCTTGCGCTCATGGCGGCGACGCCGTTGGCGAACTCGACTTCGCCGACCGGCCGGAATGCCTCGGGCCCGTGCGCGCGATACATCGAACGGCAGTCGACATAGACGGTGGCGATGATGTTGTGCCCGGAGGCGATATCGGCCGCCATCTCCTCGATCAGATAGCGCTGCCCGCGATCCCAGAGATGGTGATGAGGATCGACGATCGGCCGCAAGGGATCGATGATCTCCTCCTGATATTGCGCGAGCCAGTCCTCGCGCGGCTCGACGAATAGCCCGCTCGTGTTGGCGGGCACACCGCTTGCAGCCATCGGCATTCGCTCCCTTTATTTTTTGTGGGGGGAGCCTAGCACCTCGTCTTCGCATCCAGCTGCGCGTGCTGCGCAACCGCACCCGTCATCGCGAGCACAGCGGCGCCGTCGTTAGCCCTTGCGCCGCTTCGCCCTCACATCGACCACAAGCCGCCAATCGGCGGCGGCTGCCGGCTTCACTTCGCCGAGCCAATGGAAGGAATCATCGGTAATCTTTGTGAAACTCCAGCGTGTCAGGTCGCCCGCATCGGTCGTACCTTCCTGCACGATGTCCGCGCCGCGCGGGCGGCCGATCTGCTGGCGGAACACGCTACGACCGGGATCGAACCAGGAAATCCGCCATGCGGAAATGGAGGGGTCGTAGACCCGTAGCGTCGTGCCGTACCAATTGCCGGCGATCGGAAACGCCGGCGCAGCCGCTGGGCGAGGGATAATCCAGACATCCTGAACGGCGCGGCCTTCCAGCACCCAGCCGAAATGGATTTCGCCGGGCGCGGTGTGCGTGGTTCCATCGGGGCCATGAGCGGTGATCCCGGCATCCCAGTCGCCGACGAAGCGGCCATAGAGCTGGAGCGCCGCCGCGTGCTCGGGGTTCGGTCCGTCCGCGTACAAAAGTCTGGCAAAGTCTGTCATGTCGATCTCCCGTCGCGAGGAGATCAGCACGACCGAACGGCAATCGACTTGGAGAAAATTGCGCGTCACACGCCGTCGAGGATGATCACCGTCGGCGTCGTCGGCAGCGCGTCCCGCGACATCCGGAAGGAGCGCTCGCTGCGCCGGTCGATCTCGAACTGCCGGCCGATGAGGTGCATGAACTCGTCGAGCGGGGTGGCGAAGCGATGCATCGGCAGCACCACAGAGGCGCGCAGCCGCTTGGTGATCTCGGAGACGCCGTCGAGCGACATGGTGTAGGTGCCGTCGATCGGCACCATCACGATGTCGAGCCGCCCGATCTGGGCGAAATGGGTTTCGTCGAGCTTGTGGTGGAGATGGCCGAGATGGCCGATGCAGAGGCCGGCGACCTCGAAGATGAAGATCGAATTGCCGTCGCGGATCATGTCGGTGCCGGAATCGTCACCGAAATAGCGGCGGATGTCGGTTGTGACGTTGCGGATGAAGGTGTCGCCGATGCGCTCCGACACGACGGCCGGCTTGCCGTCCTCGCCCCAGCCATGCAGCACATGGGGAATGCGCTTGTCGGGAAGTAAAGAGTAGTGGGTGCTGTGCGCCCGGTTCATGGTGACGATATCGGGCAGACGTCCGACCTGGTAGGCGCCGCTGTAGTCGGTCGCGATGCGCAGGCCGCCCGGCGTGTCGATGAAATAGGTGGAATGGCCGGCATAGGTGATCTGGACTTCAGCCGAGCCTGCGGCCTGCCGGAAGGCGGCCGGTATTGCGCGGGGCGCGCCGTTTGCCATCGCCAGGCATTCGCTCCGCTGAGGTGGCTGCTGGGCGAGAGCAGGAGAGAGGAATGCGCCGAACAGCGCCAGAGCCGCTGAAACCAGTCGCCGCATGAATCCGTCCCCGATGACTTCGGAAGAAGTCTAGCGTGCAATGCAGCGCGTGGCCAATAGGCCGCGATCAACAGCGCGTCAGTGTCGCAGCCCTACTCACGGCGTTTAGTTGCGCCTTGGGCTGAACTTCCAGGTGATGGCGATGAGGCCCGCGGTGATCAGGCCGCTGATGAGGCCGGCAAGCGGCAGCGCGAGCAGCAGCGCCGCGCTGGCGGCCCAGCCGATCGAGGAGAAGGCTTCGGCAAAGGTTGCGAGCCGCGACGAGGTCTGGCGGCGGCGGAATTGGCTGCGCCGGGCCTGCACCCGGAACCAGAGCTGGATCGCAGTCGCGGACGCCGCGCTGATGATGACAGCCGCGGCACTGACCGCGGCCTGGAACGGTGAGGCGAAAGCGAGTGCCGCGATCAGCGGGCAGAAGATGGCGGCGATGGCGATCAGCACGACCTCGATCTTGGCGCGGATGACGCTGGACGGCGTCAGCGGTGCGGTCGCAACCAGGTCGGGCGCGTCCTCGCCCGAGATCGTCAGCCAGGCGAGCCCGCCCGCGAGCTGTCCTGCCGCCATCACGATGACGGGTGTGATCAGCGTCAGCGCAGCGGAGCTGTCGGCAAAGTTGCGCCAGAGCAGCAGCGCCGGCGGCACCAGATAGAGCAGCTGCATCAGCGTCTGCGAGATCAGCCAGGGATCGCGCCAGAGCAGCGAAAATTCCTTGCGCCGCAGCGCCTGTTGCCGCGATCCGCCGCGGAACGGGCGCTGTTTCGCGGCCTTGCTGCCGGAGGCGCCGTAAGCGGCGGCATCGATCGCGGTGTCGGCAAAGCGGTGCGAGAACATCGCCATGACGCTGCCGAGCAGCACGAGCCCGAGCGCCAGGAGCAGCAGCAGCGCCTCGCTGTCGCCCATGGTCGCCCGCGCCGGCCACCACCAGATGCTGTCGACGTCGGGCGCGTAGGCGGCGAAGCTGCTCGAGGTCAGGATGGTGAAGCGCGACAGCGTGCCATAGGACATGATCGCGGCGACCTGGAGCGCGATCACGAAGCCGGCGCCGATCATCGCGGCGAGGACCTGGGCGACGAAGCGCGTGCGCGCCGGGCCGATCAGGCGGAACAGCAGGATGGTGACGGCGATCGCGATCGCCGCGGCCGAGAGGCCCATGGCGATGACGACGCCGAACGCCGCAAGCCAGCGCGCGCCGCCGCCGATCACCAGCACGTCGATGAACGGCGTCGAGAACAGCAGCGCCATCACGGTGACGGCCAGTGCGATCGCGGCGATGCGCACCGAGAACAGATTGGCCAGCGTCGCGGGCGAGGACATCATCAGGTCGAGATCGGCGCGGGCGTAAAACACCCGCGTCACCGATTCGATCGCCTGAGACAGCATCAGCGTCCAGGCCAGAAAGATCGTCGCCGAGATCACGATCAGCGAGGATTTGTCGAGCGGCAGCTGCAGGTCGGCGAAACGGCCGATCACAGCCCAGGCCGGTACGTGTAGGAGGGCCGCGAAGAACAGCAGGCCGATCATTGCAGCGCGCGCCCGCTTGCGCCGCCCGCCGGTCATCATGGCGAACCATTCGCGCCAGGCGAGCCGGAGCTCGTGGCGGGCAAACCAGGAGAGCGCGGTTGCCGAGCTCATGCGGCTTCCGGAAGCGTCACCAGCGCGATGAAGAGATCTTCCAGGCTGGTGTCGGCATGGCCGTTCTGCTGGCGCAGCTCGGTCAGCGTGCCCTCGGCGACCAGACGGCCCGAGGCGATCACGCCGATGCGGTCGGCCATGCGTTCGGCCACCTCGAGAATATGCGTGGTCATGATGACCGTGCAGCCGGCGCGGACGCGCTCGCTCAGCAGCCCCTTCACGTGGCGGGCGGAAACGGCGTCGAGGCCGGTCAGCGGTTCGTCGAGGATGATGAGGCGGGGATCGTGCACCAGCGCGCCGGCGAGAGCGACCTTCTGGCGCATGCCCTTGGAAAAGCCTTCGCAGCGTTCGTGCCGGTGCGGCTCGAGCCCGAGCGAGGTCAGTAGGTCCTGCGCGACCGGTTCCGAGGCCGACGGCGCGATGCCCCAGAGCCCGGCGACGAATTCGAGGTACTCAAGCGGCGTCAGCTTGTCGTAGATCATGGGCTCGTCGGAGACCCACGCCATCAGCTGCTTGGCGGCGACGGGATTTGCGAGCGCATCGATGCCGAAGATCGAGACCGCGCCGGCATCGGGCCGCAACAGGCCCGCAACCATGCGCAAAGTGGTGGTCTTGCCGGCGCCGTTGGGGCCGACCAGCGCATAGAATTCGCCGGCGTGAATGGTGAGATCGAGGCTGTCGACCGCCAGACGGTCAAAACGCTTCGTTAACCCCAGGACTTCCAGCGCCGATCTGTCCGGCTTCATGACGGCCACACCATCCGGTTTTGCATCGCTCGCGACCATGATCCCAAGATGTTTCGGCACCGTGAATATACGGCCCCCAAATTCCGCCATCCGGTTGCTACTAATGGCAAGTCACCGTTTGTTGACAGCGCTGGACGGTTCAGGCTGAATTGCTGCCGGGACAAATGGCGCTAACGCGGCGAAACGACCGCGTAGCGACTGGACACAAGATGCAGCAAGGCGGTCGCGAAGAGCCGCTGTTGTATCGGGAGGTTGCGCGGCGATGCTGGATTTCGTTCAGCAGCTGGTCAGCGGTGTTGCGCTCGGCTGCGTCTACGGCCTGATCGCGCTCGGCTTCGTGCTCGTCTACAAGGCCACCGAGGTCGTCAATTTCGCCCAGGGCGATTTGATGATGCTGGGCGGCTTCTTCGCCTTCACCTTCATCGGCATGATGGGACTGAACTACTGGATCGGCTTTGCCGGTGCGGTGGCGGCCATGGCGCTGTTCGGCATGCTGGCGGAGCGCGTGGTGGTGCGGCCGATCCTCGGCTATCCGCAATTCTCCATCATCATGGCCACCATCGGCCTCGGCTATTTCCTGCGCTCGGTCGCCGGGATGATCTGGGGTACCGACGATCTGAAGATCGAGACGCCGTTCAGCCACGGCGTGCTGCGCGTCGGCTCGCTGGTGCTGGCCTATGACAAGCTCTCGGTGATCGCCGCGACGATGATCCTGTGCGCGCTGCTCTGGCTGTTTTTCAACAAGACCACGCTCGGCACCGCGATGCGCGCCAGTTCCGAGAACATGCTGGCGGCCTATTACATGGGCATCCCGGTCAAGCGCGTGGTGTCGGTCGTCTGGGCGATCAGCGCGGCGGTCGCGACCTGCGCCGGCGTGCTGCTGGCGCCGATCACGTTCATCCATTCCAATGTCGGCCTCGTGCTCGGCCTCAAGGCGTTTCCCGCCGCAGTCCTCGGCGGCTTTGGCTCGATCCCCGGCGCGGTCGTCGGCGGCGTGCTGATCGGCGTGATCGAGAGCATGGCCGGCTTCTATCTGGCGGAGGGCTGGAAGGACGTCGCGCCCTATCTCGTGCTGCTCGCCGTACTTCTCTTGAAGCCTGAAGGCCTGTTCGGCCTTCACGTCCGCAAGAAGGTCTGAACGCCATGCGCTTCCTGTTCAAGACCGACTATGAGGACGACATCAAGCTGTTCCCGCATTCCGGCTACGTCGTCTCCTACGGCATCCTGCTCGCGCTGCTGCTGATCGCGCCCTATGTGCTCTCCAGCTATCTGATGAGCCAGCTCGTCTTCGTCTGCATCTACGCGACGGTTGGCGTCGGCCTTCTGATCCTGACCGGTTTTACCGGGCAAGCCTCGCTCGGCCACGCCGCGTTCCTCGCGATCGGCGCTTACACGGCGGCATACTTGCAGAAATATAACGTGCCGTTCCCGGTCTATTTCCTCGCTGCCGGTGCCCTGACCGGGTTGATCGGCGCGATGGTCGGCTTTCCCGCCCTGCGTCTGACCGGCATCTACCTCGTCATCGCCACCATCTCCTTTGCCCTGATCGTCGAGGAGATCCTGGCCCGCTGGGAGAGCGTCACCAACGGCAACGAGGGCATGCGGGTCAAGACCCTGTCGCTGCTCGGCGTCACGGTCCCGCGCGACAGCCCGACTTTCTATTTCCTCTGCCTGGCCGTGCTGGTGTTGACCATCGTCGGCACGCTCAATCTGCTGCGCTCGCCGACGGGGCGCGCCTTCGTCGCGATCCGCGACAGCGAGACCGCGGCGCGCAGCATGGGCGTCAACGTCGCGCTGTACAAGGTGAAGTCCTTTGCGATCTCGGCGGCGATCACCGGCTTTGCCGGCGTGCTGTTCGCGCACAAGCTCTCCTTCATCTCGCCGGAGATGTTCACGCTCCAGCTCTCGATCGAGTTCATCATCGTGATCCTGATCGGCGGCACCTTCAGCCTGCACGGCGCGGTGCTGGGCGCGATCTTCATCGTGATGATCGACCCGTTCCTGACCTATCTGAAGGACGACCTGCCCGGCATCATCGCCGGCATTGCCGCGACGTTCGGGGCGGGTCCGGCGACTGCGGGCAATATCCAGTCGAAAGTCGCGGCGTTCGCCTCGCTCAACGGATTGAAGGGTGCGATCTACGGCATCATCATCGTGCTGTTCGTGCTGTTCGAGCCGCTCGGGCTCTACGGCCGCTGGCTCAAGATCAAGCTCTTCTTCCAGCTGTTTCCGCTCTACAAGCGCGCCACCTTCAAGCGTCAGAAGATCTACGTGAAGTCGGAGCGCAACCGATGAGCTACTTTCGCGCGGAGAACCTGTCGCTGCATTTCGGAGGGCTGAAGGCGGTCGATGCGGTATCCTTCGCGGTCGAGAAGGGCGAGATCCTCTCGATCATCGGACCGAACGGTGCCGGCAAGAGCTCGATCTTCAACCTGATCTCGCGGATCTACCGGCCGACCACGGGCCGCATCTTCTTCGAAGACCAGGACATCACGGAGCAGCCGCCCTACGACATCGCCAGGCTCGGCATCGCGCGAACCTTCCAGAACATCGAGCTGTTCGAGAACGCGACCGTGCTCTCCAACCTCCTGGTCGGCCGCCACCGTCACTCGACCACCCGGCTCTGGCAGGAGCTGCTGTTCCTGCCGAGCGTGCGGGCGAACGAGAAGGTGCATCGCCGCAGGGTCGAGCAGGTGATCGAGTTCCTCGATCTCGAACCCTATCGCGACAAGCTGATCTCCGGCCTGCCCTATGGCGTGCGCAAGGTGATCGAGCTCGCACGCGCGCTGTGCTCGGAGCCGAAACTGATCCTGCTCGACGAGCCGTCCTCCGGCCTGAATGTCGAGGAGACCGGCGACATGTCTTTCTGGATCCGCGACATGAAGAACGAGCTCGGCGTCACCGTGCTGATGGTCGAGCACGACATGTCGCTGGTCAACCGCGTCTCCGATCGCGTCATCGCGCTGAACTATGGCCGGGTGCTGGCGATGGGGTCGCCCGCCGAGGTGCAGCAGCATCCCGATGTCGTCGCCGCGTATCTGGGAGCCTGACGCATGGACGCCGCCGTCACGCCCGACATCATCCTGAAGCTATCCAACATCGAGAGCTATTACGGGCCGATCATGGCGATCCGCGGCATCTCGCTGGAGGTGCCGCGCGGCCGCATCGTCACCCTGCTAGGCGCCAACGGCGCCGGCAAGACCACGGTGCTGAAGACGATCTCGGGCATTCTGGATCCGCAGAAGGGCACGATCGAATTCATGGGCAGGTCGATCCAGCGCATGGAGGCGGACCGGATCGTGCGGCTCGGCCTCAGCCATGTGCCGGAGGGGCGCGAGGTATTCCCGTTCCTCTCGGTGCGCGAGAACCTGATGATGGGGGCGTATCCGCGCCGGGATCGTGATGGCGTCGCGGAGGATCTGGAGCGCGTCTACGGCTATTTCCCGCGGCTGAAGGAGCGCATCAACCAGCCGGCCGGCCAGCTTTCCGGCGGCGAGCAGCAGATGCTCGCGATCGGGCGCGCGCTGATGAACCGGCCGACCTTGCTGCTGCTCGACGAGCCCTCGCTCGGCCTGTCGCCGCTGCTGGTGAAGGAGATTTTCACCATCATCCGCCGCGTCAACGAGGAGCAGGGCATGTCGATCCTGCTGGTCGAGCAGAATGCCAAGGTGGCGCTGGAGACGGCGCATTACGGCTACGTGCTGGAGATCGGCCGCGTCGTGATGAACGACACCTGCGACCGCTTGATGCATTCCCAGGACATTCAGGAATTCTACCTTGGTGCCAAGGAGGCGGGCGCACGAGGCGAGCGGCGCTGGAAAAAGAAGAAGACTTGGCGCTGAAGATTTGGCGCTAGGAGAAGGCGTTAAATGGATTGGCCCATCCGCAACAACAGACCGCCGGCAAGGCAGGCAGCGGAGGGGAGAGCGACAAGGAGGAGACGCGCATGGCCCGACCGGCGGTGCTGACGGTCGCTGATACGATCGCGAAGAGCTTCTTGCGCGCCGCCGAGACGCGGGGCGACAGGCCGGCTATTCGCGAGAAGAAATTCGGCATCTGGCAGCCGACCAGCTGGCGCGAGTGGCTGGAGATCTCGAAGGAGATCGCCTACGCGCTTCGCGCCTCCGGCTTTCTGCCCGGCGACGTCGCCTCCATCATCGCCAATGCCGTGCCGGAATGGGTTCATGCCGACATGGGGATTTTGTGCGCCGGCGGTGTTTCCTCTGGAATCTATCCGACCGATGCATCGTCCCAGGTCGAATATCTGGTCAACGATTCCCGGACCAGGGTGATCTTTGCAGAGGACGAGGAGCAGCTCGACAAGGTGCTCGCCTGCCGCGCGCGCTGTCCGTCCCTGCAAAAGATCATCGTGTTCGACATGGAGGGCCTCAGCGGCTTCTCCGACGACATGGTGATGTCGCTCGACGAGTTCCGTGCGCTCGGCCGCAACCACATGGTCGGCCGCGAGGAGCTGTGGCAGGAGATGATCGACAGCCGCAGCGCGGACGACCTTGTCATCCTCGTCTACACCTCGGGCACCACCGGTCCGCCCAAGGGCGCGATGCACGCGAACCGCAGCGTCACGCATCAGATGCGGCATGCCAACGATTTCATCTCGGCGCGGGAGGACGAAGACCGGCTGATCTTCCTTCCGCTCTGCCACGTCGCCGAGCGGGTCGCCGGCTACTACATCTCGGTCGCACTCGGCTCGGTGATGAATTTCGCCGAGAGCCCGGAGACGGTGCCGGACAATCTGCGCGAGGTGCAGCCGACCGTCTTCTTTGCGGTGCCTCGCGTCTGGGAGAAGTTCTATTCCGCGATCACCATCGCGCTGAAGGACGCGACGCCGCTGCAGCAATGGGTCTATCGCCGCGCCATCAAGGTCGGCTATCGCATGGTCGATTGCCGGATCGAGGGCAGGGCGCCGCCGCTCTCGCTGCGCATCGCCAACGGCATCGCCTACCGGCTCGCGTTCCGCAACATCCGCCGCATGATCGGGCTCGACCGCTGCCGCATCGCGTTCACCGGCGCTGCGCCGATCGCGCCGGAGTTGATCCGCTGGTATCTCGCGCTCGGCATCGACATGCACGAGGTCTACGGCCAGACCGAGAATTGCGGCGTCGCGACCATGATGCCGGCGGAACGCATCAAGTTCGGCTCGGTCGGCACTGCCGTGTCCTGGGGCGAGGTCGCGCTGTCGCCCGATGGCGAGATCCTGATCAAGGGCGACTTCCTGTTCATGGGCTATCTGAATCAGCCCGAGAAGACCGCCGAGACCATCGACCATCGCGGCTGGCTGCACACCGGCGACGTCGGCACCATCGACAACGAAGGCTTTGTCCGCATCACCGACCGGATGAAGGACATCATCATCACCTCCGGCGGAAAGAACGTTACGCCGTCCGAGATCGAGAACCAGCTCAAATTCTCGCCCTACATCTCGGATGCCGTGGTGATCGGCGACAAGCGGCCCTATCTGACCTGCCTCGTGATGATCGACCAGGAGAATGTCGAGAAATTCGCCCAGGACCACGACATCCCCTTCACCAATTATGCGAGCCTGTGCCGCGCGGCGGAGATCCAGGACCTGATCTGGCGCGAGATCGAACGGGTCAACGGCAATTTCGCCCGCGTCGAGACCATCAAGAGATTTTACCTGATCGAGCGCCAGCTGACCCCGGAGGACGAGGAGCTGACGCCGACCATGAAGCTGAAGCGCGGCTTCGTGAACAAGCGCTACGCTGCCGAGATCGAGGCGATGTATCGCCAGCGCGCGGTGGCGTGACGAGCCTGCCAGTTCGAGAAAGCGAAGGAGCTGTGGCCCCCGCCCTTCGCACCATACGGGCCCAAAGGAGAGGAGACGTCAATGTCGAAATCGTTCAGTACGTTCGGCCTTGCTGTGAGCGCCGTGGTGCTCACCTGTCTGCCGGCCGCGGCGCAAACCAAGGTCACCAACGATGGCATCTCGGCATCCGAGATCGTCATCGGCACCCATCAGGACCTGTCGGGGCCGATCAAGGGCTGGGGCGTGCCGGTCTCGAACGGCATGAAGATGGCGGTCGAGGAGATCAACGCGGCGGGCGGTGTCCAGGGCCGCAAGATCAAGCTGGTCGTCGAGGACTCGGGCTACGATCCGAAGAAAGCGGTGCTGGCTTCGCAAAAGCTGATCGAGCGCGACAAGATTTTCGCGATGGTGGGTCCAATGGGATCGCCGACCGTGCTCGCTGCGCAGGATATCTTGCTCGACGCCGGCGTGCTTCAGCTCTTCCCGCTGACGGCGGCCGAGTTCACCTTCAAGTTCGATCCGGCCAAGCCGCAGGAGAGGCTGAAGTTCAACAACCTCCTGCCCTATGTCGAGAGCACGCGCGCAGCGCTCAAATACATGATAGAGGCAAAGAATTTCAAGAAGCCGTGCATCCTGCATCAGGACGACGAGTACGGCAAAAACGTGCTCGACGGCTTCAACCAGCAGCTCACCGCCATGAAGCTGCAGCCGGCCTCGATCACGAGCTACAAGCGCGGCGCCTCCGATTTCAGCGCGCAGGTCGCCAAGATGAAGTCCGACGGTTGCGACCTCGTCGTGCTCGGCGCGGTCCTCCGTGAGCCGATCGGCACGATGGGTGAAGCGAAGAAGCTCGGATGGGACGTCACCTTCCTTGGCGCCACGCCCGTTAACGTGCTCGAAGTGCCGGCGCTCGGCAAGGAAGTGGTGGAAGGCTTGTATTCCGCCTCGAACTTCGAAATTCCCTACGAAGACACCGCGAAGGGAAAGGTGAAGGACTGGCTCGTCAATTACAAGAAGATGTTCAACGCCGACGCCAACACCCAGGCGATCATCGGCTACAATGCGGTGATGACGTTCGCGCATTATGCCAACAAGGCTGGCAAGGATCTCACTGGCCAGAAGATGCTCGACGCGCTGGAGTCCGGCGACAAGTTCCAGGATATCTTTAATTCGCCGCCGACGGTGTTCTCGAAGACCAACCATCTCGCCACCACCGTCACCCAGGTGCAGCAAGTGAAGAACGGCCGCTGGGTGCTGGTGAAGGATAATCTGATGTTTTGATGGCTTCGCTCTTGCGGCGCTGACGGTGCACCCTCTCCCCTTGTGGGAGAGGCTGGCTTCGCGTGAGCGAAGCCGGGTTCGGGGTCTCTATCCTCATGAATGGTCGTGCGAGTGGAGAGAACCCCTCATCCGGCGCTTCTCCCGTTGGCGCCACAAAAAACCCAAAAGGGGGAAAGTATAAAACAAACCACCGGGGGGAA
>NZ_JBVVPO010000071.1:18978-42795 GCF_055811795.1 Bradyrhizobium sp. MI1.7
CCCCCCCCGTGGGGGGCGGGGGGGGGGGGGGGGCGCCCCCCCCGGGGGGGGGGGGGGCCCCCCACAAGAAGGGGGGGGGGGGGGGACACACCCCCCCACCCGGCGCCCACTTTGGGCGCGCCACCTTCTCCCACAAGGGGAGAAGGAAGAAAGCACGCCACGGGGAGAACCTACGATCCCCCGCCCGCCGTCCCCGAATTCACCGGCGCGAGCTCGTCTTCCCGGCAGCGCCAGCCGTCGGCGGCTTTGACGAAAGCGAAGGTCCGCTGGATTCTCAGGCGGCGCGTGACGTTGAAGGCTTCGCCGGATCGCTCCTTGCTGCCGAGGCCGGGCTGTGGACGGCCCGTCCTGGGGTCCCAGCAGGTGCCGGTGCAGGTGGATGCGACCTTGCTGCACATGGTGAAGGGCGCCAGCACGACCATCTCGATCTCGCCCGTGACCTGCGCCTCCTGGTCGGTCACCTGGCTGTCGAGCGCGTAGACGCGGTTGATGCGGAGGAAATTGCCGCACGAATTGGCGGCGTGAATCCGGGCGGCGCAGAAATCGACGGCATCGGTGTCGGGCGAGCGGGCCGCGACCTGCCGGCCGAACACTTTCTTCGGATCGCCCTTGGCGGCGGCGATCTCCTCGGTCTTGCGCTTCAGATGGTCGGCGAGACAATCTTCCGCGGACGAAAGCTCGGCAAGCGGCACGTTCTCCTTGCCGACGAGATTGCACTTGCGATCGCGCTCCCTCGTCCATCGGCCGTATTCGGCGAAGGCAAAGCGGGCCGCGGTCGGATCCAGCCTGCCGATCAGGCCCAGCACCTGGCTGTTGAGCTCGGTTTCGGTGAGCGCCAGCGACGGGTCCGCGCAGATCAGCGCGCCCGCGGCCGTGTTGGCCGCGAGACAGTCGAAATCGGGATCACGCACGATTGCGGCGCGCTCTTCGGTGACCTTGAGAAGGCACGCCTTCACGCGGTCGAAATCGTCGGTGCGGATCGCGGTCTGGCCGACGATGCCGCAGCCGAGGTTGCGCTGTCGGATCCAAATCGCATTCTCCTCGATCGCGGGCAGGCGATCGGGCAGGCGGGCGAGCCGCGCCTCGATCGCCGTGCCGAGCTTCTCGGCGGCGGCGGCCAGCTCGGCGTCACCGCAGATCAATTGATTGCCGGGATCGCGGATCTGCTGGCAGTTGTTTCGGGCAAATAGCGGCAGCCTGTCGGCGATGGAGCGGTCGGACGGGCCCGATTGCGCGGAGCCTGGTGCCGCCGGCAACACCAGCAGCGCAAGCACAGACAGCACGATGAACCGCATTCCAGTCGCCCCCGCAAAGGCGCCATGCTAGCGCCCCGGATCGCGCGGCGAAACGGCTTTGTGGCGTGACGGTTTACGTGAGACCCGTAGCCCGGATGGAGCGTCCGGGCAACATGACTTCCGGTTGCTTCTAGTTGGTTCTGGTTGAGTGCGGGAAAGCCTATAAATACCGGCATTTTCTGCTGTTAAGCCTTCCGGTTGGTTGTAATATACCCCATCTAATTGTTGCCCGTTCCGATAGCGGATTGTGGGTAGAAACTGGGGTAGAAAAATGCGGGCATTGAACAGGCTCTCGGCGACCTTCGTGCGCGGACTCCGCGAGCCGGGGATTTACGCCGACGGCGGCGGGCTGGCATTGCAAGCCACGGCGAGCGGCGCGGACGGCGTCACCAAGTCGTGGCTGCTTCGCTACCAGCTCGACAAGCGGCCGCGCTACATGGGCTTAGGCTCCGCTAGCGTCATCTCGCTCGCCGAGGCCCGCGACCTCGCCCACGAGGCCCGCAGGCTGCTTGCGCGCGGCATAGATCCCATCAGCCACCGCGACGCCGAGCGCATGGCCGCCCGCGCCGCCGAGCTGCACACCAAGACCTTTACGCAATGCCTCGACGGCTTCCTGACATCGCACGGCGACAAGTGGCGCGAGAAGCATCTCAAGCAGTGGCAGAACAGCATGGCGACCTACGCCAAGCCGCTGTTCAAGCTCAATGTCGCCGACATCGATGTCGGCTTGGTGCTGAAGGTGATCGAGCCGGAATGGAAGCGGGCACCGACGACGATGGACCGCGTCAGGGGCCGCATCGGCGAAGTGCTGGGATGGGCACAGACACGGGGCCTGCGTCCGCCGGGGCCGCTCCCGACCGATTGGAAGAACCATCTCGACAAGACGCTACCGCATCCGCGCGAGCTGAAGCCGGTCGTCCATCATGCGGCGCTGCACTTCAACGAGGTGCCGGGGCTGTTCGCCAAGCTGATCGCCTCCGATTCCATCCCTGAGCTGTGCCTCGCCTTCACGATCCTGACGGCGGTGCGCTCGCAGGAATCGCGCGGCGCGAAGTGGAGCGAGATCGATTTCGAGGCCAAGGTCTGGACGGTGCCGCCCGAGCGCATGAAGCGTAAGCGTCCGCACAATGTCCCGTTGTCGTCCGAGGCGTTGGCGCTGCTCAAGCGGTTGCCGCGCAACGGCGAGTACCTGTTCAGCATCAGCGGCACCAAGCCGGTTGTCGCGATGTCGTTGCGTAAGGCGCTCAAGCGTCACGGCGGTGACGGCTTCACCATTCACGGGATGCGCAGCAGTTTCCGTGACTGGGGTGGCGAGCGCACCAGCGCGCCGAGGGAGATACTGGAAGTCGCGCTGGCGCACGCCGTCGGCAATTCGACCGAGCAGGCCTATGCGCGCGGCGATCTGCTGGAGCGGCGGCGCAAGGTCATGGAGCAATGGGCGCAGCACATCAGCTCGCCCGCGTCAGCCAGCCGCAAGGTCGTCGCGATGCGCAGGTAGAAACCTCCCCAAATTGAAAAACGGGTAGGTTTAGTCGACCGACCGAGACCCGGTGCCACAGCAGCACCGGGTTTTCTTTTTGTTTAGTTCCTAGTGATTCGCCGGGCTGTTTCGGCGCGTGGTGAGGCACTGAGCGACGCGCCAAAAAAATCTTTGAAGGCGGCGCGAGGGAAATCATCAGATAATTCAAACATCCTTTCTTAAAGCCAGCGCACTGGCTTTTTGAAAACCCTTGCGCATGCCGCGCGCATCTCTCCAATTAGCAAAATCTGAGCGTTGGAAAGGGCGTGCAGCATGAGCGACAACGAGAGCCGCATTCTGGACGAGGACGAGCTGATCCCGCTTGCCGAGGCACTGAAAATTCTGGGCGGCATGTCCACCGCCACCGCGTACACCGACACCCAACTGATGGCGCTGAAGATCTCGATGACGGCGGAAGGTCGTCGCACCAAGTCGGTGCGGTTCATCAAGCGCGAGGTTCTCGCCTTGCGTGCGCAGCGTGTCGAGCGCGCCGAATCCAACGCCGCGAAGGTCTGCGCCGAGATCGAGGCCCGCGTCGAGCAGCGCCGCACCCGCCAGCGACTGCAGCGTCGCGCAGCGAAGAAAGCAGCCAGCGCGGAGAAGAAGGCCGCCAGCGCGGAGGCCTGACAACGACCCGACTTCCTAATTAGGAAGTCGGTTGAAGTTCACCGGCGGGCAAGCCGAACGCCTCTTATGGGGGCAATGCGGACCTGACGAAGATCGATCAGGCCACGCGCGAATGACCGAGAAACGCGAACCGCCCCGGAAGGGGGCAACCGGGGCGGCGCGTCATTCGCATGGGCAATCATCATCATCGTGCTCTGGCTGAGAGCGGTGATGGTGTAGCCCGAAACCGGGACTCCATCAATGCCCGACACCAAGACCAACAGCACCACCACCACCAAATTTCCCAGCTTCAACTGGATGCGCGGCGTGGCCCGCGACGTGCTGATCACCATCGTCCATAGATTCGTGCTGATCAGGCTCTGCGTGTATCGCGACGAAAAGACCGGGCGATGCGATCCCGGTTACCAGACCGTTGCCGACGAGCTTGGCGTGGATCGCGCCACCGTCTTCCGCGCCGTCGAGGTTGGGATTAGGCGCGGCTGGCTTGCCGGTTTTTCGAAACATGGTGGCGGCACGAAGCGCAGTTTCGTTTTCACTTTCCCCGATCCCCAACAGTCGCAGGGGAGCGATGGTTCAACAGTCGCAGGGGAGCGACGGTCGCAGGCGTCAACAGTCGCAGGAAAGCGACCCAACAGTCGCACCCGTGCACAGCAACAGTCGCAGACGAAACTGGAAGCCGCTGAGCCTGCAGCCGAATTCGCCGCCAACGGGCAAAGAGAACGGGCAAAGAGAACGGGCAGTAAGAGTCAGACTCTCTCTCCCGAGTTTGCTTCGCTGGATTCGAAGGGGGACGCGAGGTCGAATCCGGAGCGGAAAAACTCTCGTACCAAAAACAATGTCACGGGACTTTCCGGCTCACCGATAGCCAGCGATGATGCTGATAATATCAGCGTCACCGATCCCGACGCCGACCAAAAAACAGGTAGTAATACAACCCGTTTCTTCCCCGACTTCTGGTCCGCCTACCCGAAGCGCGTCGCCAAGGCGCAAGCCGAGAAGGCGTTCGCCGCCGCGATCAAGCGCGGTGCCGATCCGGCGGCCCTGATCGAAGGTGCCAAGCGCTACGCCATCGAGCGCGCCGGGCAAGACCCCAAGTTCACCAAGCATCCGGCGACGTGGCTCAACGGCGAATGCTGGCTCGATGAGCCCGCACCGACCGGCTCCGTCACCATCGACCATGCCACCGGCAACGTCATCGAGACGCCAGCCCCGCGACGGCGTTCACAGGAGGAGATCGACGCCGAGGCGGAGGCGCAGATTCTCGCCGACAACGCTCATTGGAGTTCACGGCGATGAGCGAGTTGATCAGAATCCCCGGCGGCGGTGTCGCTGTTCGCCCGACCAAGAAAGCCGGCCATGCGCTGATCGCGGCCACGCTCGACGCGGTGCATCCGCCGCTGTCCGTCGCAGGCCAATGCCGCAACGAGCTGCGTGGCGAGCTGGAGCGTGTCAGCGAGGGCTTGCATCGTTACGATCTGCCCGCCGCGACAGCCAACCACGCGAAGATGCTTCGACGCGCGACGCTGGTCGGTCAGGCTCATACCGCGCTGCTCGCGGTCGCCTATCCTCACATCGTCAGGACGCCGACGATCACGGCCGAGATCGCGCTGGCGATGGTGAGCGTGCTGTTTCGCGGTGTCGGCAAAGCGAAGAACGTTGAGACCAACGCGCTCATTGCAAGCTGTGTCGCGATGTTCGATCCGCGCTCCAATCTCGTCGGCGAGGCTACTGAACTCTGGACGCCGGTCTCAACTCATCCGGTGGTGCTGGCGCTGGCCGTGCAGAAGCTGCAGTTCAATTCGGTTTTCACCTCGATCGCCGAGCTGCGCAAGGCGATGCAGGAGGCGCGCAGCAGCGTCGTCTGGCTCATGCAGGCTGCCGAACGCTGGCTGAAATTGCTCCACGACAGCGACCGGGTGATGTTCAAGCATGATCGCGCCGCGTGGGACCTCGCCTATTCGGACATCGGCACCGACATCGTGGTCGCGATGCGGGACGCCGCAGACCCCTCCTTCGAAGGCGTTGACGAGCCGCCGCGCTGGTACGCGCTGGAGGCGTTGCGACTGGCCAAATTGAGCGAGTGAAAGGCGGAGTGAAGTTGACATGCAGCGCACCACCGAGACGATCCCACTGGCATCAGCCGAGAGCTGGACCCTGTACGAACACGCCGGTAGGCCGGGCTCGCGATGGCGGACCGTCAAGCTGGTCCGGACCGGCGCCGCACGGAAACACAACTGGTGGCTCGGCTGGAACGGTGAACGGCTTTCCAACAGCCGCGACACGCAGCATCTGGAGCAGCACCATCCCCAGATCGCGCAATGGGTGATCGACAGCCTGAAGGCCGCCGGCTGAAGCAACGACCGCGCCGGCCGGATGCCGGCAAGCACGAGAGGAGCAACGACCATGACCACCGACGAAGAACGGATCGACGAACTGCGGGCGCGAGCCAGAACGCTCGAATGCGTGATTATCGTGCAGGACGACATCGACCCGGACGCCGACGACAAAGGTCCTTACCGGCTGTGCGATGCCGACACGGGCGGGGCTGTCTGGGGTACAGGTCTATCGCTTGACCTGATCGACGAGGCCCTGACTTGTCTCGCCGTGGAGCAGCATATGAGCGCCCAAGACGCTGACGCCGACGTTAGTGTCGCGTGGCAAAACTTCGGATCGTCTCTGAGACTCTGTAACGCCTGATGCTCCACCGCTCGCCGCCATCTCGCCGCCGCACCCGCGCCGACCAGCGCGAACGGCGGCGGCTGGCGCAGCGGGAGTATCGACGACGCTTCGACGAGGGCAAGTGGATCGAAGCAGTCGAGATCGATGGCGACGTGGTCGAGATGCTGATCGGCACCGGCTGGTTGAATCAGGACGAACGGGAGAATCACAAGAAGATCGCCAAGGCCTTGAGCGCGATGGTGGCGGAGGCGGCGAAGCGGTGAGCTAGCGTCCGTTTTCCGATCATCGGACATCGCCCTAAAAATAATCCGTGACCGATCTTCATCGAGCGCCCGGTTTCCGTGCCATGTTCGCGAAATCGCGAAAGGTCCACGGCCATGAACGCACAGCGCCCGATCCCATTGAGGCCCGACTACTCCGCCGCCGCGCGCGAGTGGAAGCGCGGCTTCGTCAACGATGCGACTGTCGGCGTGCTGGCGCGGATCAGGAAGGCCAGCGCCGACGAGATCCGGCTTGAACTGCGCGGCGCGGTGACGCCGACGAAAGCCGCCGATTTCCCCGGCGGCACCGTCGCGAAGTTGATGCTGTTGGCGCCGCAGAGCGCGGCGGCGAAGCTGTTCGAGCCGGCCACCAAGGTCGATCTTCCCGGCATCAGCTCGTTCTCGTTTCCGCTGGCGTCCACCTTCACCGAGGCCAAATTCGTCGAAGAGGGTTTTCCGATCCCGGTGGGCCAAGGTGTGTTCGCCGGCATGCCGCTCGGTCCGGTTCGCAAGGTCGCGCTGATCGCGGCGCTGACCAACGAACTCGAAACCGCATCCGCGAGTGCGGCCTCGACCATCATCGAGCATGTGCTCAGGGTCGCGGTCGGCAACGGGCTCGCCAAGGTGTTGTTCTCCGCCGATCCTGCAAGCGAGATCGCGCCTGCTGGCCTGCTCTATGGCGTGACGCCGATTGCTGCCGGCGCCTCGATGTCAGAGGATCTTTCCGCGCTCGTCGGCGCAATCTCCGCCGCCGGCATCGATGCAGAATCCGTTGTGTTCATCGCGGCGGCCGAACAGGCGATGGCGATCAGGCTTACCGCCGGGCCGCAGTTCAACTATCGCGTCGTCGGCGCACCGCTCGATCCCGGCACTGTGATTGCGGTCGCGGTCGAGGGGCTCGCGGTCGCGGGCAGCGGCGATCCTGTTGTCGATGTTTCCAAGCACGGCGTCTTGCATATGGCCGATCCCGCCGAACAGATCGCAATTCCGGGCGCGCCGAACGTCGTAGCCGCGCCGACGATCTCGATGTGGCAATCGGATTCGTTCGCGTTGAAGTGCATCGCGCGCGTGACGTGGTCCGCCGCACCGGGTTCGGTCGCGGTCGTGACCGGGACAGCATGGTGATCGTGATGGATGTCTCCGAACTCCTCGCCCAGAAGAAGCGCCTCCTTGAAGAGCGGTACGCCAGCGACGAGCCCGAGTTCACGCTGACCGAGCGCGAGTTCGATTCCCGGATTCGCAGGGCGTTCGCCGAGCGCGAGCGCAACGTCGAGAAGCAGGTTCGCAAGTTGCTGGACGCTCACATGGCCGAGGTCAAGCAGATGATCGCCGACGCGGTGGAAGGGCTGTCGCGTCCCCTGACCAGCGCCGACGTCGAGCGGAAGATTTCCGAGGCGTTGCCCGGCGTCGCCGCCGTCCTTCACGAGGTTCGCCAGCAACTGCGCGCCGAGTTCGAGGAGCAGCTCGGCCTGTTGCGCGCCGATGTCACCATCGACAACGCCACCCAGCGCGGCGAGGTGGTCGAGGTGCCCGCCTTCATCGGTCGGCGCCATGGATGATCCGGTCCGCGAGATGCAGGCGTGGTGCCGCGTGTCCGAGCTGGCAACCACCGCCGCCGAGCACGCCCTGTTGCAGCTCGCCGCAAGTACGCCGATCCCGGTTCTGCCCCTCGACGATGCCGAGCAGCGTTCAAACATCCTGCTCGTCCAGCTTCTCCTTGAGCGGGACCACTTCCGTCGAGCACTCGCTTTGGTTGAGCAGCTCATTGGCACTGATCCAGCGGGATGAAGCGTCGTCAAGCTCGCAG
Organism: Bradyrhizobium sp. MI1.7; assembly: GCF_055811795.1. Classification (NCBI taxonomy): domain Bacteria; kingdom Pseudomonadati; phylum Pseudomonadota; class Alphaproteobacteria; order Hyphomicrobiales; family Nitrobacteraceae; genus Bradyrhizobium; species Bradyrhizobium sp. MI1.7. The sequence continues at coordinate 27,166 of NZ_JBVVPO010000071.1, forward strand.
GGAACCGCTGGCTTAAAGCCAGTAGAGTTATTCTCTTGGGTTCCGGGCTCTTGTGTTGGGTTTCGGACCTATCGCAGATGGCGAAATCTTGAGCAAAATCAGAGGCTTGCAGGCAAGTCGCACCGCGCCCAATGCTTCAACGCGATCAAGGGGGTACAGTCGCGATGGGGTCGAGGCCGTAGGAAGGCCGCTGATGCGTTGGCGCGACCCCGGACGATGCGGAGTGCCACCCGACCCTGCAAAACGCCCGAGCTGGGCTGGCTGGGCCCTCTGGATCGAAGCGGGGCCGGGGGGGACCTCCCGAAATGTTTGGAGGCAGCATTTTCCCGCGCGGCGGCGCACGGAACTTGCTACTAGGGCTAGTAGGTGTTCCTGATGGAACCGGGAACTCGTCGCTGGAACCTAGAATAATCTTCCAAATGAGCCTAGGCTCCACCTCGACTACCGCCTTACCGCGACACAACCAGCGCGATAGTGGCCGCGACCCGTCAGTCAGAGGCAGCAACCCATGCCCCGCCGATCCAGCATCGCTGTCCCGTTCTCCGAAACCACCGCCACCCGGATCGCGCCGCCGCCGGACCTCAAGGGAGCCGCCAGAACCCAGTTTATCGACCTTGTGCTGGCCTGCAGGGCCGATCACTTCGACCGGGTGGATACTCCACTGCTCGCCCGCTACGCCCGCGCCCTGATCGCCGAGAAGCTCGCCGCCGACGAGTTGGAGCGCGCCAGCGTCATCGACGACCGGGTGAGTCCATGGTTGGCGGTCTGGCAGGCTCGCATGCGTGCGGTCACGACCCTGTCGCGAATGTTGAAGCTGAATCCCGCCGGACGACAATCGACGCCGTCGTCGGACTCGGAGGCGCCGCCGACCTCCGCCTATGAGCGGATGAGTCTGGAGGCGCAGCGCGATGGACGAAATTAGCGCCCTTGATCGAGACGCCCTGACGCGATGCCTGATCGCCGCCCGCGCCGAGAGCCCGGCCCGCGCCAAGCAGATCGACCAGATGCTGGCGACGCGGCCATGGCTCACGGTCGCGAGATTCGCCTGCTACAACGCGCAGTGCAGCGCCTTGGGTTTACTGCCGCATCAGAACCCGCCGATGTACGCCCGCTTCCCCGACCTCAAGAAGCCGTTCGGCGATCCGCGCGGCGAACGCGAAGCCGCCGAGATCCTGAAGCGCCTGATCGATGCCGGTTTGTCGATGTTCGAGCCAGATCCGATGGCGGCGATCGCGGAGGCCGAGCGACGCGCGACCGCGAAATAAAAGCGGCGAAACCGCCAAGGCCCCGGCAAAAAAAAACTGCGCGGAAACCGCCGGGTTTTAAAAGGCGTCTTTCCCTGAGGGAGGAATAGATGATCTCGCTTTCCGATTCCGAACTCGCCGCCGTGATGGAAGCCGCCCGTCCGATCCCGCCGCACGACCGCAGCGCCTTCCTTGCCGAGGTCGCCGACGAGCTGGCCAAGCATGAGGTGGTCGGCGCCGGCATCGTGCATCGCGTCGTCGCGCAGCTCCAGCGCGCGCATCTCAACGGGCCGCGCCCGCGCGGGCGCCGCTAGGGATGAAGCAGCGAGGACGGCCGGCCGGGGCTCAACTGTGGCATATGCAACAGTTGCTCTGTCAGCGCGTTTTCGCAGCCGGAGAGAACGGCGCTTCAGTCGTGGCGGGCGGCTCACCCTGCTGCCTTCGACGGCAACTTGCCAACCTTGTCCAGAATCGCGTTGGCGATCTCCTTGGCCTTAGCGCGGCCGGTCCTGCGCGTCGAGAGTTCACCGACGATGGACGTGGCGATCTCTTCCGCGCTCGATTGATGCAGGTCGAATAGCGATCCGTCGCGGGACTCCAGCGAAGCCACCTTCTCGGCGAGATCAAGATTGGTGCGGCTGAGCTTGTCGTTTCTCTCCTTGAGCAGCGCCATCGGCGAGGCGTTACGGCGGACCTTGTCGGTCGGCGCGCGGTTGAGGAATTCGCGCAGCCGTTTCGCCATGCTGGTCGGGTGATTGACCTTGGCCCGGTCTGTCGGAGTCCAGCCCGCGCGCATCTCCAAGATCGTCGAGAGGTGCTCCATGCAATAGAGCAGGTTGGAGCGGTCAACCTTGGGCATCTCGGCATATGGCGTCTTGGCCACCAGCCGGCCGAAGGCGTCGTTGTAATAGCCGGAGCCGGAGCCACGAACCTTCTTGAGACTGAGCGCGGCCATCGCAGTTCGCCGGACCGCAAGCAGACCTTCACCAATCGGCACCCAGTAATCATCGAAGGCCTTGCCGCTCTGCATGTATTTGAGCAGCTCGGCGCCGCGCTCGAATTTGACGCGGTCGTCGTCGGTCATGTGCGGAAGTTCGGTCGTTGTCATAGTGTGGTGCTCCTGATAAGTTCACTGTGACCTGTTAGTCTGGACTAACAGCTTAAGTGTGTCAACTCATCAATGCAACCTGCGAGCGATCTACTGCATCGTCTCCCGCGACGCCACGATCTCGATCTTGGCCGACCGGCCGACGCCGTCGGACGAGATGCACGTCACCACCAGCGGCGGAATCATCCGCAGCCTATTCGTCCGCGATGGACCGCTGCACACCTGTTCGATGCCGTGGGGACCGTAGCGCGTCACCGAGCACGAGCCGCGCGCGTCGATGGTGAGCAAATGAAACGGCGGCTCGAATCCGCAGCCGTCAACGAAGTCGCTGATCAGCTTGGCGAAGCGCTGATGGTCGTGCTCGTGCATGCAGCCCATGGTAACAGAGGCTCGAATCGACAGCTCAGAAAACTCCTCGGTGACTGGCGACAATTGGCGGTTTATGTGCTTACGATTACCCCCGGACCGGCTCACTCAACCAGCGGCATCAGCGTAAGGCGACCATGAAGATCGAATCATTCAAGAATGAGCTGCGAAGCGGCCTCCAAGCAATCTGCGCGCAGAATAAATGGTCCTTTGACAACGTGAAGCAACGCGGGATGGCGTTCGAGAACTGGTGTTTCAATCTACTCAGCGAGCGCTATCCAGCAGCCGACAACGATCCATCCTTGTGCATCATCCGAGGGGATGACGCAGGGATCGACATATTCTTTGAAAGCAAGGAAACGGACGAAATCTACATTGTCCAATGCAAGCATCCTAAAATTGCGGGCTCCGATCCAATCCCGGAAGGAGACGTAAAGGCATTTTTTGCGAATTATAAGCTCCTGAGCGACCGGACCTATCTAGCTCAGCGGAAAACTACCAATCCCAAATTGGAGGAGTTGGCGAATGAATTCGAGTACTGGCTCAAGCAGCGCTACCTGATCCACTTCATCTTCATAAGTTCAGGGGAGTCATCGGACAAAACCAACGCATTGGTCGATAAGTTCACGAAGGACAACCAAAATCAAAACGTGAAGTTCGACGTCTGGGACATCACTGGCCTGAGGGATGAGTTTGTTTCGGTGAAGAGCATCGAGGAAAAATATCCCGACACGATCACCCTAACCCTTGCCGAAAAGCACTTCATGCAGCCAGAGGGCAAGCTCCACAACCTGACGTTCGCGATTCGTGGTAGCGCTCTCAAGCAAGTCGCGATGGATCACAAAGACAGTCTTTTCAATTGGAATATCCGGCGCTTCTTAGGACGTAAGGGTGAGGTCAACACGGGCCTCAACAAGACGCTCACCGAGGAGCCAGAGAACTTTTATTATTTTAACAACGGCATATCCGCGCTCTGCGAAGATTTCGATTTCAATCCCAAAAACGGTAAGTTGGTCATCCAAAAATTGCAGATCGTCAACGGTGCGCAGACAGTTGGCGCGCTTAAGCACGCGCTCGTCGATAAGGTGAAGGACACTCTTGTTCTCGTAAAACTGACAGCCGTAAGGCATGCCACCCGAGAGAAGGGCATAGCCGCTTCCCTGATCAAGACCAACAACACGCAAAACACTCTTCGAGTGCCTGACTTCCGATCAAACGACCCAATCCAACTGTGGCTTGAATCTAAATTCAAAGCGACAAAGCCGCGAGGGGATCTGAACCAAATCGCATACGGGAGGAAGCGTCCCTATCCTCGCGCCAACGCGACAACGTCGGTTCTGAAACTCCAAGACCTCGGCAAGATCCGGTATGCTTGGTATCACGATCCCCGCATTCCAATATCAGACCCGGCAAAGCTGTTTCAATTGCCGGAGGAGAACGGACTCTATGGCTACTCGTTTGGCGTAGATGGGGAGATCACCGAAATGTGGTCGGAAGATCAATTCAAGGAGACCCTGTTAGCGATACACGCATTTGACAAGATAGTTGCGGAGTTGGAGAAGCTCCAGAAATCTAGCGAAGACCTCAAGCAAGTGAGCCGCCTGAAATACTACGGCCTAAAACTCTTCAAATTCTACGTTGACCAAATTCTCCCAACGACTCCTGAGGTAACGATGCAGGATCTCTACGCATTCGGTGCGAAATTCAACAGCTTCTTCGACCGAGCGAATCGGATCATCGGGCTCACTCTTTCCCAATCGTACAAAGAGATTCTGACACGCGAGGAAGGTACGGCCTTTTCTCTTCCGCGCGACGCGAATGTCTGGGAGCTGGTTAAGCGCAAGTTTGACGACAATCTCGCTGTGTTTCGACTCGCCCAACAGCATTGACGGAGCCTTCCCACCTTAGCGCTCCACGTTGCCATACGAACTGCTTCACCGCGCATCGCCATGTGGGTACGACCGTGGGTAGGATCGGCATTGGGCGAAATAGCGTAACAATTTCAATGCCATTGCCCGGATGGAGCGAAGCGTAATCCGGGAGCGGTGCGCGTCGTGAAAGTCCCGGATTTCGCTTCGCTCCATCCGGGCTACAAGAAAATCAGTGCGCCTCGGGTGCGGCCATCGACAACCGCACCGGTTCGTCGACATATTTCATCACGGCGGATTGGTAGAGCACGAACAGCGGCTGGTAGGTCTGGGCCGCGTCGTCCTCGACCATCGCCATGCGGCGGTTGTCGAGCATCAGCCAGTGGCCGCCGAGCTTTGCTGCGGCAACCGCATGCTCTTCGCCGGCCCTGACGTCACGCACCACGACGATGCGGAGGTCCTCATTGGCAACGCCGGCGAGCCGCAGCGCGGCCAGCTTGGCGATGGCATAGTCTTCGCAATCGCCGGCGCCCCGCGCGAAGGTCGCGAGCGGCGAGCTCCAGACGTCGTCGGCGCCGTCATTGGCGGCCCGGATGGCAAGATTGATGGCGCGATTGGTCTCACCCAGCTTCGCGCGGCCGTCGCGGCTGCGGGCCTGGTCGACGATGGCGATCAGCTTGAGCGCCGCGGGCGACGCGCAATTGTCCCGGTCGCCGTCGCACAGCGCGAGCTGCACCATGTCGTCGTCGAGCTTCTGCTTCAGCGCGAACCATTTCTGCTGGAGGCTGCCGGACGAGATGGCGAAGGCGAACACGCCGAACGGCTCGGCGGATCTGCGCACGAGGACGCCGGCTCCAGGCGACAGCAGCGTGCCGGCGCGGAGCTCGGCGGCCGATCCGAGCAGGATCAATCCGCACAGCACAAGGACAGCGCGCCAGGCGCGCGAGCGAGCAGCGGTCTCCATCTGACATCCCCTTCCGGCTTCGCCAGGTCCCCCTCGACCTGGTCGTGCCGGGCTTTGTTGCTTTCGCGGAGATAGTGCGAGACGGGCCGTTTTGTTCTGCTTAACGCGCCCGGCAGGGGTCCCAAAACCGTGGGACAGGCTGAAACGGGCCTGTGCAAATTGCGTAAAATTTTACGATTCGCCGGCTAGGAGGGCTCCGTCGCCGCGAAATGGAACCAATTGCAGGGAGAAGTTGCGGGAGGGCTGATTCTACCGCTTATGGCTAACAGCCCGTTATTTCACGGGTTCTGTTAGTTGGGTCACAGATTCTGCCCCGTATTTGTCGCAGGATGCTGCGGGGTACTACGAACAAAAGATGACACAAGTATCCGTCGTTCGATAGGGGCGACTGATTACTTTGGATGACTGGGAATGCGTGAAAATAAGCCGAAAACCGACCTCGGAATATTTGAAGAATTACTTCGGCTTCTCTGTGAAGGCGCCGCTATTGGGGACTCCTCCAGCCAAGTGATGGGAATCACACAAGCAATAGATGGTTTCGCTAAGGACTTGGTAATGCTATTCAAGCTTAGGCGGTCGTTACTTACTTAGATTTTAACTCTTTTTTGCGGTGCCCCCCGGTTGAATTACGCTGGCAAATTTGACGCCACGATTCCCCTTGATGGCGAGGGTTCCCGCTCGGCCGCGGACGTTCATATCGATTCCTTTACGGCCAAGACTTTTATCGCCAAGCCTTTTGTCGCGAAGGCGCACGGTCACGTGCCCGACGGCACGTTCGTTGTTCCCGATGCTAACCTGATCTTCAATGGCGAGTTCAAGCGCGCAGGTCTCGACCTCGTGCTGTCCCACGAGGGGCATGAGTTCGTCATTCACGATTATTTCAAGGGCGACAAGCGCGCAGCGATCGCCTCGCCCGATGGCGCCCATCTCACCGGCGACGTCGTCAACGCGCTCACGGGCCATGTGCAGGTTGCGCAGGCCGCGCCCGGCATCGCCGCCGCGCAGGTCATCGGCCACGTCACAAAACTCTCCGGCAGCGCGACCGCGGTTCGCAACGGCGTCTCGGTCACGCTGAACAACGGCGATAACGTCGAGAAGGGCGATGTGGTCTCGACCGGCGCGGATTCGACGCTCGGCATCACCTTCATCGACGGCACCGTGTTCGGCCTGTCCTCCAATGCGCGGATGGTGCTGAACGAGATGGTCTACGACCCCAACGGGTCGAGCAATTCCTCGCTGCTGAGCCTGGTTGCGGGCACCATCACCTTCGTCGCGGGCGAGACCGCCAAGCACGGCGACATGAAGATCGACACGCCGGTCGCCACCATGGGCATCCGCGGCACGGCGGTGCTGACCCAGATCAACTTCGTCGTTCCCGCCGGCGGCGGCGATCCGCAGCCGCAGGCGAGCTTCCAGGTGCTGGTCGAGCCGAACGGCACGACCGGCTCCTACATCCTGTTCGACAAGGTCACGCTGCTGCCGATCGCGACGGTCAACCAGGCCGGCCAGATGATCCAGATCAGCGGCGGCAACGTCTCGATCACCAACGGGCTGCTGTCGCCGGACGTCCAGAGGCTGATCACAGACGTGTTCACGCTGAAGTTCACCGACAACAACACCAACACCAAGCTGACCACGAACTTCACCGACACGATCACGCAGACCAGCGACGGCCTGGTCATCAAGACGCCGGCCGGCTACATCGCGACCGCGCTCTTCACCAACCTCGGTCAGCAGGGACCGCAGGGGCCCAGCGATCACACGACGCCTTTCAACCGTTACCCCGGCAAGCCTCTGTCTCAGAGCCTCGATCTCAACGGCAATGTGAAGACGGCGTTTGTGCTGACCGAGCGCGCGGACACGACCGGCGACACCACGCATTCCGACACGATCTCCGGCCGCATCACCTTCATCGACCAGAACCTGGGCGACAGGCCCACGGTGAGCGTGAACCTCGCCGACGCGCCGAACTACGTCTACAAGAGCGCCGGCCAGGACGTCACCGGCTCGCTCACCGCGCTCCAGAAGCAGGACATCGCGGCGACGCAGATCCAGATCAACGTCGTCGCCGACGGCGGCAACAACAACAACGGCTCGGCGGTCTGGACCTACACGATCCCCGACCACGTCTTCGACTTCCTCGCGGCCGGCGAAACGTTGACGCTGACCTACATGGTCCGCGTCGACAACAATTTCTCGGTCAGCCCCGAGACCGCCTTCATCCCCATCACGATCACGATCACCGGCACCAACGACAAGCCGGTGATCACCACCAGCGTTCCGGTCATCATCTTTGAAGGCGGCACCAGCGTGCCGGGTGGCCCGCTCACCAGCGATGTGCCGACGACGGGCACGCTGAACTTCGGCGACGTCGATCTCACCGACAAGCATACGGTGTCGGTGGCGCTGACCAGCGCGACCCTGCCTGATGGCACCGTTCCGCCGGGCCCGCTCGCGGCGTTCCAGAGCGCGATGTCGGTCGCGATCGCGGCGGGCGCCGACAGCACCGGAGACGGCACCGGCACCATCAACTGGTCGCTGGCCGATCTGCCGGTCTATCTCGCCGACTTCATCCCGAAAGGTGAGGTCCTGACGCTGGTCTACACCGTGACGCTGACGGATTCGCAAGGCGCGACCTCGAAGCAGACCATCACCGTCACGATCACCGGCACCGATGCGCCCGCGGTGGTGTGGATCGCGACCGACAAGGCCGGCGCTCCCTCCGGCGGCTTCTGGAAGGACGCGGCGAACTGGGCAACCGGCACGGTCCCGACCATCAATGACGATGTCATCGTCATCACCGATCAGCTGCACGGCCTGACGCCGTCCTATCCGGTGACGATCGACACTGCGGCCTACGCCAAGTCGCTGACGATGAACGATTTCGGTGGCCCGCCGCCGAAAGTGATCGTCCAGAGCTCGCTGACGATATCAGGCGCGCTCAACATGGGTGCCGATTCGATCCTCACGACCGCCGCGACCGGAACGATGTCGGTCGGCGGCAAGGCCGAGATTCTGGGCACGAGCGTGCTCACCAATGCCGGCTATCTGACGCTCGCGGGCGGCGGCGATTTCGCCAGCGGCACCAAGATCACCAATTCCGGCACGATCGAGCTGTCCGGCGGCACGCTGAAGACGCTCGCCACGATCCACAACGCCAGCGGCTTGCTGAGGGCCGATGCCGGCTCGACGCTGATCGTCGACACCGCGACGGTCGATGGCGGCACCGTCAGCATTTTGGGCACGCTGGAGCTCGACGGCACCAGCCTGATCGAGAACGGCACGCTGAACAATTCCGGCACAGTCAACGTCAAGGGCACGGTCGAGTTCGCCCACGAGACCGTGTCCAACACCGCGACCGGTGTGATCGAGGTGCTGGCCAACGGCTGGCTGACGATCCATCAGGGCTCCAGCGTTACCAATGCCGGCCAGATCACGGTCGACGCCAGCGGCAAGCTGATCGTCAGCAATGCGACCATCGGAGGAGCTGGTGCGGTGATCGACACCGGTGGCGGTGATGACGAGGGAGGCCCCGTCCTCAACGCCGGCATTCGCGGCGCCGGCACGATTACCAACAACGGTGAGATTGATCTGACCGGCGATGCCGTCCTGAGCGGCGGCATTCTGAAAAACAATACCGTCTTCAAGGTGAGCGGTGCGCGCAATGCGCTCAGCGATGAGACCGTCACCAATGCCGGCATCATCGAAGTGCTCGCCAACGGCGCGCTCGCGATCGAGCAGGGCTCGACCGTCGACAATTCGAGCGGCGACGTCATCGTCGACGGCAGTGCCGCACTGACGCTGGACTATGCCACGATCAGCGGCGGCGCCATCAGGGGCGCCGGCACGATCGACGTCACCGGCGCCAGCAAGATCGACAACGCCGCCACGCTCAGCGTCAGCGCGGTGACGGTCGAGAGCGGCGCCACGCTGACGCTGGACGACGCGACCGTTTCGGGCACCGCGATCGTCAATCACGGCACCGTCAATGTCGATGCGAGCAAGAATCTGACGTTGAACGGTGCGAGCCTGGCCGGCGGCACGCTCACCATCGCCGGCACGCTGGAATCGACCGGCGCGAGCGCGATCGACAACGCCGACGTCGGCAATACCGGCACGATCTCGGTCACCAGCGGCACGCTGACGATCGATCCCGGCATCCTTCACGGCATCACCAATCACGGTCTAATCGAGGCAGTGACCGGCGGCACGCTGAAGCTGACGACCGTCACCGTCGCCAACACCGGCGGCACGATCTCGGTCGACGGGACCTCGAAGCTCTATCTGTCCGACGTCTCGATCAACGGCGGCAGCCTCGGCAATGCCGGCAATCTCTACAGCGTCTCCGGCCTCAACACGATCACGGGTGGCGTCACCAACACCGGCACCATCGAAGTCCAGAGCGGCACGCTCAACCTGTCCGGCGGCATCACCGGTGTCGGCGCGCTGATCATCGACAATAACACGACGCTGGAGCTCGGTGGTGCGGATGCGCAGACCGTCAGCTTCGCCGGCGGCACCAATACGCTCAAGCTCGACAAGACGAGCCATGCCTTTACCGGCACTATCGCCGGTCAGGCGACGACCGGCGGTACTTTCACGGTCACCGGCGATGCCGGCATCAATTCGGGCAAGGGCGACGCGCTCGACTTCACCGCTTCGGGCGGGACGATCGGCAGTCGCGGCAACATCGTCCTGGCCCCGAGCGGTACGCTGACCGGTGCGACCAACGGCATTGTCGTCACTCAGAACGGCATCGGCGACATCTCGCTGACGACATCGGGCGACATCACCGGCCAGACCGGCAACGGCATCGTGCTGCACGACGGTGCGAACGGTGCAGGCGATATCACGGCGACCATCGGCGGCGGCGTTTCCGGTGCGGTCGGCCTCGACATCGTCTCCCATGGCAACGGCGCAGTCACCGTCACCAACAACGGGCACATCTCCGGCACGACCTCGTTCGGCATCAATGTCGACCAGGACGATGCGGGCGCGGTCGGCTCGACGCACATCACCAATACCGGCTCCGTGGTCGGCGCCGATGGTTTTGCTGCGATCTCCATCCAGGAGAACGGCACCGGCGCTGCATTTATCACCAACTCCGGCACCATCGGGCCAGCCGATGCCGGCAGCGTGACCTCATCGACCTATGCGATCGTCGAGACTGGCGGCGAGATCACGATCAACAACGCCGGCCACATCAACGGCAACATCTCGGTCGCCACCGCCACGTTCAATAACGAGACGGGCGGTACCTGGACGGTCGCCGGCAGCGGCGTGTTCGGCGATGCGTCCTCGATCGTCAACCACGGCGACATCGATCTGCACGGGGCCTCCATTTCCGGGGCCGATCTGACCATCGAAAATTATGGCGACATCGACAGCTGGGGCACTGCGTCGATCACGGGCGACATCACCAACACCGGCACCGGCTCGATCGAGGTTCACACCGGGACGCTGACGCTGTTTGGCTCGCTGTCGGGCTCGGCCACGGGCGCGGTCGTCGTCGATGCCGGCGCGACGCTCGAGGTCAAGGGTGCGGTATCGCAAACGATCACGCTTGCCGGTGACGGCGCCGAGCTGGAGATCGATACGAAGGATTTCGGCGGCTCGATCGCGGAGCTGTCCGCGAACGACAAGATCGACCTGACGATGATCAAGTGGGGGCCTGGCACCAGCGCGGTTTATGTCCCGGATGCCGACCACCCCGCGAACGGCGGCGTGCTGACGGTCACCGGCGACGATGGCAAGAGCATCAGCCTCACCCTGATCGGAGACTATCGCGACGCGCACTTCGCGGGCAGCGATGAGGGTGGCCACACGCTGATCACGATCCATGCGGACGACGATGCGCCGACATTCACCACCACGGATGTGGCGCAGCTGACCGCAAGCTTCTCCGAGCAGCCCGATACCACCGGTTCGTCCTCGACGATCGACCCGTCGCCGGCCGCGACCGGCTCGATCGACTTCAAGGACATCGACCTGACCGACCGTCCGACGGTGACGAAGGTCGACCAGGACGTGACCTGGCTCGACGGCGCCACCGACCTCACCGCGTCGCTCACGCCCGACGAGACCGCCGCGTTGAAGAACGCGCTGACGTATCAGCTGACCGGCAAGAACAACGGTACCGTCACCTGGCACTATTCGATCGCCGACAACGCGCTCGATTTCCTCGGCCAGGACCAGACGGCGAAGGTCGTGTCCACCATCACGCTCGATGATGGCCGGGGCGAGACCACCACGACCGACGTCACCATCACGATCACCGGCAAGAACGACGCGCCGACGCTCGACAGCGCGACGCTGGCCGCCGTCGCCGGCAACGACAGCGATCCGGCTGGCAGCAAGATCCGCGATCTCTTCACGAACAAGTTCCATGACGCCGACACTGGCGCGACCTTCAAGGCCATCGCGGTGACGTCGGACGCCGCGACCGTTGACCAGGGCGTCTGGCAGTACAAGGTTGGCGGCTGCTGGGTCGATGTCGACTCGGTCGGTGATGCGAATGCGCTCGTGCTGAGCTCCGCTACGCTGATCCGGTTTGTGCCTGCAGACGGATTCAGCGGCGAGCCTGGCGCGCTGGGCGTCCACGCTCTCGACGACACCTATACAGGCGCCATCACCACCGCTGGCTCGACGGCGACGATCGATCTCACGGCGACGGGCACCGGCGGCACCGCGTCGATCTCGCACGACATCACCACCATCGGCACGAGCGTGACGCCTGCCATCGGTCCAGTCATCAATACCGAGAGCTTCCACGTCGAGCACATCCGCGAGAACAGCAACGATATCATCACCGATCTGGTGGTCACCGATACCGATTCTGGCGCGGCGACGGACATTTTCACCGTCACGGTGTCGACCTCGCATCCGGATACCAGCAGCGTCAGTGCATATCCGACGACGGGCTCGCTCGAGCAGATCAACACCGGCCTCGCAGAAGGTGCCGGCATCACCTACGACCCGACAGGCGCCAGCACCGAGCAGTATCCGCAGCCGCCCGCGACGGACAAGATCAAGGTGACCGTTGCCGACTCGACCGGTCATTCCGACACCGTGAACTTCATCTTCGTCGAGGGCGCCAGCAGCCAGGGCATCCGCCTGGAGGGCACCGACGGCAAGGACGTGATCTTCGCCACCGAGTCGAGCGACACGCTTATCGGCGGCGGCGCCAAGGACCAGTTCGTGTTCGCGCCGACGTCGTCGCAGTCCGCGGTCCAGCACAGCGTCGACGATTTCGAGGTCGGCCTCGACAAGATCGACCTGCGGCAGTTCGGCAGCATCAGCTCGCTGCACGACGTCAATATCGCTCCGCAATCGGGCGACGCCCTGATCACGCTGGACAACCACGAGACGATCCTGCTGAAGAACGTGATCGCGGCAAATCTGAAGGCCAGCGATTTCATCTTCCACATCACCTGATCGCCGCCCGGGCCTCCTGGCGGCCGGCTCGCAGCTTGACCGCGGCAAAAAATCCTTAATCCTCGACCGCCGGGGAATAGCCAATCGCTCGCGGACGCTCCATGATCGGTGCGCCGGGCGCGATACAGGTCAGGAAGTCCGACTGAAATGAAGCGTCTCAAGATCCTGCGGCGGTGGTTTGCGCGGAAGCTCGGCTTCGCGCGGCTGATGTGCCTTGCGCTGCTGGTCGTCTTTGCCGGCGCTCGTGTCTGGGATCCGCCGCCGATCCAGGAATTGCGGCTGCGCACCTTCGACATGTTCCAGCTGATCGATCCCCGCCACAAGGCGGCGCGGCCGGTCACCATCGTCGACATCGACGACAAGAGCCTCGCCAAGCTCGGCCAGTGGCCATGGCCGCGCACGCGGATCGCGGACCTGATCCAGAACCTCACCGGTAACGGCGCGGTGACGATCGGCTTCGACATGGTGTTCTCCGAAGCCGACCGGCTCAACCCGGATCTGGTCGCGAGCCAGATGCGCGATCTCGACGACGCCACCCGCGCCAGGCTGCGCGAGCTCCCGACCAACGACCAGATCCTCGCCGACGCGATCAAGCGCTCGCACGTGGTGCTGGGCGAAACCGGGCAGCCGGCGATCTCGTCCGAGATCGACAAGTCGTTGCCCTTCACCGGCGTCGCGACGGTCGGCGAAGCGGATGCCGAACGTTTCCTGTTCGAATTCCCCGGCCTGTTGCGTAACGTGTCCGTCATCGAGAAGGTCGCGGCCGGCCGCGGCCTGTTCTCGATCAAGACCGAGCGCGACGGCCTGATCCGCCGCGTGCCGTTGATCATGCGCGCCCAGGGCAACATCATGCCCTCGCTCAGCCTCGAGATTTTACGCGTCGTCACGGGAACGCCGACGCTGCTGGTCCGGACCGACAAGACCGGCATCAGGGCCGTGCGCCTCAAGGGCGTGGAGATTCCGACCGACAAGAACGGCCAGCTCTGGGTGCACTACGCCCGCCAGGATCCCTCGATCTACATCTCGGCGGCCGACGTGCTCGACAACACCGCGCCGCCGAACAAGATCGCCGGCAAGCTGGTGCTGGTCGGCACCTCGGCGGTCGGGCTGAACGACATCAAGACCACGCCGGTGTCATCGACCATGCCGGGTGTCGAGATCCATGCCCAGGTGCTGGAGAGCGTGCTCAGCGGCGCGGTGATCTCGCAGCCGAACTATGCGCTCGGCGTCGAGCTGATCGCCGCGCTCGTGATCGGCCTGCTCGTCATCATCTTCACGCCCAATCTCGGCCCTGTCCGTCTGGGGCTCGCGGGCGCGATGTTCGCCGCCATCCTGGTCGGCGTGTCCTGGTTCTTCTACGCGCAGTACCGCTACCTCATCGACTTCACCTATCCGCTGCTCTCGACCACCGCGATCTATCTGACACTGATCTTCGCGAGCTTCGTGCGCGAGCAGCGTCAGCGCGTGCAGATCCGCGGCATGTTCGCGCAATACATGTCGCCCGTCCTGGTCGAGCAGCTCGCGCAGTCGCCCGAAAAGCTGGTGCTCGGCGGCGAGGAGCGCGAGATGACGATCATGTTTTCCGATGTGCGCGGCTTCACCACGATCTCGGAGAGCTACAAGCAGGATCCGCAAGGCCTGATCGCGCTGATGAACCGCTTCCTGACGCCGTTGACAGACGTCATCATCGATCAGAAGGGCTACATCGACAAGTACATGGGCGACGCCATCATGGCGTTCTGGAACGCGCCGCTCGACGATGCCGAGCACGAGGTCAACGCCTGCGAGGCCGCGATCCAGATGCTGGAGCAGATCGACGCGGTCAACAAGGAGCGCGAGCAGGAGGCCGCCGACGGCGGTCACGTCTACATCCCGCTCAATGTCGGCATCGGCCTCAACACCGGCATCGGCGTCGTCGGCAACATGGGCTCCGACCTAAAGAAGAACTATTCGGTGCTCGGCGACAGCGTGAACCTCGCCTCGCGCCTGGAAGGCCAGTCGAAGGAATACGGCTTTCCCATCATCGTCGGCTCCAGGACCGCGCTCGCCGCCAAGGACAAGTTCGCGATCCTCGAGCTCGACTTCATCATGGTCAAGGGCAAGACCGAGCCCGAGGTGATCTACGCCATCGCCGGCCGCGAGGACGTGATGCATTCGGGCGCTTTCCAGCGCCTGCGCAACGTCACCATCGAGATGCTCGGCTGCTACCGCGGCCGCGACTGGCAGGGCGCGCTGGAAGCGATCGAGCGCGGCCGCCGCAGCGAGGATGCCGACACGCTGGAAAAGCTGTTCAAGCTGTACGAGGCGCGAATCAAGGAATTCCAGATCAATCCGCCGGCGGAAGGATGGAACGGCGCGTATGCGCTGCTGACGAAGTAGCGGTGTGAGTGCGTGGCCATCGCTGGTGCTGCACTGAAAGTGTCGTCCCCGCGTACGCGGGGACCCATACCCCCAGGGAGATGTTATCGCGCGAGCCGGTAACTCCGAGTCTTCGCCAAACCACTCCCTGCGGTTATGGGTCCCGGGCGGGGGGGCGAGGGGGGGCCCCCGGGGGCGGGGGGGTTTTGGGCCGGTGCCGGCGGGGGCGCGTTGCCCCCCACAAACACAACCCGAAGGGGGGGCAACGCCCCCGATCGCCCGGGCCCC
>NZ_JBVVPO010000071.1:42805-43858 GCF_055811795.1 Bradyrhizobium sp. MI1.7
TTTTTTTAGCGCGCTCGCGGTAAACTCCGTGGCTCCCCAAACCCACTCCCTGGGTTTTTGGGCCCGGGGCTCGCTACTACGGCGGGCCCGGGGACGACAGCGGTGTTTGGCGCGGTAGCGTCCGTCTGCTCTTCGCCACCAACATCAACTCCCGTAGGGTGGGCAAAGGCGCGCTAGCGCCGTGCCCACCATCTTACTCCGCGTATAGAGGTGGTGGGCACGCTTACGCTTTGCCCACCCTACGACACCGGCGTTTGCCGCCTTCACTCCGTCCCGATCGTCGTCAGATCCTGGAACCAGTGCTGCGCCTGCACGAACTGCTTGATCTTCGGCGACAGCGCGTGCGGGTTGGTGTCGTGGACGACCCAGACCAGCACGGCATCGTCGACGATCAGCGCGTGGGCCTGCGCGATCAGATCGTCCTGCTTGGCGGTGTCGAACGTCTGCTTGGCCTCGCTGATCAGCGCGTCAACCTTCGGGTTCTTGTAGCCGCCCCAGTTCACGCCGACCGGCGCGATCTGGTCGGAGGCGAAGAAGCGGACGATGGCGTAGAGCGGGTCCGAGGTGACATAGGCGATGTTGTTGGCGGTGATGCCGGCGTTCATCTCGTCGGCCGCGCCCTTGCGCCAATGCGTATATAATGTCTCGAGCTCGACCACCTTGAAGTCGATGTCGATGCCGATTTCCTTGAAGCTTTGCTGCAGGAATTCGTTCATCGGCAGGGACAGCATCTGGCCGGTGCCGCCCTGGGCGATGATGAAGGTGGCCTTCAGCGGCTTCGCCTTGGAGTAGCCGGCCTCTTCGACCAGCTTCTTGGCCGCGGCCAGATCATATTTCAGCTCGAAGGTCGGTTTGCCGAACCACGGGCTCGACGGGTCGACCTGGCCCTTGGCGGGTTTTGCAAGCCCGTTCATCAGACCAACGACTTCGTCACGGTTGATCGCGAGATTCAGCGCCTTGCGCAGGCGGATGTCGGTCCAGGGCGAGCCTTCGACGCGCGAGAACTGCCACGGCCAGACATGCGGCTGCTCGTTGGCGTAGAGCTTGAAACCG
>NZ_JBVVPO010000072.1:0-43503 GCF_055811795.1 Bradyrhizobium sp. MI1.7
TCGACCTCGGCGCGCCGGCGCGGGGGCATTAGGCCGCGCCATTCTCTGAGGGCCGAGCGCATCGGTTGCGACGCCGTCAGCGTCGACGGTTTTGAGTGCGGCGGCCACCCGGCGAGGACGATATTCCCAACATGATCCTGCTGCAGCGCGCGGTTTCCCAGAGCCGGCCGGGCGCAAAGATTCTGTATCTCCGTGCAGAGGTGAACAGCGTTCCGGATATCGGCGAGGTCCGATTGGCTGCCTCGCATCGTCCTATACTCTCGAGCGCTTGCGGCTGGTAAAGATCAGAGGGCTGACAATCCTTTCCGGGTGGCCGCTGTCCCTTGGAACCATCATCGGCCGCGCATGTTCGTTCCGGGCATCCTCGGAGACCCAGAGTGCGCAATTTGCCGATCCAGTGTTCGCACGTGCCCTCTACAAAGCGACCCCGCGCGAAAGCCATGGGTCGGACCGCCGCGCTCATTGACCAGCACAGGCAGCGTTCACCGCTTCGCAGCTCGAACAGGTTACCCTCACCCGTCGTCCGGGTGCACAGTTGGCCGCTGCAGATTCGGATGAACAGCCTGAACGAGCGCAACGCGCTCCCACCGATTGCGCTCGTCGGAGCCTGGCTCGCTCTGCTGCCCTTGCTGGCGCTGACCGTGGCACTGCGTAGCGCGGTGCTCAACGTCCATTGTCGGTCGTCAGCTCGAAGGATGTGATCTCGAACTTGCGTTCGACGAGTTGCAGGATATTGAGAGGCGGCAACTGGCGGGCTCTGGCCGTCGCCACCCCACTTGAACACAAATTCCGCAGTCTTGTGGTCGTCGGGCGCCCGCGATTGTTCCTGAAATCGCGCGTCGACCGGCCAGCATGGTCAGCGCGAGCCTTATAGCAATGTCCGTCGCTGTCGGATAGAGCGGCATCCTGCAGGTTCCTGAACTCCTGATCGCTCGCGCCCCGTCAGGAGCGTCCTTTCACCCCGCGCGGATGCGCCCCTTCATCGACCTGTTTGACGTGATAGCCGGCCGGAGGAGCTGGCCGCCTTCCTCGTCCCCAACTGGAACATCTGTGACAAGCCCCGTGCACTTCTTAGCTGATCGTGTGCGGCGCCCTCGCCGCTTTCGCCCTCGGCGGTGCAGACCTTGGTGGTCTTCACGGCGGACTCAGCTTCAGTCTTGGTCTTGTAGACGCCGTCGCCTACCACGGTAGTGGTGGTCGTATGGCGGTCCTTCCGCCTACGACTATGGCTACGACGAACCCTATCGCTGGGGCGGCGGCTACACCACGACCTACTACACGGCGCCCGTATCCTACGGCCACCGTTATCGCCGCGCTGTGCGTCCCGCCTACGCCTTTTACCGCGGATCCTATCCGGTCGTGCGGCACCGCTGGCATCGCCACCACCACTGGTGAAACTAGTCCATCCGAACGCAACCAAGGCCGCGCACCCGAAGGCGCGGCCTTTTCATTGGGGCCGGCCATCCGCTCACCAGTCGCCGAAGAACGGGTCGTGCCGTTCGAAGGCCAGCCGACGTTCGGGAGTTCTTCTCGACATCCTCGTCAGTCGCTTGACATGCGGGCGCGGCTCCGCCCGGGACTGGGTCTGCTTCTTGATCTCGGAAGGAGGCGCCGCAGGGAGGGCGGCCATCGCCTCCCGCAGCGGCTGCTGCGGTTCGTCGGGCATCTGCTCGGCCTGCACGACCTTCGGGGCGTCGGCGCGCGGACGCATGTCGAAGACGATCTTCTCCGGAAGACTTCTCGCCGAGCTGATCCGGATGGTCGTCCTGTCGGGATCGGTCGCGCCTTCGCGCTCGGTCGGGGCCGGCAGGTACCGGTCCGCGGCAAAGAGCAGCGTCAGCAGAAGCCCGCCTACGAATACGAAATATCGGATGATCGGCATGGACCGCCGTTCTCGGAATGAAGGATCGCGTTTGCGGCTGGTGCCGGACGTTGAGCGGGGCAGGCCGCTTTCAGGCGACGCGCCCCGATTCGCTTAATCCACTTCCTGGACCACGGTGCGCGTCGACGGGTCGACCAGCATCACGCGTTCGCCCGAGTAGACGCAGCGGTACTTGGTGAGCGAGGGGCCCCATTCCGCGGGCACTGCCTCGAGCTCGACATCGCGCGGCACCAGTGAACCGACGACGATCTTCTCGCGGCTCTGTATCGGACGGATGTTGTGTTCGGTGACGTAGGTACGGATCTTGGTGCGGTATTCGGGCTCGATCTGAACGGCAGCGGCATGGCCGGTGCCTGTGGTGGTGACCACCGTGGACTGCGCCATCGCGCCGGTCGAGATCATCGCCGCCATCGCGGTCAGTAGAAGCTTGTTCATGTTTTTCTCCTCGCCGGCATATGCGGCAGCGTCGAGAACCTTCGAATGATGGCAAGGTCCCCCCATGGGCGCCCGAAGAAGTATTCTTTTGCAGTCGAATCCGGGCCCTTCGCGAACTCGTTCTCGCGCGACGGAACATTCCGGCCAGACACTGGTTCGCCCAAGTTATCGGCGGCGCAGTTGTAGCTCCCAAGCAGGCGTTCGTTCATGTAGGGTCTGCTGATGTCATCTTCGGATCCAGTCAGGAGTGCTCACGATCGACGCCAACGACGGCTATTGATCGTGCTGGCTTTGGGATTTGTTGTTTTCGGCGCCGCTGCGGCCGCGCTCTTCTACGTCTTGCAGCCCGAGACCCTCCGGATCGCCGTCGGACCCGCAGGCAGCGACGATCATCAGGTGGTCCAAGCGATGGCCGAGGCTTTCGGAGAAGAAAGCAGGATGGTCAGGCTCTCCCCGATCACGACGGAAGGAGCGGCCGAATCCATGGCTCTGCTGGGCGCTGGCAAAGCCGACCTGGCAATCGGTCGCGGCGACCTTGGCATGCCTGCCGACGCGCAGACACTGGCCGTCCTGCGCAAGAACTACGTCGTCCTGTGGTCGCCCTCCGGGCGACCGGGCAAAGACTCCAAGAAGAAGGCCACCGGCAGGATCGGAGAGATCGCCGATCTGGCGGGTCGCAAGGTTGGCATCATAGGACGGACCGGAGCCAACCTCGCACTGCTACGGACCATTCTGGTGGGCTCCGGAGTGGAGCCGGACAAGGTAGCGACGGTCCAATTCGGGACCGAAGAAATCGAAAAACTTGCGCAAGACGCCACCCTCGATGCCTATCTCGCCGTCGGTCCGCTCGACAGCAAGATCACTGCCGCCGCGATCGCCGCGACTTCGCGATCGCGCGGAGCTCCGAAGTTTCTTCCGCTCGAAGCATCCGAGGCGATCGCTCTGAAGAACGCCCGCTACGAAGCCGAGGAAATTCCGGGCAGTGTCTTCAACGCGAAACCGGCCTGGCCGGAGGACAAGGTCGACACCATCAGCGTCAACCATCTCATCCTGGCCAGAAAAAAACTTTCAGAAGCCAAGGCGGCGGCCTTCTACCGGCAGCTTTTCGCTGTCCGCGACACGATCACGCAACGTGTCGCCGGCGCCGCGCACATCACGAAGCCCGAGACGGAGAAGGAGGCCGAGCCCTCCGTGCACCGGGGCGCCGCAGCGGTCATCAACGGGACCGAGCGGACCTTTCTGGACAAGTACGGCGACTACTTCTGGTTCGCCTTGCTTCTTCTTTCCGGGATCGGTTCGGCCGCCGCCTGGCTGCGTCGCTATCTGAACCGGGACGAGCGGGCCGACACCACCAGCCATCGCAACCGGATTCTCGCCGTGGTCTCGGAGCTTCGCGATGCCGGGTCCGAACAGGACCTTCTGACATCGCAACAGGAAGTCGACGCGATCATCGGCGAAACCCTGAAGTGCTACGATGATGGAGCGATCGAACAAGATGACCTGGCCGCATTCGGACTGGTCCTTGAACTGTTCGATCATGCCGTCGCCGAACGGCGAGCGGCGCTGCAGAGCGGCCCCGCCGATCAAGCAAAATCTCCGGGTCCAATCCTTGCCTCTCGCCGGTAGGCGCCCCCGCAGGACTGCCTCGTGGAACGTCTTGGCTTCGCCTTCTCAGGTCGGAGAATCAAACGGCGCGTGTTTGGATCTTCGTTATCGCCACCGTCAATTTTAGCGTCGAAGGACTCAGAAAAACCGACTGCTGGAACGGGTTCGGCGTTGGGTGAACAGCAATGATCTGATTTATCGTAAAACTTCCGCTTGATCATCAGGAGCTAACCTCCTCCAGCGTGCGGGCCGCTGGGATTCGCGTCCGGATGTTGCTCCCGCTGAGCCGTGCTGCGGAGCCGACCAAGGTTCTCAGCTCCATTGGAACTCCTCCTTGATAACCACCGTTGGATTTCCTGGAGGAGTTCATGGCCAGGGTCGAGAACGTGCGCCGGGAAGAATCGAATTTGAGCGCTTGGAGTATCGCCGCGGCCTTCGGCCTGCTGGCAGTGGCGTTCGTGATCGACCGTGGTGCGCCCCCGAGTGACGACGCGTCGCCGATGCCGCCCCAAGAAAAGGGCGACGCCTCGGCGGCCGGCTTGGCCATGGAAAGCGGAGACCACGGCCGACACGCCACATCGCCCAGCGAGATTCCGGCGAAAGGCTGGAAGGACATCCTGCTGCGCGTCTACAGCAACATCGGCAGGCACCGGATTTTGGCTCTGGCCGCCGGCATGACCTACTACAGCATTCTCGCGATCTTTCCCGCGCTTGCCGCTCTCGTCGCGATTTACGGCTTCTTTTCTGACCCGGGCAGCATAGCCAAGCATCTCGACGATATCTCCGGCTTCGTCCCAGGTGGCGCCATCGAAATCGCGCGCGAGCAGCTCACGCGGGTAGCCACGAAGGGCGACCGAACGCTTGGATTGACCTTCCTGGTGGGGCTTCTGATTTCGCTGTGGAGCGCGAATGCCGCGATGAAGGCGTTGTTTGACACCCTAAACATTGTCTATGGCGAGCAGGAAACGCGAGGCTTCGTGAAGCTCAACGCGATTTCGCTGTCGTTCACGCTCGCCGCCATCGCGTTCGTCCTGATCGCCCTCGGTGCGGTCGTGGCCGTACCCGTCATCCTCAACTACATGTGGTTGTCCAACATCGCCGAGCTCGTCGTTCGCTGGGCGAGATGGCCAGTTCTATTCGTTGCAGTTGCGCTCGCCTTGGCATCAGTCTACCGCTTCGGGCCCAGTCGCGAGGCCCCGCGTTGGAGATGGCTCACATGGGGCAGCATCGTGGCCACGCTGCTTTGGCTAGTTGCCTCCGCGCTTTTCTCCTTCTATGCGGCCAACTTCGGCACTTTCAACCAAACCTACGGGTCGCTTGGTGCGGCGATAGGCTTCATGACATGGCTTTGGATCTCGGCCATCGTGATCCTGCTGGGAGCGGAGCTGAACGCCGAGATGGAGCACCAAACGGCGCGCGACACGACGACCGGCGCGCCGGAGCCACTTGGTGCCCGGGGCACCCGAATGGCAGATACGGTCGCAGCGACCAAGGGCGTATGACCATGACGAACTTGCTCAAGCTTCCCACCTGGGCCGACGATGAACACATTCATGCCGTCGTCGAAACATCGCGCGGAAGCACCTGCAAGCTGGAATTCGATCCGGACCTGAAAGTGTTCGCGCTGGCGAAGCCGTTGATGACCGGTCTCGCCTATCCCTACGACTGGGGCTTCATTCCCTCGACCAAAGCCGAGGACGGCGATCCGCTCGACGTTCTGATCATCCATGATGCCCAGACCTTTCCCGGCGTCGTCCTGCGCTGCAGGCCCGTCGGCATTCTCGAGGTCGAACAGAAAAGCAAGGGCAAGAAGGAACGTAACGATCGCGTGTTCGCAGTCCCCGAGCGTTCCCCCTTGGAAACCGATTTGGAGGATGTCCGCAATCTTCCAGGACGAGCGCGTGAGGAACTGGAGCAGTTCTTCCGGGCCACCAACGCGCTTGAAGACAAGCAGATCGACTTTCTGGGCTGGCGTGGGCCCGGCCAAGCGATCAAGACGATCAAGCGGCTCTCCGTGAGGTAGCGAGCCATGGCCAAGGCCGATACACCCGAAGTCGCCAGCTGCTTCGCGAATAAGTGCACCGCTGCGCGGCGGCAATCCTTACCGGGCGAAGGCCTACTCGCGTGCGGCCGACAGCCTGGCTGCGCTTGCTGTCCCCTTGGACTGGCTGATCGAAGAAGGCCGTCTCAGCGAGATCCCGGCATGGGCGAGGCGATCGCGGACATCATCACCAAGCTCCACCGCACCGGAATCCATCCCAGCTTGGAGAAGCTCCGCAAGGAAATCCCGGCCGTGCCCGTTTCCGCCGACGAGAGCAACTGCCGCTTCAAACCGGCCTGGAAGCGGACCGATGCCACAAGCCGGCGCTGCAGAGCGCCGGCGACGTCCGCCCTGCTATAAAAGAACGCTCGATGGTGGGTTCGCCGGCTTGGCACGTTTTGAAGCAGAATCACTCTACATCCCGTCATCGTCCTGACCGCACGCTCACCGAGTTGGAGCGAATTTTCCTGCCGGCGCACAATGCTGAGGCCGTTCAACAGTGGGCTGTGCCTCGCCGCAATTGTCAAACGCGGACTGCCGCTGCTATGGCGGCATCGGGTTAGGTTCGTCGTCGAAGACGAGTCCGATCGGATGGCTGAAGACCTCGAATTCGCCGCCCCGCGCTATGCCGATGAGCGTGATTCCGCTGGCGTCGGCTGTGCGTATTGCCAGCGCGGTCGGAGCCGAGATCGCGACGATGAAGCCGGCGCCGATCGCCGCGGTCTTCTGCGCCAACTCGACCGAGACCCGGCTGGTGAGGATGATGGCGCCCGTGCGTCCCGGCGTCCCCTCCATTGCGAGGGCACCAGCAAGCTTGTCGAGCGCATTGTGTCGGCCGACATCCTCACGCACGGTCATGTTGCTGCCGCCTGGTACGAAGAAACCCGCCGCGTGGGTGGCGCGCGTCTGCTGGTTGAGGGCTTGTGACGCGGCCATGGTGTCAACGGCGGCGCCGATCTCTCCGGGCCTGAGGCGGATCTGCCGCACGACAGGACGAACGATGCGGCGGGCTTCGCGAAGGCTCTCGATCCCGCACAGGCCGCATCCGGTCGGCCCGACCAATTGCCGCTGCCGTTCCTTCAGCCGGCGTCCGGCTTTCGGCCGCAGCCATATGCGCAGTTCGATGCCGTGGGGGCCCGGAACGACCGTAAGCTCCTCTATCTCGCCGATGTCCTGGATGATTCCTTCGGTCAGGCTGAAACCGAGGGCGAGGTCGGTCAGATCGGCAGGCGTGGCCATCAGAACCGCGACGGTCGTTCCGTCGTAGACGAGGGCGACGGGACATTCCTCGGCCACCACGCGCTCGCCCCGCATACAGCTCGACGTGAGCTTCGGCATCCTGACCGAGGCCGTCGGTCCAGGTGAGCAATCGCGGCTAGGGAAGTGAGAGCCGTGCATGATGTTTGTCCTACGACGATCTATCGACGCGCGAGTCGCGGCAAGGTTCCGAACGTGCAGGAACTTGCAATCACCTCCCCGGTTCTCAAGGCGAGCTTGCGGAGATGAGGCCCGCCATGAGGCAAAAGGCAAAAGTTGAAAACTATGATGGTCCAGCCGGGGGCTGGGGTTCGCTGAAGGCAGTCACCAGCATTCTTACGCAGGAAGAGATCGCGATCCTCGGCAGCGAGATTCTGCTCAAGCAGAACAAGCCCAATGGATACATGTGCGTGAGCTGCTCCTGGGCTAAGCCGGCCAAGCCGCGTCCGTTTGAATTCTGCGAGAACGGCGCCAAGGCGACCGCCTGGGAAATCACGAGCAAGACCGTGACGCCGGAATTTTTCGTGCAACATACTCTGGCGGAATTGCGAGACTGGTCCGATCATCGACTGGAAGAGCAGGGGCGCCTGACGACGCCGATGCGTTACGACCGGGCAAGCGACAAATATCGGCCGGTCGGCTGGGACGAGGCCTTCCGGGACATCGGCGCGGAGCTGAACCGGCTCGATCCCCGTTCGGTCGTGATGTACACGTCCGGCCGTGCCTCGCTCGAAACGAGCTACATGTATCAATTATTCGGCCGCATGTACGGCACCAACAATTTCCCCGATAGCTCGAACATGTGCCACGAAACGACCTCGGTGGCGCTCCCGGAAGTGATCGGGGTCCCGGTCGGCACCGTGTTGCTGGAAGATTTCGAGACCACGGACTGCATCCTCTTCTTCGGCCACAACACCACCACCAACGCACCGCGCATGCTGCATCCGCTCCAGGAGGCGGCGCAGCGCGGCGTGCCGATCGTGACCTTCAATCCGCTGCGCGAGCGCGGGCTGGAGCGGTTCGTCAATCCACAAAATCCGGTTCAGATGATCGCTGGCGGCACGCGCATCAGCTCGCAATACTATCAGGTGCGGGTGGGCGGCGACGCGGCGGCGATCACTGGGATTTGCAAATGGGTGATCGAGGCGGACGATCTCGCGCGGGCGGATGGCAATCCGCGGGTCATCGACGTCGAGTTCATTCGGCAGCATACGGCAGGCTTCGAGGAATTTGCCGCCTTCTGCCGCGCGCAGGATTGGAACGAGGTCGAGCGGGCGTCAGGACTTTCACGGGGCGCGATGCGCGAAGCCGCGAACACCTACATGGCCGCGAAGGCTGTGATCGCGAATTATGGCATGGGCATCACCCAGCACAAGCACGGCGTCGAGACCAACAAGATGATCGTCAATTTGCTGCTGCTCCGCGGCAACATCGGCAAACCCGGGGCCGGTATCTCGCCGATCCGGGGCCACTCCAACGTCCAGGGCCAGCGCACGGTCGGCATCTCCGAGAAAACCAAGCTCGTGCCGCTCGACAAGCTTGCCGAGCTCTACGGCTTCGAGCCGCCGCGATGGGAGGGACTGTCCACGGTTGATGCCTGCGAGGGCATCCTGAAGGGCGACGTTCGCGGCTTCGTCAGCCTGGGTGGCAATTTCCTGCGGGCAGTTCCCGAGCGGTCCTTGATGGAGCCCGCGTGGTCCGGCCTGCGCCTGTCAGTGCAAATCGCGACCAAGCTCAATCGCAGCCACCTCGTGCCGGGTGAGGTTACCTATCTGCTGCCGTGCCTGGGCCGGATCGAGATCGACCGGCAGGCCAGCGGCGAGCAGGCGGTGTCGATGGAGGATTCCACTGCCTGCATTCACGGCTCGCGCGGCCAGCGCAAGCCTGTGGCCGAACATCTGCTGTCCGAGCCGGCAATCGTTGCCGCTCTGGCAAAGGCGACGTTGAAGCCCAATCCCAGGATCGACTGGGACGCCTGGATCGCCGACTATTCGCGGATTCGCGATGCCATCGAGCGCACCTATCCCGACCAGTTCAAGGACTTCAACACGCGCATGTTCCAACCCGGCGGTTTTCCACGGCCGCTCGGGGCGCGCGAGCGGAAGTGGAAGACGCCGAACGGCAAGGCGAACTTCACCGTTCCAAAATCGGCTTTCGCGCCGCCCCGCGAAACGGACGGCGTCTACGAGTTGATGACACTGCGCGCCGACGGGCAGTTCAATACGACGATCTACACCGAAGACGATCGCTTTCGCGGCATTGAGGGCAGCCGTTATGTCGTCTTCATGAACCCCGCGGACATGGAGGTAGACGGACTGAAATCGGGAGACACCGTCACGCTGGTGACGGAGGCGGGCGATGGCGTCGAGCGCAGCTTGAGCGAGCTCCAGGTTGTCCCCTACGGCATCCCCCGCAGAAGCATCGCGGCCTACTATCCCGAGTGCAATGTGCTCATTCCGCTTTGGCATCACGCGGAGGGCAGCAAGGTCCCTGCGGCAAAATCCGTTTCGGTTCGCCTGTTCAAGGACATCCCGCCTGAGATCCTCGAGGGCGGAGAGGCTCCGATTACGGCATCGTGAACGCCGTGGTGGATACCCACTTGGCCCGGGGTGCAGGACGATGAGAGACAGCGCGTCGGAAACTGTCGACATCAACGAGGCCGTTCACTTGTGCGTCGACATGCAGAACATTTTCGCTCCCGGCGGCTTGTGGGCGACGCCCTGGATGGAACGCGTCCTGCCGACCATCGCCTCGATAGTTTCGCGCCATCAGGCCAGAACGATCTTCACGCGATTCATCACGCCGCAGGCCCCGGAAGATCGCCCGGGACATTGGCAGAGCTATTTTCGTCGCTGGCGGCAGGCGACCCGAAAGCATCTTTCGCCATCCGCTCTCGAGCTCGTACCCGCCTTGAGCCGGTTCGTTCCGCCCGCCGCCGTCATCAACAAGCCGGCCTATTCCGCATTCAGCAATCCCGGGCTCGCCGGCCTGCTGATCGAGAAGAACGTCGGCACGGTCGTGATCACGGGCGCGGAGACGGACGTCTGCGTGCTCTCGACGGTCCTGAGCGCCGTCGACCTCGGCTTTCGGGTCGTGATCGTCGAGGATGCGCTATGCAGCTCGTCCGACGTCGGCCACGATGCGCTCATGACGATGTACCGCACTCGCTTTCACGGCCAGGTCGACCTGATGACCGCGGAAGAGCTGACGGAGTTCTGGCGGGAGTAGGGGGCGAACGGGATACGAAAAGCGGATGCGCGGGCGTCTTTGGTTAGTGTCGGGAATTATCGGTTTATGCGTGGCCGTTGCCGGCGTGTGGTTCATTACTGCGCCGGCGCGATTTGCCTCGGCGGAAGCGCAGGCCGTGTCCGACAGCGGCGATGCGGTGCGGGGCAAGCTAGTGTTTGCGGCGGGTGATTGTGCCTCCTGCCATGCCTCGCCGGGCCAGTCCGATCGCTTGCATCTTGGTGGCGGGCTCGCTCTTGCGTCGCCTTACGGAACGTTTCGGGCGCCGAATATTTCGCCGGATCTGGCCGACGGTATCGGGAATTGGACAGCGAAGGATCTCGCCAATGCGCTCCTGCGTGGCGTATCCCCGGACGGGCGTCACTATTACCCGGCTTTTCCCTACGGCAGCTTCGCGCATATGCGTCATGAGGATGTGCAGGATCTGATGGCCTATTTGCGAACGCTGCCCGCCGTGAAGGGGCGTCCGCCGGAACACGAGCTCAACCTGGTCTTCGGGATTCGCCGCTTCGTCGGGTTCTGGAAGATTCTCTATTTCAAGCCGGGTCCGATTGCGGCCGATCCGGCGCATGATGAAAGATGGAATCGCGGTCGTTATCTGAGCGAGGCGCTCGCTCATTGCGCGGAGTGCCATTCGTCCCGTGACATGTTCGGCGGCATCAAGGCGAGTACGCGCTATGCCGGCGGACAGGATCCTGTCGGTGCCGGCTTCTATCCCAACATCACGGCAGCGCGCCTTGGCGACTGGTCGGAGCCGCAGTTGGCGGAGATGCTGAAGACAGGGACTACGCCAAAGCACGCCAGGGTCGGCTCGTCGATGGCCGACGTGGTCACGAACACGGCCATGCTGCCCGAGAGCGATCGCGAGGCCATTGCGGCCTTCGTGAAATCGTTGCCATCCCGGCCGACGCCGAACCCCTGAAATATGCTCATTGCGCATAGAGATAGGCCGCGATGTCCCGCGCCTCGGATTCGGTGATGCCGGTGGCGGGCATCGCGGTGCGGGGCGAAAAGGTTTGCGGCGCAACGATCCACTGGACCAGATTGTCGGGCGCATTGGTCGCAACGCCGGCGATGTATACGCGCGACCTGAGATCGGCGAGCGAAGCGCCGACCTGACCGTCGCCGCCGGGAATGCCGGGGATCGCGTGGCACCCGGCGCAACCGTAGCGGCGGACCAACGCCGGCGCACGGGTCGGATCGCCCCCGGTCATGGCGCGGGCGACCGCTTCATTTTGCTGACGCTCACTCCGGGCGAAGCCTGCCGCACCCGCCGCGACGACGAGGAGACCCGCCGCTCCAATCGCGACAGCTGTCCGTCTAGAGCATGTGAAGGGCATCGGGCTGCTCCCTGCGTTGACCGGCTCGCCGGATCCAGAGCGCGATCAGCGCGAGCGCGGCGCCGGCATAGATCGTTCCCGCCGGTACCCACATGATGATTCCGGCCAGTTGCTGGTCCTCGAGCGGCGTCAGGCCCCACGCCGCCACGGCGTCCGATTGCTGCCGGTAGAGCAGGTGCGGCGCCAGTGCCATCAGCGCGCCGAGGATGCTGGTGTGTAGCATCGTCACGAACACGTGCCAAGCGGCGGCGCCGGTCTCGCTGCGTCGGAATACCGACCACCAGAACAGGATCGCGGTGAGGAAAAAGCTCAGATGCTGCGCCCGGTGCAGGAAGGCATTCTCGACGGCAGCATCGAACAGGGCCGGGGCGTGCCAGGCCCAGATCGCGACCCCGTGCAGGAGCGTCGCGTTGCGGCCCGCGCTCAGCGAGGTCCAGAGCCGCGTGGTGAGCGGATGCCGCATCGCTTGGCCAATCGCCAGGCGCATGCGTCGCGGCAAGGCCCATAGCAATGGTCCGACCGGCGGTGCGATTGTAAGCAGCGGTGCGGCGACGGCCATCAGGATCTCGTGCTCGATCATGTGGAACGAGAGGAGACGTTCTCCAAGCCAGTGCAGTGGCGACACCAGCGCGGCGGCCAGCGCCAGCCAGCCCGCACCGCAGACGACATCTCGCCACATGTATCTGCGGCCTTTCCGGGCCAGCACCAGAATGCCGATGCCGTACATGAGGCCAAAGACCGCGAGCGGTAGCACGATCCACGGATCGAACGTCCAGTTCGGCACCGCCGTATCAGCCGCCGACCCATGCGCGCAGGCTGCGCGGGGCGCGCACAGAGCGATCGTGGCGAGGGCTATCTTTCGCATCCGGTCAGCACCAGGGATGCGACGCCCTGCATCAGCAGCGCGAAAGTGAAGATCGTTGCGGAGAGTGCGCTCACGCCGGCGCCGAAGTCGGCATTGGCCGACCGAAGCTCGGCATTGCCAGCCGTCTGGCGCGGAAACAACCATGAGGTCAAACCTGCCGAGAGGCGAGCGCTGTACCGACGAATGACGTGATGGCGGAAATGTGGAGCTGCGAGCGGCAATCAGCATACGGCAGGATCTGTCCAAGCTGCATGTTGGCAGCCCAGATCAGCGGCGCGAACCAGAGACCTGCCCAGATTGAGAGCTTGGTCAGGAGCTTTGATGTGCTCATAGCCGTGCCAGCCAATAAATGCAGCCATAGATCGGAAGCCAGGTCGCGACGACAAAGTTCCAATACATGGCGTTATCCTGGACATCGCCGAACCGCCTCGAGTTCGGACCGTGCCGCGTGAACATCAGTGCGGCCAGCACCAGGGTGTCAACGAGATCGGTGATGATGTGGGTGGTGTGGAGGCCGAGCAGGATCCACACCACCGAGCCGTAGGCGTTGCTGTCCCAGCTCACCTTGAGGGCGGGGAATTCGAAGATGCGCACGATCAGCGGAGCGATGCCGAGGATCGACATGATCACCATCCCAATCCGCACCTTGCGCAGGTCCTGCCGCTCGGCCCAGTGCGAGACAAGGATATTCGGCACCAAGCTGACCAGAAGGATTAACGTCACCAGCGTGCCCGGCAGCAGACCGGGCGGCGGTGCATTGATCGGCCAGACCGTCGCCAGGCTCATCAGATACAAATAGACGGCGATGGCGAGGGCGAAGCCGGTGCCTTCGATCAGCATGAAGGCGAGCGTGCCCCACCAGGTGAGGCTCGCTGCGCCCATGCCATGCAATGGCAATTTGCCGAGATCGAGGACGATCCTTTCCCTCATGCTTCGTCCTCCGGCGTGCCCTTGGGCCAGAACCAGCCGCTCAGTGCTATCGCAACGGGGATCGATCCCCAGACTACGGCCCAGGGCGAGAAGATCGACCAGATCAGCATGACCGTGGTCGCAATCGCCGCCCAGAGCGGCCAGATCGAATGTTGCGGGGAGGACTCGCGCGCCTGCGGTTCCGCGGTCGCGAGCGAGGTCACGACCAGTTCGCGGCGATCGGTGCGCAGGCCGTCAGCCACCGCAAGCATGTCGCGGTTCTCCCACAGCGGGTGCAGGCTGCCGACAACCGGGATCATCGCGAAATTGTAGCTTGGCGGCGGCGATGTCGTTGCCCATTCCAGCGTGGCTGCGTCCCAGGGGTTGTCGGGCGCAACCTCTCCGAAGCGCGCACTGCAAAGCACATTGATGAAGAAGAGCAGGAAGCCTGCGGTGAGAACCACCGCGCTCAGGCTGACGAAAAGGTTGAGCCCGTGCCATGGCAGGTCGGGCTGGTAGGTGTAGATGCGGCGCGGCATGCCCTCCAGCCCGAGGATATGCATCGGAAAGAAGGTCGCGTTGAAGCCGACGATGATCAACCAGAACGACCATCGCCCCAGCGCCTCGCTCATCATGCGTCCCGTCAGCTTGGGAAACCAATAGTGGATAGCGCCGAGCAGAGGAAACACGGCGCCGCCGATCAGCACGTAGTGGAAATGCGCGACGACGAAATAGGTGTCGTGCACCTGGGTGTCGAACGGCACCGAGGCGACCATCACGCCGGTCAAACCGCCTATCACGAAGGTGACGATAAAGCCGATGATGAACAGCAGGGGTGTCTTGAACACCGGCCGCCCGTCCCACAGCGTCGCCAGCCAGCAGAACATTTGGATGCCGGCGGGAATCGCGATGGCCATGCTGGACGCCGTGAAAAAGCTGTCGCCGAGCCGTGGCAGGCCCGCCACGAACATGTGATGCACCCACAGGCCGAAGGCGAGGATGCCGGTCGCGATCAGCGCCATCACGAGGCCGAGATAGCCGAAGGCCCGTCGCCGTGCGAAGGGTTCGAGCATGGTCGAGACCATGCCGGCTGCAGGTAGGAAGATGATGTACACCTCGGGATGGCCGAAGAACCAGAACAGATGCTGCCAGAGCAGCACGTCGCCCCCCTCGGCCGGATTGAAGAAATGCGTGCCGACGAGACGGTCGAGGATCAGGCTGGTGCTGGCAACCATGATTGCAGGCATCGCCATGATCACGAGAAAGGACGTCACCAGCATTGCCCAGACGAACACCGGAATGCGGTCGAGCGTCATGCCGGGCGCGCGCTGTTTGAAGATCGTGACCACCAGCTCGACCGCGATGGCGAGCGCGGACACCTCAGTGAACGTGATCATCTGCGCCCAGATGTCGGCGCGCTTGCCGGCGGCATATTGCGGGCCGGACAGCGGAACATAGGCGAACCAACCGACATCCGGCCCCATGTCGAGAGCGAAAGCGCTCCAGAGCAGTGCGCCGCCGGCGAGATAAATCCAGTAGGAAAAGGCGTTCAGACGCGGAAAGGCGATGTTGCGGGTGCCGACCATCAGCGGAACGAGATAGACCGCGACCGCTTCCATCACGGGCACGGCGAAAAGGAACATCATGTTGGCGCCGTGCATGGTGAAGATCTGGTTGTAACGGTCGGGACCGAGCAGGCGCGCCTCCGGCTGCGCGAGCTGGATTCGCATCAGGGCGGCCAGCACGCCGCCGAGGGCAAGGAAGACGAAGGCCGTGAAGATGTAGCGGCGGCCGATGATCTTGTGATCGACGGTTGCAAACGCGCCCCAGAATCCGGATGGCGTTTTCCACGTCTCCTCTAGCGCACCGGTCAAACGCGCGCGCTGGAGATCGATGTCTCCCGTATCGAACGCCGTGGTGGGATGTTTCATTTCAGGCTCGCCAGATATGCGGACACCGCGCGCAGCTCGTCAGGCGTCAGCGGCACCATCGGCATGTTGTTGCCGGGCTTGATGGTCTGGGGATCGGCGATCCAAGCCGCGAGCGAGCCGCGCGTGGTTTCGAACAGGCCGGCTGCGATGGTGCGGCGGCTGCCGACATGGGTAAGGTCCGGCCCGGTTTTACCCGCCGCCGCGGTGCCGCGCACCGTGTGGCAGGCCGCGCAGGGTTTTGCCAGGAAAGTCTGCAAGCCAGAGGCGATATCTGCTTCGGCCGGCTGGATTGCCGCCTGCCGCTGCGCACTCTCCCATTTGTCGAAATCCTCCTGCGGTTCGGCAATGACCAGCAGCGCCATATGGGCGTGCTGCATGCCGCAGAATTCCGCGCACTGGCCGCGATAGACGCCGGCGTGCTCGGCGCGGATGGTGAGCTCGTTGGAGCGACCGGGAACGAGATCCTGCTTGCCGCCGAGACTCGGCACCCAGAACGAATGGATCACGTCGAGGCCCTCGAGCTTGAGGCGCACGTTGCGGCCGACGGGAATGTGGATCTCGTTGGCGGTCTCGAACCTGTTGGACGGATCGGGGCCGATATATTCGAGGCCCCACCACCATTGCAGGCCGCGCACCCGGATCGTCAGATGGTCTTCCCCGGCGACCGCGAGCGCGCGTGTCGCGACGAAGCTCATGATGGTGAACGTGCTGATGATCAGGACCGTTGCGACGACGGCGCCGATCACCGCGATGGTTATCCGCCGCTCGTTCCCGCGCGCCGGTCCGGCGGGCCGGTCGTCGCGGCTGTGCCACAACGCGGCGATCAGTGCGACCATAACCAACATCCAGACCACGGAGCAGATCGCGACGATCATGATGATAAGATGCTTGAGGCTGTTCGCGGGGGCACCGTGGACGTCGAGCGCGGATTGCCAGTTGCCGCCGCAGGCTGCCAGCGGCGCGGCGAGCATCGCGCTCAAACCGGCTTTGCCGATCGCGCGGATCACGGTGTCGGTCCTTGGTCCGGATGGACGGGCGAAGGGCCTTCGTCGAACAGCAGCTTTGCCGGTGCGCGGTTTTCGGATGGCCGTGTCTGCTTCTCGTCGTTGCGGCTCGGCGCGGCGGTCTTGCCTTCATAAGAGCCGATGGTCTGCACATAGCCCGCAAGCTGCCAGATTTGATCCGTGGTCATCTTGTCCCCGAAGGGGGGCATGCCGTGCGGCCGCCCATCTCGGATCGAGGCGAAGATCGAGACCGTCTCGGGACCGTAGTACCACCAGCCGTCGAGGAAGCCAGGGCCGCTGCCGCCCTGGCCGTCGCCATGGCAGCTCTTGCAGCCGAACCACGAATAGAGCCGCTTGCCTTGGCTGAGATTGTAGGCGTTGGTCTCATAGGGCTTGTCGAGCGCGAAATAGACCTCCGGCGGCGCGCCGCCGATGCGGTTCGGCATCAGCGCGACCTTGTCGAGCGCATTGGCAATCGGCGGGTCGAGCCGCAACTGCCGCTCTTCCCGCTGGCATCCCGCCAAGGCGGCTGCAAGACCAAGGAGAACGATGCGCATCCGCTTCATCTGATCGCTTGAGTTCAGGAACTGTGATCGTCAATCGGCTCGTCGAACCTAGGTTCCCCGCGTTCAATTGACGTTGTCGCTCAACATGTTGCGAAAGGCCGTGGCGACGGCGGCAAAGCCGCTCGCGCCATGCATGAGCGCGATCTCGCCCTGTTGCTCGTGACGAATGGCATGAGCCATGATGCGCAGGCGCAGGTCTCCGTGGTCATGCCACATCTGGTCGGCCATCCTGACGGCGCCGGCGTGATGCCTGCTCATCGCATCGATAAACATCGAGTCGAACTGGTCGGCCGGCGCCGCCTTGACCTGCCGCATCTCGACCAGTGTCAAGAAGCCCGGCATGGTCGCACGTTCGTCCGTGCTGCAATCGGGCATCTCGCTGTCGAACCAGCTCAGCCACCAGGTCTCCAAAATCCGGTTCTCGCCGGCCTGGCTCGCGACCATCAGCATCGCGAGCTTTCGCAGATGCGGATCCTGTCCGCGCTCCGCGGCGATCCGTGCCAGTTCGATGCCCTGGGCATGATGCGCGGTCATATGACGGATGTAAGTCTGGTCCGCATCCCGGTCTCGCCCCATCCATGGCGGCTCGTAACCGTGGCTACCGAACAGCGCGACCGCGCCAAGCAGCGCGATCACGGCCAGTGCTGCCGTGATCCAGGCGTTGGTGAAGCGAACATCGCGCGCGGGTGCCGCGCCTCGCCTCCAGCGCAGCCGCGCAAACAGGGGATACATCACCGCCGAGGAGCCGTGGACGAGCAGCCCAATCCAGTAGGGCTGCAGCAGTGTGAACAGCGGCTGCCAGAACGGAAACAGCGGCACCAGCACGAACCATTCCATACTCGAAGAGAATACGGCCCAGGGGAGGGCGAGCACCAGAATCGCGGACGGGCGCAAATCCGCGGTCCAGCGTCCGAGCACGCCGAAGAAGAAGACCGCCCAGGAAAAGTCCGCCCATTGGTGGAAGGCGATCCCTGTGATGATTGCGCTCCACGGCGGCTCCGGACCGAGCGCCCAATCGCGCGCGGGAATGGCGGCGACCGGTCATCCAGTCGACCGCGGCATCGCGGCCGATGCGGGCGGCGAAGAGCTGGCTGACGACCGTGGAGAAGGAGCTGCTGATAAGGCCGAGTTCGGCAGCGGCGATCCAGCGCGAGCGCCGACGCGAGGGGCCATCATCAGCGGGGCGTGCATTGAAAATGGTTGACGGCGCGGCGGCGTTCACGTCAGCTGGTTGAGTTTCTTCAACGGATTGAACTCGCCGGGCTTGCCCTGTTCGTCACGGCCGGGCTCCGCTTGCTCCTTGCCTTCCTCGTGGAGATCCTGATCCCCGACGATCTCGCCGACGGCCTGTTTCGCCTTGCCGGTGATCCGCTGCCCCAGGTCCTTCGTCTTGCTCATGGTCCGCCTCCAACCTCTCGCCGCTACCCGGCGCCCAAGGGGTGAATGAGCGCCGGAGCCACGGTTTCGTTCAACAAGCTTCCGGCAGCAGGGGGGACGCCGGAAGCGTTGATGAGACTCTCTGACGCGCGAATGGTTCCCTTCCTGCACCCTCACCGCGGCGCGAGCGCGACGATCACGCCTTCATTGCCGCGAAGCAGGACGGATGCGTCCGGTAACGATTCAGGTGGCCGGTCCAAATGAGTCGATATCAGCAAACGACCATGGCATTGCCAGCGCCATTTCCGCGGCTCGGCGGCGATGTTGAGCGCGACAAGAATGTCGTTCCGCTGATCGATCCGCCTGTAGGTAAGAACGTCGTTCTGCGATCGAAGCGGCTCATAACCGCCCGAGTGCAGGCACGAATGCTCACGACGCAGCGCCATCAATGCGCGAAACAGGGCCAGGATCGAACGTTCGTCGCGTTGCTGCTCCGCCACGTTGGCGGCACCCTCGGGCGGCTCCAGCGGCAGCCATGGATTGCCGGTGGTGAATCCGCCGTTGGTGCTGTCATCCCATCGCATCGGCGCGCGTTCGGGATCGCGGCAGAGGCCATGGTCTGGAACTAGCTTCTCGAAGGGATCGCGGATGCGGTCGCGGGGAATAGGAACGCGCTTGCGGCCGATCTCGTCGCCCGCGAAGAAGAACGGCGTTCCCCGCAGCGTCATCAGCAGCATCGCCAGCACGCGCATCTGCGCTTCGCCGATCTTGCTCGCGATCCGCCGCTTGTCGTGGCCGCCGATCACCCACGCCGGCCAGGCATGTTCCGGGATGGCGTTGAAATACGCATCGATGGTTGCCTGCAGCGACAGTGCGTCCCAAAGCGAGTCGAGCAGCGCGAAATTGAGCGGCAAATGCAGGCGCGGGCGGTCGTTGCCGTAAAAGTGCCCGATCCGGTCGGTCTTGCCTTGGACTTCACCGCACAACATCCGTCCCGGATAGCTGTCCATCACCTCGCGGATGAATTCGATGCAGCCCATCGTCTGCGGCCGGTCGTCGGTAAACACGGGCGTCTGACGCTGCGGCGGCGGTTTGCCCTCAGCGTTTGGGTTGGGCGGGTTGTCGCGCAGAAGTTCGTCCTTGATCAAAACTGCGCTGGCATCGACGCGAAAGCCGTCGACGCCGCGGTCGAGCCAGAAGCGCATGACATCGGCGAGCGCGGCGCGCACTTGCGGGCTGCGCCAGTTCAGGTCGGGCTGCTCGACCAGGAAGGAATGATAATAATATTGCCGCCGCGCCTCGCACCATTCCCAGGCGCTGCCGCCGAAGCGGCTCAGCCAGTTGTTGGGCGGACCGCCATTCTCGGCCGCATCGGCCCAGATGTACCAATCGGCTTTGGCGCTGTTCGGTGAGCTCGAACTATCGACGAACCACTTGTGGTCGTTCGCGGTGTGATTGGGCACGAGGTCGAGGATCAGGCGAATATTCGCCGCGTGCAGCGCCTTCAGGAGGTCGTCGAACTCATCGAGGCTGCCAAAGACGAGATCGATCGAACAATAGTCGGAGATGTCGTAGCCGAGGTCGCGGAAGGGGCTCCTGTAGATGGGAGTCAGCCACACGGCGTCGACGCCAAGCCATTTCAGGTAGTCGATGCGAGACATCAGCCCGGCGAGGTCG
This sequence comes from Bradyrhizobium sp. MI1.7, assembly GCF_055811795.1. Classification (NCBI taxonomy): domain Bacteria; kingdom Pseudomonadati; phylum Pseudomonadota; class Alphaproteobacteria; order Hyphomicrobiales; family Nitrobacteraceae; genus Bradyrhizobium; species Bradyrhizobium sp. MI1.7. Next base: position 20,136 of record NZ_JBVVPO010000072.1, read on the forward strand.
CCCTTGCCGTCGCCGTTCGAATCCTGGAACGAGATCAGTGCGATTTCGTAGATGACCGCGGTTTCCCACCACGCTCCTTCGTCACGTGCCTCGACGCTCATTGCCCTGCTTCACCCCCGTCGTGCTTCCTCAGGTCCTTCCCGTCTTGGCGTGCGCTGCGATCTGCTTTGCCGCAATTCTCGCGCTCTCAATGCCCTTGGGGAAACCGCTGCGGGTCGGATAGAGCCTGCGCCTTGCATCGCGCGGCGGCCGCCGCGGCTTGGTGTCCTGCGCGGCGCGGTAGTCGAGCACGGCGATGCCGCCGACCATCAGCAGCGCCAGTGCGACGTTCCCCTTCCGGGGATTGTCCGCTGTCAGGCCGGAGAGCAGCGCGGCGGCATCGAGGCCGTCGCCGCCGACACGAGCCCACAGGCCGGCGTTCTTGTCGACCGAGAGCGACATGATCCCGGTCATAATCTCCCGCGCGCCGAAGGCACGGACCAGCGTCTCACGACCTTCCATGCCCAGCGTTTCGGTAACGCGCCGCGGCGCGAACAATTCCACAATGCCAAGACCGATGCTGAACCAGCCCAACGCGCGCGCGAGCTGGTCTTCGGGCCGCTTCAGGCTCGGCCCGCCCGCGACGATCTTCGGGTCGCCCTTGGTACGCACGATATTGGAGAAATGAAACATGGTCTTACTCCTCAGGGCCTCAGCACAACCTTGACGCAGGAGTCGCGTTTGTCGCGAAACACCTGGTACATCTCGGGGCCTTGGCTGAGCGGGACGGTGTGGGTGATGACGAAGGACGGGTCGATCTCGCCCTCTTCGATCCGGCGGAGCAGGTCGTCGGTCCAGCGGTTGACGTGGGTCTGGCCGGTACGCATCGTCAGGCCCTTGTTCATGAACGCGCCCATCGGAAGCATGTCGGAGAACCCGCTGTACACGCCCGGCACCGAGATGATGCCGCCGGGCCGGCAGACATAGATCATCTCACGCAGCACGTGCGGCCGGTCGCTCTCCACCATCACCATCTGTTTGGCGCGGTCGAGCAGAGTGTCGGGCAGGGAAGCCATCACATGGGATTCCATCCCGACGCAATCGATACATTTTTCAGGCCCTTTGCCGTCGGTAAGCTCCTTGAGCCGCTCCAGAACGCTTTCGTTCTCGAAGTTGATGGTGGTGGCGCCGCCAGCCTCGGCCATGCTGAGCCGCTCGGGCAAACAGTCGATCGCGATCACCTGATTGGCGCCGAGCAGGATGGCGCTGCGGATTGCCATCTGTCCCACGGGACCGCAGCCCCAGATCGCGACCGTGTCAGTCGGCTCGATGTCGCATTGCACGGCAGCCTGCCAGCCGGTCGGGAAGATGTCGCTGAGAAACAGCAATTGCTCGTCGGGAATGCCGGCAGGCACCTTGATATGGGTGGCGCCGGCAAAGGGCACGCGCAGATATTCGGCCTGGCCGCCGGGATAGCCGCCGGTCAGGTGCGTGTAGCCGAACAGGCCTGCTGTCGTGTGCCCGAACACCTTGTCGGCCAGATGGCGGTTGCGGTTGGTGGTCTCGCAAACCGAAAAATTGCCGCGCTTGCACTGGTCGCATTCGCCGCAAATGATCGTGAAAGGCACGACGATGCGGTCGCCCTTCTTTAGCTTGCCGTCGACGCCCGGGCCGACCTCGACGACTTCGCCCATGGTCTCGTGGCCCATGATGTCGCCCGGAAGCATGCCCGGAATGAAGTTGTGAAACAGGTGCAGGTCGGAGCCGCAGATGGCGCAGCTCGTGACCTTGATGATGGCATCGCGCGGGTCCTGGATCTCCGGATCGGTGACGGTGTCGCAGCGGACGTCCTCCTTGCCGTGCCAAACCAGCGCCTTCATCTTCCGTCCTCCGGGCTGAACCAGTTGGCATCTAAGTCAAGAGATGAACGATAGTTGCTATCGCCGCGCGCAAATTCTTCGCGCTGCACCGGTTCGCGCGAAAAGCAATGCAAATAGGAACGAGAGAGTAAGACAGGGGTTGGGCGTGATCAGCTCAAGCGAGGACGCACTCATGCCCGCCAACCAACTCGCCGTCGTCACCGGCGCTTCCACCGGTATCGGCTTGGAGCTCGCAAGTTGCTGCGCCCAGGCCGGTTTCAATCTCGTCATCGCCGCGGACGAGCCCGCTATCGAGCGGGTGGCCGTCGATCTGCGCAGGCTCGGCGGCAGCGTAGAGCCAGTCGAGGCCGATCTCGCTACCACGGAAGGCGTCGACAAGCTCTGCGCCGCGATCGGAGACCGGCCGATCGACGCTCTCCTTGCCAATGCCGGCATCGGCCTCGGCAAGGCATTCCTCGACCAGGATTTTGCCAGGGTGAAACACCTTATCGACACCAACATCACCGGCACGCTGTATCTGATCCACCGCGTCGGCAATGAAATGTTCCGCCGCAATGCCGGACGTATCCTGATCACCGGCTCGATCGCCGGCTTCACGCCCGGCAGTTTCCAGGCGGCCTATAACGCCAGCAAGGCATTTCTGGACTCGTTCTCGTTCGCGCTGCGCGAAGAGCTGCGCGACAGCGGCGTCACGGTCACCTGCCTGATGCCGGGCGCCACCGAGACCGAGTTCTTCCGCCGCGCCGAGATGATGGACACCAAGGTCGGCACCGAGCCGAAGGACGGCGCCTACGACGTCGCCAAGGCCGGCTTTGATGCGATGCTGCGCGGGGATTCCGATATCGTCACAGGGCTGAAGAACAGGATCCAAACCACGGTCGCCAACGTCACGCCGAACGAGATGCTGGCCAGGCAACATCGCAAGATGGCAGAGCCTGGCACGGCGAAGTCGTAGCGGTGCATCTTGTTACATATCTGGGTCGTCCTGCTAAGCCTTGCCCAGGTGGGGTGGCTGACTTGGAGTCGTCGGTCTCGGGCGGGGTGCGCCTGCGAGCACGACGACAGTGCGTCGACCGTGCCAGACTTCGTCGGTGTATTCGGGAAGTTCGATTCGCTCGATCTCGGTTTCGCCGGCATTGTCGAACAGGCAGAGCTCGACCTTGGTGGCATGGGCTGAAAACAGCGCGAAGTTCACGCCAAGTCCGTCCCAAGTGGCGCCCAGCGGAAACGCTTGCCTCAGTGGTGCGGCGCAGGCTCGACGCCACCCGGGTGGGGCCTCGTCTGAATGTACCGGCTGATCCATGGTGCCCCCACAGGAAACCGTTAGGAATCAGGCGCGGTCGCCGCCGCATCGGTTGCGATCTGCTCGCCGCCGGTTGCCGAAGCGATCACTGCGGCAGGCGGCACTTCGGCCGGCTCGGGCAGTTCGGTCGCCCTCTCTGCCTCCTTGCTGACCGCGGACAGCGAGTTGCCGATCCGGCCGACGATTGCGGTCAGCTCGGCATTGGAGAGTTTCAAGCGCTTTCGGACGAGGCGCACCTGGCTAGAGTCGGTCAGGTCGAGCTTGTTGCGGATTGGGTGAGGCTTCGAGCGGCGCATGGCGGCAACTCCTGTCTGCTATGCCAACTGCAGCTCGGTAATCCCGTTCCTGATTGCGCTGGAAGCAGTCAGCCGACTTACTCGCTGTCCCGGTCCTTCTCACCGCGCCCCTCGCGGGCCCGGTAGACTGCGGCCCTCTGCGGCTGTCCGCTGACGTCGCGAAGGAAGACCGGATGGAGCACGTCGTTCCTATGCAAAGCAGCTTCGTTGAAGGTTGGTCGTCGCTTCCGATGGCCCCCGGAACGGGACCCCCGTCAACCTGTTGTAGCGGCGCCGTGCCTGGCGCGAGAGCGGACCTGATGGAGCGCGATGTCCCTTGATTGCCTGATCGTCGGCGGTGGCCCCGCAGGGCTCATGGCTGCCATCTATCTGGCGCGCTTCCGGCGTAGCGTCTGCCTGGTCGACGCCGAGGCAAGCCGCGCCGCCCTGATTCCGCGCAGCCATAATCTGCCCGGTTTCACCGGCGGCTTGTCCGGACCGGAGTTGCTTTCGCGGATGTCCGCCCAACTGTCCGAGCTCGAGGTCCCCGTGATTCGCGCCGAGGTTACCGCCCTGGCGCGGAGCGAGCGTGGTTTTCGTGCGACCTGGAACGGGGAATCGATCGATGCGGCCGCCGTCGTGCTCGCCTGCGGGATCGTCGACACCCATCCTCCCTTCCAAGAATGGCGCGGGGCCGTGGCCGACGGGCTCTTGCGATACTGCCCCGTCTGTGACGCCCACGAGGCCATCGGACGTCGCATCGCCGTCGTAGGGCCGCTGGACCAGGCGGCGGCCAAGGCCCTGTTCCTGCGCGGCTACTCTCGGGACGTGACACTGCTCGCAACCCGGCTGAATGGGGACAATCTGAAGCCCGGGCTTGCCGAGGCGGGGGTTCACCTCGTCGAAGCATCCGATCTGAGCTTGCGGCGAGCCGGTCACAAGCTCGAAGCCGTCTATGAGGGCAGAACGGTGGAGTTCGATGTCATCTACCCTGCGATGGGCGCCGAAGTGCGATCGCAGCTCGCGTTGTCGCTTGGCGCGGCGCATACCGAGCAGGACTATCTTGAGGTCGATGATCATCAGCGTACGTCGGTAGCCGGTCTGTACGGGATCGGCGACGTCGTGACGGATCTGCATCAAATTTCCGTCGCCTTTGGTCATGCCGCCCTGGCGGCCTGCACGATCCACAACAGCCTGCCGCGACGGCTGGCGTAACCGAGCCTCAAATCGTCTTCATGAGGAACGAATGGCCCTGCCTCAGCTTTCTCCGTCCTCACCGGGCCAATATGGGTGCTCAAGTCCGTGTCTTTAGAATTTGTGCCAACGATGTCTATGTTGGCCGTCGCTGCGACGCAGCTAGATGTCGATTGATAGGGGCAGACCGGAAGTTGCGGGTGAACGCAAAAAAGAGCGTTCCTGACCCGAAGGCGACATCACACGCTCCAGCGAAAAAGCAGAGATACATTGTGCGCCGCGCTACGAGGCGATCTTAGCCGCTTAGGGACGGCTTTATCAGTGCGACAGGTGCGGCGAACGCATTCGGGAAGAGTAACGCCGCGCCCGGCCAGACGTTGGACTCGGGGGGCCGTTCAATCCGAATCGACAGCAGTGACTAACCCCCAAGCGGCGCTCCGAGCAATTGCTCATACTGGCCTCTGACCGTTTCGTAGCACTCGCAGGCGCTTTCGCGCAGAGCTTCGACATCGACGATTTCTATATGGCCGCGCCTGTACTTAACGATTCCGGCTTCCTGAAGTGTACGCGCAACAGTTGTTACGCTTGGACGCCGAACACCGAGCATCTCAGCTAAAAATTCCTGAGTAAAAGGAAGTTGGTCGGATCCGGCTAGATCGCGGGCCCGCAACAGCCAGCGACAAAGCCTGGCTTCGACTTCGTGATTGGCCATGCAAGCTGTTGATTGCTGCGCTTGGGCGAACAAGGTCTGCTCATGTCTCATAATCTTAGAAATTAATTTCTCTGACTGCATTGCAGCGCTTCTGAACGCGCTCGGATCGCAAACCATCGCATCGCCGCCCAATTGAACAATGGCACGACACATTGCGACTTTTCCATCTAATGCCGACGCGATGCCGACAGCGCCATCCCTACCGACCATCGCGGCCTCAGTCATTTCGCCGGTCGTTAACGTCGAAACCAGTGAGACCACTGCGCTTGTTGGGAAGTAGACTGCGCTGATCGTGTCGCCGGTCTCATACAGCACTGTTTTTTGCTGAAGGTGAATGGCTTTGAGATGAGGTTTCAGGGCTGCTTTGTCGCCCTCTGGCAACGACGCAAGAATCGCGTTTAATTGCAGCATGTGTTGCGCTCCCGCATGCAGGCGGGAGTGCAAGAACTCTCAGTTGCCGACGCCCGATACAGTGGTCGGCAATGAACACATCCTAACAGGTTAAACGTCGAGAGTACGTACGGTGGCTGACACTTCGCGGTCTGTTTTTGTGTCTTCTTTTGTCTCGTCCAAGCCAGCACTTCCCATGCTGTGACGCACCATCAAACCCGCCCAAAATCACGATTTTTGAGTCATCCGGCGTACAGACACAACTCAGTTCTGGGAGATAAAAACGGTTCCGTGGCCAGCTTATCAGATGGGTTTGCTATGGGCCAGGTACGCCGCCGGATCAAACACAAAGAGACTTTTGAAGAGCGATTAGCGCAAGAGGCTGCGCGGTATAGGTACGCGGCCGAAGAGCAGCCGGTCGGCAGTATGGCGCGGGAACTGCTTTTGCGCCGTTCACGACAGGCAGAAGCCGCCTCTCAGATGAACGATTGGCTAAAGGCGCGCGGCGTGCAAAGCCCGAAATAGGTCCACCATGCCTTGGGGATATTACGCCTACGTCATTGACGACAACGGCCACGTTGCCAATCGTATCGAGATCAATTGCGGCGACGACGACGAGGCCATTCGATGCGCTAAGCGATTGGTCGACGGGCACGCGATAGAGCTATGGCAAGAGACGCGTCAGGTGGCGACCTTTACGCCCAAGAGCGAGCAATGAAAGTTCGAACTCCTAAAATGCCGATCATGGTGCAGGTTGCGGACATACTTCGCCGGGCGCGGAAGCTTCCCCCCGGACCGGCCCGAAATGACCTTCGGCAACTAGCGCAGGGTTTGCTGAAGCTCCATCGGGCGGGCATTCGTGCAAGCGTGCAGATCATCGAAGACGCCACAACACACTGAACGCTGCGCTCAATTCACTTTGCGGTGCTTAACCACGCCAATTAAACGTGCGCAGGCGGAATGTCCGACTCTAGACCTTTGGGACATGCCCGCCTGTCCCAACGAAATACGGGGACCTAAGGTCGCCTTGCTAAGGCCTCTTTCCATCCGCCCATCGTAACTGGCTTCCATTGATTTAACTCAATGGCCCTTTTGGTTTTCATCTAACCACGGAACTCATGAACCAACCCGACCAACCAGCCCCAAGCAAAGGCGGCGTGCCGGAGCCAAAGCCTTCCCGCTCGGCGGAGGCGCGCCAGATTATCGAAGAGTACGCATCCGATCTGCGGGAGGGTATCAAGAAGCTCCGCAGACATTTGAGTTGAGTCTCGCCTCGTTGGCGGCCTTTTCATGTCTGGGTTTGGCCCCCTAGCCGACCTCCTAAGTTTGACGTCCGCGATGAACGCCAAAGAGGCCATCGTCTCCCGGAGAGGTCTAAACCGTTCCGGGTACATCCGTCGGCCGCCGGCACCCACGCTAGTGACCGCCGACTTAGAAAAATCCGGTATCGTGCGAGGGCCATTCTCAGGCGAAGGTTAAATGGAGCGCCTCCACGTGAGGCAGGACGCGACGTCGAACTGCGGACATGCGGCCAGGCTTCCGAGGACCCTCGGCGATCGTTGGGGCGGTGGAGGGCTTGGGGATGAACACTCCGCCTTCCGGAAGGTCGCCCTCGTTGATGGGCACGCGTCCCGATGTGGCGACGAGCTTGATCGGGGGCCATCTGTCGCGCACGAACCGTACAGGCCTTAGGCCGTCCATCGATCCCGGCATCTGGATGTCGGTGAAGAGGATAGGGATATCGGCTCGGGCTTCGAGGACGGCGATCGCCTCGCCGGCGTTGCCAGCTTCGACCACCTCGAAACCAGCGCCAGCGACCATCTCCGCCCCGCTGGTCCGGAGCAGCGATTCGTCTTCGACGATGAGAACGACCGGCCGCCTGACTGCTGACGCCATCTAAAGCACCTTCCTTTGCCCACCTTAAGTGCGGCGTGGCATCGTTCCACACGCCGGGGGGAAGGCCGCGCTGGACTGGTCCAGAACCCGAAATCCCTGCGATCGCATCCACGCTAATGCCTCCGCCGCACGACCGCGGCTGAGGATAACGAAGTCATCGGCATAGGAGACGACGTGAGCCTGGAACGTGTCGCCGCATCTAGTCAAACGCCAATGCTTCAGGAACCGGTTCATGTAGATGTTGGCCAGCAGTGGACTTGCGACACCGCCTTGCGGCGTGCCACGCGTGTTTCGCTTGCCGCCACTCATGCGCCGGGCTCCGTCCGCGTCCCGTTCCTCGATCGGCGCCCTCAGCCACATCTTGATGAGGCACAGGACGTTTCGATCCACCACACGCCGGGCTACCGACTTCATCAGCTCGGAATGCGGTATCGTATCGAAGTACTTGGACAAATCAGCATCAACTACGTCGGCATAGCCCCGGCATAAATGCCGGTGCACTTCCTTGACCGCGTCCACCGCCCCGCGAGCGGGCCGGTAGCCGTAGGTATTGTCCTCGAAGTCGACCTCGAAGATGGGTTCGATCACGATCTTGGCGGCAGTCTGAATCACACGATCACGAATGGTTGGAATGCCGAGCGGACGCTCGCCACCATTCGCTTTCGGGATCATCACCCGCCGCACCGGATCAGGTCGGTACGTCTTCGAGACCAGTTCCGCGCGCAAGCCCGCCAACCAGGCTTCCAGGCCCTGCTCCTCGATGCGAGCAAACGTCATCCCATCCACACCCGGTGCAACCGCATTGATGCGCGCGAGCCGATAGGCGTGGTCTAGGATGTCCTCGCGACAGATCTTGTCGTAGAGCAGATAGAAGCGGAAGGTGGGCTCCGCCTTCGCTTTGCAGTAGAGCTTTCTCTGAAGGCTCCGGATCTTATCAGGCGTTGTCAGGCTCATCACCAATCACCTTCACCTCACCATCTTCAAAAGCGCACCAGAAGTCGGGGCCCTTTGCTCCACCGGCATTATCCGGCATCAACGCTCCTACTGCCCCGTCCGACTCCCACGTCGCGGACGAGGGTAGCGGCCTCAACATCGCATCAGGCTGTGGTCACGGTGTGCCGTGCCCACTACCCCGGCGGATCGCGTGGGTGCGCGTGTCGATTGCTTCCCCACACGTGCGGCCTTCCTCAAATGACCGGAGGGTCGGCATCCGCATTAGAACTTTCGAGGCCTGCTCGGGCTTCACTTTGTTACGGCCCATCGGATCGCTCAGCGACCCAAGGCCGCCTTTGTCGCAGGGCTCCGACCCAGCCAGTTACCCGACCGAGCCGCCTGCCAGCTTCCGGACCAATCGACAATTATCCGGGTGAGACCCTCCCTCACTGATAGTTCGCGCCCTCGGGGCGCATGGTCAAGGACGTCATTCTCGACGGCATCGAACGAATTTGCGCCGGGATCGCGACGAGCTTCGGCGTCAAGGTCACGCCCGAGATCGTGATGGGCGTCGGCGTGGTGGTCAATACGCCTTGATGAGGCGGGCCTTGCGCGCCTCGCCGCGGAGAAGCGGGTCTCCCCCTATAACTGCGAACTACCCTTCCGACGTGCCGGGCGGAGGTGCGGCGCGACTCGCGCCCAGCATGGCCGGCGAGGATTTCGCGCACTATCTCAAGCAGCGTCCCGGCGCCTTCGTCTGGATCGGCAACGGTGAATTGCGCGACGGCGCCGAGTTGCACGGCCCGCGCTACGATTTCAACGATGCGGTCCTCCCGGTCGCCTCGACCTGGATGGCCGAGGTCGCCAAGGCGGCGCTGGCGTCGAACTAGGCCCGCTCAGGAGATCTCGCGCGGCAGCTTCCAGTCCGGCTTCGGCTCGAACGTCTCGTCGATGCGCGCGACGTGATAGCCAGCAGGCAGAAGCTGGCCGCCTTCCTCGTCCGCGACGGGAACGTCGGTCACCAGTCCCTCGATCAGCGCGGCTTCCCACACCTCTTTCTCGGTGGGAAAGGGATCGCCGATCTGCTTGTTGCCTTCGAACAGCGCGTACATCGGTATCCAGTCCTGCTGCATGGCACGGAGATCGAGCCTTCGATGCCGACAGCAACGTATCCCCTGCACGGACGTTCCCTCCCCGGCTGGCGCAGTCTGTTCTCTCCGCGCGAGCATTAAGACAGGAGTTGCGATAGAGACCCATGGCGCGCGTTCTGATCGGAACCTCCGGCTGGCACTACGACTCCTGGCGCGGCCCGTTTTTTCCCGAGGCCCTGCCGCTGAAGGAACAGCTTCGCTATTACGCCGGGCAGTTCGAGACGACGGAGCTGAACGGCGTGTTCTACCGCACGCCGACGCCGGAAGCGGTGACAGCGTGGCGCGAGCAGACCGGTCGCGACTTCGTCTTCGCATGGAAGGCATCGAAGTTCATCACGCACTGGAAGCGCCTGTCCGACCGCTCCGTCAACAGCCTCGAGCTGCTGGAGGATCGTATTTCCCGGCTGCGCGGCAAGGTTGGACCGATCCTGTTCCAGTTGCCGCCGCAATTCGAGGCAAACGCCGACCGGCTCGCCTCCTTCTTCAAGCTGCTGTCCGGGAAGCGGCGTTACAGCTTCGAATTCCGTCATCCGAGCTGGTATCAGCCCCGCATCCTGCGGATGCTCGCCGACGAGAACATCTCGCTCTGCCTTTCGGACCATCACGACGCACCGGCGCCGTGGAAACGCACCGCGGACTTCGTCTATGTGCGCGGGCATGGACCGGGCGGGCGCTATCACGGCCACTATTCGTCGGCGGCGCTGGCGCAATGGGCACGGCGGATCAAATCGTGGAAGCGGCAGGGTTGCGACGTCTACATCTATTTCGACAACGACCAGAAGAGCGCGGCGCCAGCCGATGCATTGAAGCTGAAGGCCCTGCTTTGATGCGGAGCTACGGCTCGCCCGCGACCGAACCGGCGATTACCATGGCCAGCTCGGCAAGATCGATCTTTCCGTTGACGACAAGTTCTTCGCAGGAGTCGACCTTCAGCGATTGCGGCCGGTTGGCGGCCTGCCGCTTGAGCTCTCCGACGATGGCTTCCTTGAGTTTCTCTTCCAGCATGAACGTCTCCTGCAGCAGCGACTCTTCAAGCAGCCATCATTCTTAAGCAGCCATGGCGCGGCAGGATTCGGCGCACGACCGGCACATGGCGACGCATTCGTCCATGCCGCCAATCCGTTCGCAATCCTGGGCGCATTCGGCGCAGATCTCCGGCACATTCACCGCACGTGTGCCCGTGATGCGGCGTGTTGATCAGCATGAAATGCGCGGCGGTCCGCCATATCTCGGCGCAGGCCATCATGAGGCGGAAATGCCGCGGCTCGACATGCGTGCCGCCGGTCTCGAGACAATGGTTCATGGCCATGCCGTGACAGGTCCGGTAGCAGCCCAGGCACAGCTCGATGCAGCGGGTCATGTCTTCTGATTTTGGCATCGCGTCTCTCCTTCCGGATGCACTCTGCTCTCGACGCTGTCCAGTCAAAGCAGGCCGGCGTGCCTCGTTCCCGACGTTCATCATTTGGGATTTGGATCTTGAAGACCGGCTCCCGGCTGGTCGAGCCGCCCGCTGCGCGCCAGCCGAACTGCGTTGCCGAGCGCGCGCACCACATTGCGCACCTCCTGCCGGAACTCGCCGTCCTCATCCAGGTCGCGGTGCGACGTGGCGTATGACTCCATATAGCCGACTAACCGTCGAGCTCGCCAAAAGGGGCCAGCCGAGATCAGGTGCATGTCGGTGAGCCAGTCGGACAATGTCCGCCGCACGCTCTCGGCACCCACACTGTCGCCGTGAACGACGAGGCCGAAATGCCGGCCGGCGAGATGACGCGGATAAGGCCAGCCCTTCAGCTCTATCGCCTTGGCTTCGTCCGCCTTCTTGCCGTGCGTCGATGTCGGATCGGGATTGCCGCCCTCGGCACAGACCAGGCGGTCCATCATCGCCTTGAGACCGCCAGGGACGTGATACCAGTTCACCGGCGTCACGATCAGGATGCCGTGGGCCGCGACCCAGAGCGGGTAGATCTCGTTCATCCAGTCGCCGGTCTGACCCAGCGCGTAGTTCGGGTAACAGCTGCACGGCCAGTGGCAGAGCGGCATCGCGGTGGAGACGCACGATTTGCACGGATAGATGGTCTTGCCGAACTCCGACGTCAGGCGGGAGAGATCGAGGATATCGACGGCATAGCCCATCGCCACCAAGACCGCCGCGGCCAGCTTGACCATGCGCCAGGTCTTAGACATCTCGCCGGGACAGGTGTGCTCGCTGCGCGCGGCGCCATTGACGATGAGGATGCGCGGCGTCGCGTCGGCATCGTCGTGCCGCCGCTGCGCCTCTAGAATCGCATCGCGCGCGGCGAGCCAGTCCACGGCGAGATCGTAATCGGGATCGGCGAATCATGCTCCTGTAGCGCCGCTCGAATGCTTCGCGCGACAGCTTGACGGGCGGCATCCCCCTGCGAACGTCGACGTCCGTCATGCTGGTGCCTCGACAGATCAGTACACTCGACCAACCCGGCGCGCAGTGCGCGGTTCCTGCACCTGTCTTGGCGAATGCCACTGCGCCGGAACCGAAATGGTGATTCGCATGTTCATGAAGGACTTGAAGGAGGGCATCATGGCGAAAGCAGCATGGAAACGGCCGGGCTCACCGATCGGTCGCAAAGGACCACGCAAGGCGAATCCCGCTTACAAGCGCCGCACGCGCGAGCCATGGACGCCTGCGGATGTGAGCAAGCTGAAACAGCTTGCGAAAGGAAACACACCGACCGGCGTCATGAGCATCAAGCTTCAGCGCCTGTCGCGGCCATCCGCAGCAAGGCGCAGCGCGAAGGAATTTCGCTGCGGCCCGTCAACCGCTCGCCTTACAACCGGCAAACCAAGACGGCGAAACGGCGCTGACCCGGGGCGCGGCCGGGTAACGACCGGACGCCTATTCCCGCCAGAACTCCGCGAGCCCTTCCGCGGTCACGAGGTCGACCTGACCGTGGAAGCGCGTGCGATACATCGTCATGAGCGCATCGTGGCCGGCGTCCGACGAGCTGCACAACGCGTCTTCGACGATCACAATCCTGAAGCCGAGATCGACAGCGCTCAGGACCGTCGAGAGAACGCAGACGTCGGTCTCCGCACCCGTTATCGCCACGGTCCCGATGCTCTTCTCGGCCAGCGTGGCGGCAAGGCGCGGATTGCTGAATGCGGCATAGGCCGGTTTGTCGACGACGCGGGCGGGAGGAACGTAGCGTGCCAGCGCCGGCACGAGATCGAGTGCCGACGGCGGAAGTTGGAGGCGGTTTGCCTGGCGCCAGCGTTGAAAGTAGACCTGCCACTGCCCGGGGCGATCTTCGGGATTCAGCGGTGTGATGAAGCGCGTGAAGATCGTTCTGTCCTGGTGGCGCGAGACGATCGCGGCGACCGTCGGCAGAACCTTCTCCATCCATGGCGTTTCCCACAGACCTCCGGGCGCAAAATGTTCTGCATGTCGATGCAGAGGTGAACGGCATGCCGGATCTGGCTTTCCGGCGTCTTTGCGTCCCTCATCGGCGTTCCATCCTGAAGCGCTCGGCCCGATCAGAGACCGAAGCTTTCCCGCGCCGTGTAGGTCACGGCTTCGATCTTGTTGCCGTCGGGATCGCGCACGAAGGCTCCATAGTAATTGGCGCTGTACTGTTCGCGGATGCCCGGCGCTCCCTCGTCGCGCCCGCCATTCGCCAAGGCCGCGCCGTGGAAGCGCCTCACGGTCTCCAGGTCGGGCGCCTGGAAGGCGATATGCACGCCGTTGCCCGCGCTGGCGGGCTCGCCGTTCACCGGCGTTTCGAGGCTGAAGACGATATCGGAGGCGCCGTAGCGAACGGCGCGACCCGAGGATTTGAGAATCCGAAAGCCGATCAACGCCATCAGCAGATCGTAGAACGCGCGCGCCCGACGCACGTCGTTCGTTCCGACGGAGACGTGGTGGATCATCGACTCATTGCTCCCATCGCAAAGCGTCCAGACTTTTGTGGTCCTCCAGGGGTCGCGCGCGAGAAGCAGCGAGGCCGGCTCCTTCTCGTCCGCGTTTGGAATCCGATGACTCAGCAATCCTTGTCGCTGGGTCCCGTCGCCGTCTTCGACTGTTCGGCGGCCGTCGGCTGTCCCTGCATCTGACGCTGGGCGTCCTGCGAGGACGTCGCCGTGGTCTAGCTGGCCTTGTTCATGGCGGAGGTCGGCGGGTGCTCCTTGGCAGCTGACGAAGCGGTACCGGTTGTCTCGGCTGCCTTGCCGGTCGGGACCGGCCCTGAGCCTGCGTCGCGGTTGGCGGTGTTGCAGGGACCCGCCAAGGCGATGGTCCAGCTGACCGCCAGCAGGGCGCCAACCAGCATTGTTCTCTTGAGCACGACGATCTCCTTCCTGACATGACGGCTAATGCTTGGCCTGACATGACGGCTAATGCTTGGCGGAGCCGGGTTCCGCCGTTTTGCGATGTGTGCGAGAAGATGTTGCTTAATCGCGCAAGGGGTCGGCAGTTCCAAAAGCGACGGGTCTTTCGAGGCCTGGTCCCGTTTCGATGGTGACCGGCGCCTGTCGTTGCGACCAAGCGGATCGGCTATTCCGTGAACGTCTCGGAGGCTTCTTCGGCGTTGTTGGCCGGATCGGCCGAAAGCTCTCGCTCCGCTTCGCGCCCCGGTGTGGAAGAACGCGTGGTCTTACCGCCACAAGTGGCCGCTCCGCTCGGTAAGACCCCACCTTCTTCAAACTCCTCCTGCCGCCCTTCGGGCTTGCCTGCCAGTTCCCAGAGCGCATGCGCGCGAGTCCGGATGTCATCCTCCGTCGGCTTTGCCATTTGGGCTCCCTCCTCGATGTCTGTTCTTCCCAACCCCGCTTTCGCGCGTCACGTTCCAGGTGCGACCTCACACCCGTGTCGATCGTCCGGCTTCACGACCATTCCCCGGCGGGCTTTCGCCGATTTTTGCCGATGGCCGACGTGAAGCCGACATGGTGCAGAAGCCCCGATTCATCATAGAGCCCAAGAAGCAGCGAGCCGATTACCTTGCGCCTGCCCAGCTTCTTCTCGCCGTACCTGAAGCCGCCGACCACGCAGTCAGCCGACCGCAGCAGCTTGATTTTCTGCATCCCGTCGCGCGTGCCGCCGCGATAAACGAGGTCGAGCCGCTTGGCGACGACGCCATCGTGGCCGTCCTCCACACGTTGGAGCCACCGCTTTGCCTCCGCGTAATTGCGGCTCGCGGGCGACAGCGAGAACACATGACTGCTTCTGAACTCGCGCCGCGCGAAAGTCTCGAGTGCGGGCCGCCGTCTGGCGAGCGGTAACGCCGAGAGGTCCGTGTCGGCCGATCGCAGCAAATCGAACGCGATGAAGTTTGCTGGCGTCTCGCCGGCGAGGCGCTTCACCCGGCTGGCCGCCGGGTGGATGCGCTGAAGCAAGGCATCGAACGAATAGCCGTCGTCGAGCCGAATGATCAGCTCTCCGTCGAGGATGAAGGAGTCGGCCGCGAGAGCCGACGCCGCCGAGGCGACTTCCGGAAAATAGCGGACGAGGTCGCGGCCGCCCTTCGACTGCATCCTGATCCGCTGCCCCTCTCGGATGAGCAGACACCGGAATCCATCCCATTTCGCCTCGTATTGCCACTGCGCTCCGCGGGGAAGCTCGCCGACTGACTCGGCTTCCATGGGCACCATGATCAGCACTCGCGGCACGCTTTGATCATCGCGACGGCATCCGTCCGCAATTCAACCGGGCTTGGCGGGATGCGCCGTCCGTGGATGACGGTCGTGCGGCAGCCGTGCCAGGGCTTCGCGGTCTCCCGCGTGATCTTTCATTGCCGTCTAGAACGTGCGCCTCCTGGATGTCACGCGGCATATCGCACCACACATCCATAGCCGCCTGACCCAACAGTTTGGCAAAGCGTTCGTCGGCCATCTCGATAACTCCCGGTCCTGCTCGAAGAGGGAACTACCCACGTTCGCTGGCGTTCCATCTCTTTAGTTTAGTTCGCGAAGGGAGACATTCGAAATGGGACTGTTCACCAAGGACATCTCACTAAGGACATCAAATCAATGGAAGACTTGCTGATGCATGGTCTTCAGGACATCTATTATGTATTATGCGGAGCAGCAGATTCTGAAAGCTCTGCCGAAGATGATCGACAAGGCGACCAATTGGGATCTCGTCACCGGCCTCAAGAACCATCTCGAAGAGACCAACAAGCAGGTCGAGCGGCTCGAGAAGGTCTTCGCCAAGCTCGGCAAGGAGCCGAGCGGGACGCACTGCCCGGCCATCTAATACCAAGCTGAACACGGTTGCCTTGCGCAAGTGTGTCAACGCCAAGGCGTCCACCGCGGCGTAGACCGCCTCCTGCAGGAGCGGCTCCGCGATGCGGCGGGCCGCTCCTCCAACCATTAGATGATGCCGCCCTGCCGAAGGAAGCTGTCCTTCAGTCCCTTTTGCAACTCGTCGTCCTTCGCCTTGTCACGCCGGATGTGCTGCTTGGGATTCTGCGCGTGCTTGTCCGGCGGGGCAGGGTCAAACTTCTCGGTCATTCTACCCTTGTCCTATCCCGGCGGCAGAGCGGGCAAAACGCTCCACTGCTGTGCGCTGTTCCTCGCGTCGTCGCGCCGGACGTCGAAGGTTCTGTGGCCCATCACCTCTGTCGTCGATGCTTTAGCAATTTTTGCATATCTTTTTCACGGTCTGGTCGACTTTGCTGTTCTCCTTATCGATCGTGGCGTCACTATCGTGTTGATCAGTGGTCGTCGGCCGACCGATCCCGCCCGCGGCGGCCCCCTGGGTATTAGCAGCAGGCGTTCCCGATGAAGCTGCGGTTCCGGCAGCATTGGTGCCGGGGCTTGCGGCATTCGTGCTGTTTCCATTGACCGCTCTCTGATTGAGCCCGGATTGAGGGGTGGGAGTGCCATTGGTGATACCGGTTATCGCATTGGTGGTGCCGGTGGTTGGATTGGTATTTGCATTCGGGGCAGTAGCCGACGGGCTTGCCGTCCCGCCCGAGTTCGCAGCGCCTGCGGCTCCTGCAGCGGACGGAGATGCTGCAGTCGAACCCCCTGCACCTGCAGAGGACGACGCACCGCCAGCGCTTCCACCGGCAGATCCGCCGGCACCACCGCCGCCGCCTCCACCGCCTCCGCCCCCACCTTGGGCAAATGCTGCGCAAGGGATGACGAGAGCTAAGACAAGTGCAATGCCTGAGGGTTTCATGGGCGACTCCTTTAGCGAAGAAGCCATGCTGCTGCGTTTCGTTCCTAGGCGTTTGGTCGAGCCGACGCTGCTGGCGGAGATTGAGGACCGGGCGAAATCGGCCGTGGGAAAGGTGCAGCATCCGTTCTCAAGGAATGTGCGAGGACTTTGGGGGCGCCCTCCCAGCGAGGCCAGCAACCGAACTATAGGGAGACCAGGCGTTATCGACATTATGTCAGACGCTTTCGACTACTTCCGGGCTTACGTCCGCGCTCTATGTAAGGCTCGATCCATGCCGCACGGCAGGATGAAGCATCTGCAGCTGCTGGCCGGGCGGATCTATAATCTCCTCAAGAAAGTGGCCGCTTACGGCCCGAATACGCAGCACCTTGAGGACTTCCGGGCAGCCCAGAAGCTTGAGAGGTCTCTCGACCGTCCGCCCGGCGAAGGCGCGGGCGCTGGGAATCGCTTTGGTCCGCCGAGGTCGCAGGACGCAGGACGGGAGGCCTGTTGAGTGCCCTCCCTCGACACCCGCGGCGTAGCAAGCCTGCTGCGGGAATATGCGCAGCGCACCGCCTTGCGTGGCGGCAACCCCTACCGGGCAAAAGCCTATCTCGGGCCGCTGACAGCCTGGCAGCTCTTGCCGTCCCACTCGATGTACTCATCGCCGAAGACCGGCTCACCGAGATTCCCGGCATCGGCGATGCGATCGCCGACATCATCACCAAGCTACACAAGACGGGCACACATCCAAGCCTCGAAAAGCTGCGGAAGGAGATTCCCGAGGGCGTGCTCGAGATGCTCGCCGTGCCGGGTCTCCGCCCCGAGAAAGTGCTGCGTCTCTACAAGGATATCGCATCGCTTGCGGAATTGGAGGCCGCCGCCAAGGACGACCGCATCAAGAAGGCCAAGGGACTTGGCGCCGCGCTGCAGACCAAGATCCTGCAGAACCTCGCCATCGCGAAAAGCGGAGAAGGCCGGCTCCACCTGCACCGTGCCGCTGTCCTGCTCGCGAACGCCAAGGACTCGCTTCGCAAGGCCCGGCCCGAGCTCAAGCGCATCACGATCGCAGGTGATTTCCGCCGCGGCTGCGAACTCGTCGGTGATCTCACGATCGTTGCAGAAGCGCCCATGACGCCAAAACGTCGAAGGCGTCCGCGGCGGATGGATTGCAGATCCGCTTATCCGACCGCAAGCACTTCGGCGCCACCCTTCTTTTCGCCACCGGCTCTGCCGCTCACGTTGAACAGCTCGAGGCTTTGGCTGCGGAGAAAGGAATGCAGTTGGAGGCCGACGGCTTGCACAAGGGCCGCACCCTGATCGCCGGCGACGAGGCCGAGATCTATCGCGCGCTCGGTCTGCCCTGCTTCGATCCGGAGCTTCGGGAAGACCGCGGCGAGCTCGCGAGTTCGTCGACAAGGCCGACATCGACCCGCGCTACCTGATCCGCCCCTACTACGTCCGCCCCGACGGCAAGGTCGGGCGCGACGCCTTCGCGGTGATTCGCGAGACCATCCGCGAGATGGACAAGGTCGCGATCGGGCGTGTCGTGCTGACCAACCGCGAGCACATCATCGCGCTCGAGCCCGATGGACAAGGGGCTCGTCGGACGCTGCTGCGCTACCCCTATGAAGTGCGCTCCGAGCAGGAGTATTTCGACGGGATCCAGGACGTCAAAGTGACCAAGGACATCCTCGCGACGTGGTCTCCGATTCGGGTCTCAGCCTCGCGGAGAAGCGGGCCATCCTGGCTTCATGGGCTTCTGACGCTTCCGCAATAGCCTCGTGCCCGTCGCTGCGGGCGCTCGACGGACTGAGGGCGCCGGTCACCATCGACGAAATTCCGGAGGCGCTTTGCGCCCTGGACCAGCGGCCGCGAATTCTCCCGGCGGAAAACCGATGCGGCTGAGGCCGGTCGACCGTGCTGCAGCCTAGGAGACCGCCACGATGAACACTGCAGTTTCGTCCGCCAGCCATCTGGAGACGACAGAGCAGGATCTTGCCCGCAAGCTTCTGCAGAAGGTCGCCGAGTGGAAGACGTCACGGAGGCCTGCCCATGGTTCCGATAGCGATAGCTGAGAGGAGCACAAGTGCTGCAAGGAAAAAGACGGCTTCAAGACCCGTCTTGCTCTCTATGACTTACGCCGCGCGTCGCTTTCTGGTCTTGGCCGCCTTCTTGGCCGACCTCGAGCGCTCCGATGCCGGCCGCTTGGCCGAGGCGGCTCCGCCCAATCGGCCACCTTTGCGAGACGGCGAATGATCTTCCTCGGTGCCGCGACCCGAGCCGCTCTTCTTCCCGCCGTGGGTTTCCTTGTTTACGGTCGCCCAGGCGCGCCGTTCGGCTTCCTTCTCCGGAACCCCGCGGTGCTCATAACCTTCTTCGATATGCTCGGCCTGCCGCTTCTGCTTGTCCGTGTAACTTGACTTGTCGCCACGAGGCATGTCGTGCTCCCGTCGATTGGAAAATATTCGTTTTAAGACTGGGAAGGGCCACCAGTTCCAATCTCGGGACGTCTCTCAACGCGGGAGCGATGCGAGGTCCAATCATGCAAGCCGATGACGCGGCCCCGCTGCTGGCTCGCGGATCAGGAGGCGGAGCATCGTTGGAGTCGTGCTGTTAGGCGGACTTCTTGATTGCTTCCGCGAGTGCCGCCCGCGCGACCTCCGTCAATCTGGACAACGTCCTGTTGCCTTGGACGGCGCAGTCGAGCAGCTTTTGTGCGATCTCCCGTCTAATTTCGTGGTCGCCCCCATGAGGGAGAGATCGACAAGCTTCTTCGAGAGCGACATCGAGATTGGCCATCGTCCGGTCGTCTGCGCTTTCATGGGTCGTCGTTGCTCCGGGGCGGCTGCGGTCCGCGATGCCGTCGCAGATTCCCAGATCTTCAAGCAAGGTCAGCCGGGGCTCGGCTCTCGATAGCCGCGCTTCGGCTTTCCAGCGGTGGCGCCAGCCGTGGTTGGGCCAGACGGGGTGATCGACTTCCATCTTCCGGGCCCAGTCGCCCCGGGCGCCTTGTTCAGCCGTGATCGGACACGATTTTGCTAATGGCTTGTTTGGCGATCGAGCCCCTCAGGAAGCGCAAGTTCAATGTGGCACATCAAGCCATCAGGCCCGAAGATCAGGTTGCTCTTTGCCTCGGCGGTGAACGCCAACGCGCGCTCGATCAATTCCCTTCCAAATCCTTTCTTTTGGGGGGGCGCAGGAATGGCGACGCCGGCTTCATTCCAATCAAACACAATAAGCGATTGTTTTTCATCCTGTCGGAACTCCCAAGAAATCGAAAGCGAACCCGTCGGCTGCTTGAGTGCGCCGTGTTTCAGCGCATTGGTCGTCAATTCATGAACGGCGAGGCCAAATATCTGGAGAAGTTCAAAGGGCAGCGGTAACCAAGGCCCGGAGATCCGAACCTTGTCTCCCTCAAGAGCTCCCAGGGAATCCAGTTCGAGACGGACGAGTTCGCCCAAATCCACCGTATCGGTCTGCCCCCTGCTGACCAGACTTTGAACGCGCCCCAAAGCTGCGAGTCTTGAGGTGAATTGCTCCAGAGGGCCGCCCTTTCCGATCGTCTGGTGCGCAATTGATTGCACAACCGTCAACAGGTTTCTGGTGCGATGCTGAAGTTCAGCGATCAGCACGTCCTGGCGCGCTTCGGCACGGGTGATATTGGTGATGTCGACGAACGCAATGATGATGCCTTCGGTCTGGCGATCGCCGCCGCGATAGGGAGACAGGCGAACGAGATAGTGTGTCGTGTGGTCTTCCGTCGTCACCCGCCGTTCGCGCCGATTCTGTTCCGCCAATACATGCGCGATATCATCCGCCAAGCTGGCGAGGTTCAATCGACCCGCCAGATCCGTGATCGGGCGACCTCGGTCTCCGGGCAGGATATTGAAAATCCGCGCAACATTCGGAGTAAAGCTGCGGATTGTCAGCGACTTATCGAGGAAAATAGTAGCAACCTCCGTAGTGTCGAACAGGTTCTGCAGATCGCTGTTGGCGCGGTCCAATGCCTCGACCTTGTTGCTGAGCTCGGCATTGACGGTGTGCAGCTCTTCATTCACCGACTGCAGTTCTTCCTTGGAAGCTTCCAGTTCCTCGTTGGTAGACTGCATTTCCTCATTTACGGACACCAACTCCTCATTTGACGATTTAAGCTCCTCCAGCGCCGTCTCATACTCCTCGATCATCGACTGCAGCCGATCGCGGGTGTCGCGAAGCTCGCGTTCGACATGCAGGGCGTCACCTTCCTGGGTGGTCCGGGCACGCAGCAGAGAGTCTTCCTGGCTGAGAAGCGGGCCGTGATCCAGGAACGCGATGAGATAGAGTGGCTCGCTGCCACCGTCCTGCAGCGGCTCGACCAGAATGTTGACGATTTGCATGCCGCCGGTTTCGACCTCGACCGCTACACCTTCCCGCGAGACGCCGTGGCCGGTCTCGACGGCCTCCCGGAACGCCGTCCGCAATTCGAGCCGCAAGCCCTTGCGGGCCAGCGTCAGCAGTTGGCGCGTTGGCGCCCCTGCGGGCGTTTCCAGGTATTTTCCGGTCTTGTTGGAATAATAGACAATGTCACTGTCACGATTGACTACGACATGCGCTGGCGAAAGCCGCTCCAGCACATGTTCGTCGATCGCCCGGCGCAGCGTCGCTCCGGCCAGCGGAAGCCGTCGTGGAACGAGATCGTTGACATTGCCCGGCCTGAGGGCGTTCAGCATGACCGGAAGGCGGATTCCGGCGGTAACGTCCGAACGCCGCCGGAAAATACGGTGCTTTTTTTCGACCGGAATGAAAAGATCCTCAAACTGGCCGACATTTTCCGCCAAGCCCAGGAAGAGATATCCATCTGGTCTCAGGGCATAGTGAAAGGTCGGAATCACCTGATTCTGCACCTCGACGCCGAAATAGATCAGCATATTACGGCATGAGATGAGATCGATCCGCGAGAAGGGCGGGTCGCGAATGACGCTGTGCGGAGAAAAGATGCAGAGTTCGCGGACGTCCTTGCTAAGGACATAGCTGCCCCCGTCGAGCAAGAAAAACCGCTTACGTCGCTCTGGAGAGACGCTGTCCAGCAGCGCTTCCGGATAGCGGGCGGCTCTTGCCACGGCAAGTGCGCGCTCGTCGATGTCGGTCGCGAAAACCTGCACCCGCGGAATTGCCGAAAGCTTGTCCATATACTCGCGCAGCAATATCGCAATCGAGAACACTTCCTCGCCGGTAGCGCATCCCGGCACCCACACCCGAACGGTATCGTCCGCGCCACGTCCCTCGAACAATTTCGGTACGACGGAGGTTGCGAGGTCTTCGAACGCCTCGCCGTCGCGAAAGAAATTCGTGACGTTGATCAAGAGGTCGCGGAACAGCGCATGCACCTCCTGCGGCTCCTGCCGCAGTCGCTCAAGATAGCCTTCGATAGACGTGAGTTGCGCGACCTGCATTCGGCGGACGACGCGGCGCATGAAGGTGTTGATCTTGTAGCCGCTAAAGTCGTGTCCGACCTGGTTGCGCAGAAGGCCATAGATTTCCGGCATCGCTTCGCGGATACCTTGCTTTTTCGCATCACCCTGGGACGGTTCGAGCAGAGCCTCGTAATCGAGCCCGCCCCGGGCGAATTGCACCAGCTTTTCGCCCATCTCATCGACCGGGATGGCGAAGTCGACGAAGCCGGCCGCGATGGCGCTATTGGGCATATCTGGGTGGCCGGGGCCGAAGCCATCGCCGGCTTGAGCGAAAGTCAATCCGCCGCGCTCCTTGATCGCCTTGATGCCGAGTGTTCCGTCGCTATCGCCGCCCGATAACACGACGCCGACGGCCAATTCGCCGGCATCGGCCGCAAGTGAGCTGAAAAAGATGTCGATCGGCTTGCGTTCGCGTCGGCTGCCGCTTTGTCGCACGATCAGCCGTCGCCGCTTGACGGTCAGAATGGCACTGCTGTTCAGGACAAAGACGCAATCACGCTTGAGCTCGGTCTCATCGGTCACGGTCGTGACCGGCATGGCGGTCAGGTGGCGGACGACCTCGTGAAGCAGGCTCTCCCTCTCCGGTGGCAGATGCGTGACAATCACGATAGCAAGGCCAGGCTCCGACGGCAGCCCCCGAAAGAAGCCCTCGAGGGCCTCGATGCCGCCGGCCGAGGCGCCAATCCCGACAATGGGAAACTCAGATGCTTCCATGGCAAATCGCGATCTACAGCGGGTGCTGCATCGCCTTCAATGCGGACAGCTTCGCGCCGCCATCCTCGGGATGATCCCAAGCGCTGTCAACGGCTTAATGGCGCGATGCTTGCGAGCGGAATGGCCCAACCATTGAAAAATTGGAACCTGCCAATCCTTTTCGGTTCCTTGTGTCTTGAATGGCTATCGCTACACGCAACAGAGGAAAGCCCAGATAGGGCCGCGAATTGCCAAATTTAGAAGTAAAGAGAACTTGGCACCGGGCTTGATCTGCCGTGACCTGCCCCTGAAGTTTCACCCAGTAGCGGTTAGAGTCTCGGCGGATGTTACGCCGTTTGGCGCGGTGTGAGCAA
>NZ_JBVVPO010000073.1:0-43249 GCF_055811795.1 Bradyrhizobium sp. MI1.7
CGGGCCCACGGCCCCCCGCGCGCCAAACAACTTTTTGGTTCACTGGGGTGTGGTGCGTTTGGTCTAGGCCCCGCCTTTGTTGGGGGTCGTGGCGGCCGGCTAATTCTCCCCCTGGCCCCCCGCGGAGCAGGTGAGGGCCGCACTTTGAACAAGCCTATCCTGAAGAGCGGTCCGGTCGTGATCGGCGCGGCCGATTTCTTCGCCCGATCCCGGGCGAGGCTCGGCTTCGACGTGCCGCCCGGCCTCTACGATCCGAACGTCATCCCCGCCTCGGGCGATCCCGGCACCGACAAGATGCTTGAGATCGTCGCGCGCGAGCAGCCGGTGCGGCCGGCTGCGGTCCTGATCGCCGTGGTCGACCGTCCCGAGCCGACCATCCTGCTGACGCAGCGCTCAGCGCATCTCAACGACCATGCCGGCCAGATCGCCTTCCCCGGCGGCAAGATCGACGCGATCGACGCCTCGCCGCTCGATGCGGCTTTGCGCGAGGCCGAGGAGGAGGTCGGCCTGTCCAGAGACTTCGTCGAGCCGATCGGCTATCTCGATCTCTACGGCACCGCTTTCGGCTTCCGCATCCTGCCGACGGTCGCCAGGGTGCGGCCCGGCTTCGAGCTCGCCATCAACCATTCGGAGGTTGATGATGCCTTCGAGGTACCGCTATCCTTCCTGATGAACCCGGTGAACCACCAGGTGCACAGCAAGGAATTCCGCGGCATGGAGCGCTTTTATTACGCGATGCCGTTCGCGGAACGCTACATCTGGGGTGCGACGGCCGGAATGCTGCGTGTGCTGTATGAGCGGATCTACTCATCATGATCCGGCCGATTCTGACCGAGATCGGAATCTTCCTCATCCCCTTTGCCGTCTATGCGCTGTTCCTGGCCGCCACCCGCTCCGGCCTGTTCGCGCGATCGTCCTGGCCGGTCACCGTCGTCGCGCGACTGGTCCTGGCCGCGCTCGTGCTTGTCATCGCGGGGCTGATCGGCTTCGCGCATTTCTCCGGCGCCGCACCGGACTCGACCTACGTTCCCGCCCATATCGAGAACGGCAGGCTCGTGCCGGGCGTGGAAAAATAGGGGCTGGACCATGAGCGCAGAGCCGTTACTCGCCAATGCGCCCTGGCTGACCTCTGGCGGGACGGCGCGCGTCCTGACGCTGCTCAACGGCAACGGCGAGGAAGCGCGCGTGGTCGGCGGCGCCGTGCGCAATGCGTTGCTCGGTCTCGTGCCCGGCGATATCGACATCGCGACCACGGCGCGGCCCGACGAGGTGATGCGGCGCGCCAAGGCTGCCGGCATCAAGAGCGTGCCGACCGGCATCGACCACGGCACCATCACGCTGGTCATCGACGGGCAACCCTACGAAGTCACGACGCTGCGCGAGGACACCGAGACCTTCGGCCGCAAGGCCAAGGTCGCGTTCGGCCGCGACTGGGTGAAGGACGCCGAGCGCCGCGACTTCACCATGAATGGACTTTCGGCCGATGCGATGGGCGTCGTCTACGACTATGTCGGCGGGATCGCGGATGCGGCCGCGCGGCGCGTGCGCTTCATCGGCGACCCCGACCAGCGCATCGCCGAGGATTTCCTGCGCATCCTGCGCTTCTTCCGCATCCACGCCGCCTTCGGGGCCGGCGAGCCCGACCGCGACGGCTATCTCGCCTGCATCCGCGGCCGCGCGGGTCTTGCGAGCCTGTCGGCCGAGCGGGTGCGCATGGAGATGCTGAAGCTGCTGGTCGCTCACGGTGCCTCTGACGCTGCGGTCGCGATGGCGGATGGCGGGTTGCTGCAAGCGCTGAGCGGAGGCGTCGTCTATACCGGGCCGCTGTCGGCCATGATCGCGATCGAGGGCGAGCTTGGCTTGCCGGCAAGCAGCACGCGGCGGCTCGCCGCGCTGACGGTCGCCGTGACCGAAGATGCCAAGCGCGTCGCCACGCGCTTGCGGCTCTCCAATGTAGAAAGCAAGGCGCTGGATTCGATGGGGCATCGCTGGTGGCGCTTCGCCACCAAGGACGAGGCCAATGCGCGACGGTTGCTCTACCGGCTCGGCGCGGAGCGCTATCACGATCGCGTGTTGCTCGGCTGGGCGCGGGCCGGCGGCGACGTCGGATCGTCGCGCTGGCGTGCGCTCGCCGAGTTGCCGCAGCGCTGGATTGCGCCGAAATTTCCGCTTCGCGCCGCCGACTTCATCGCCCGCGGCATGGCGGAAGGACCCGCGCTCGGGCATGTGCTGACGCTTGCCGAGGACGCTTGGCTTGCGGCGGATTTTCCCCTAGAGGAAGCCGCGCTCGCTTCCATCGCCGACCAAGCAGCGGCACGCGTCAGCCGCGATGAGAGAACGTGACCATCGTCTCAGGCTTCGCCGACATCTCGATCCTTCAGCTCCTGCTGGTCGCGTTGATGGCGTTGTTTGCTTCGATCATCGGTGGTCTCGCCGGCTACGGCACCGGCGCGCTGATGCCGCTGGTGCTGGTGCCGCTGGTCGGCGCCGAGCCCGTGGTGCCGATCATCGCGATCTCCGCGATCTTCACCAATTCGAGCCGCGCGCTCGCCTATCTGCGCTATGCCGATCGCCGCCGCGCGCTGATCGTGCTCGCCTGTGCGGCGCTGACGACCGCGCTCGGCGCCTACGGCTACACGCGGCTGACCAATGCCGGCGCCGCGCTCGTGATCGGCTCCATGCTGATCCTGAGCGTGCCGCTGCGCCGCGTGCTCCGCCGCCGCCAGGTCAGGATCGGCGACACCGGCCTTGCCGCCGGCTCCGTCGGCTACGGCGTGCTGGTCGGCGGCACCTCCGGCTCCGGCGTGATCCTGCTCTCGCTCTTGATGGCCGCGGGCCTCGAAGGCGCCGCCGTGATCGCGACCGATGCGATGATCTCGCTCGGCACCGGCCTCATCAAGATCTCGGTGTTCGGCCTTGCCGGCGCCGTCACCGCGCAGGTGCTCGCCTTCGCGCTGCTGATCGGCGCGATTGCGATCCCCGGCGCGTTTCTGGCAAAGGCTTTCGTCGAGCGGATGCCAGTGCATATCCACACCGCGATTCTCGACGTTGCGGTGATCACCGGCGGGCTGGTGATGATCTCGGCGGCGGCGAAGCAGTTGATCGGGTAGATGATTGCGGTCCTGGCATCGCTAAAGAGTGCAATCGGAATCTTTAGCGACTTGGCTCGCGCCCGATATGATGATTGACCCGACACAGGTGCATTCTCTTACTTGCAGCGGGAGCTATCACTTTGACTGCACGTAGTCTTGCGGTAGTGTGCTGATCCGATGCAACTGTCCGGACGCTGTGATGGACCTCATTACCACTAACCTGCTTGCCGAATTTTCGGAAGAATTCGAAGTCGAAAATTTGGCGGAGGATGATCGCTTCGAACTTTTGGCCTCTTACATCACGGTGAAGCGTCACTACACCGAGACCTTTTCTCCATCGGATATCGTTATGGGGAATGATGTTCAAGGGATCGATGCGGTAGCCGCAATCGTAAATGGTGTCCTGATAACGGACCCTGATGCCCTTGAAGAGATGGTTGCCGCTGGTGCCGACTATCTCGAAGTAGTGTTCATCTTTGTACAAGCAAAGCGATCCTACTCTTACGAAGCCAGTCAGATGGGTAACTTTGGATATTCCGTGGAGCAGTTCTTCACTCCAAATTCGGCGATATCTAAAACTCCTGCGTTGGCGTCCGCTATCAAGATAATGCAGGGCATTTATTCCAGAAGCAGCAAGTTTAAGCGGGGGAACCCGTCGTTACGGCTTTACTACGTGACAACGGGCCGATGGACCGAGGAGCCGGTTCTTGAAGAAAGGCGGAAACGCGTCGCCAGTGACCTGCAAAACACAGGCTCTTTCAGCGATGTTGAGTTCACTCCTATTGGCGCGCCGGAAATCCAGAAGCTATATCAGCAATCGAAAAACGCGATCTCCCGAGAGTTTCAATTTCCCAATAGACAGGACGTGCCGGAGATACCCGGAGTGAACGAAGCATACGTAGGCTTTGTGCCGGCGAAGCAGTTTCTGCCTATCATTTGTGACGATGCGGGGGAGATTGTCCGCAGCGTCTTTTACGACAACGTGCGAGACTTTCAGGGATATGCGGGAGACGGCGCTAACGATGAGATGCGGAAAACGCTAGATTCTGAGAGACGAAGCCGGTTTGTTTTGATGAACAATGGCATCACGATTATCACGCGCAACATGATACACACTCAATCGCGCTTCCATATCGAAGATTTCCAAATCGTCAACGGATGTCAGACGAGCCATGTCCTGTTTGATCAGCGCGAGATGTTGGATGACACTGTCCAGGTTCCGCTTCGTCTAATTTGGACGCAGGATGAGGACGTCATCGAAGACATCATTCGCGCGACAAACAAGCAGACCGAAATAAGAGCAGACCAATTTTTCGCTCTTACCGAGTTTGGCAAGCAATTGGAGGCATACTTCCAGAGCGTGCCCGAGCCTCAGCGTCTTTACTACGAGAGAAGGTCGCGCCAGTATGATCGCCTCGCTATTGAGAAGACGCGCGTCGTGGTTCAGACCAACGCGGTCAGAGCATTTGCCGCGATGTTCCTGCAAGATCCACACAGCACGGTTCGGCGCTACAAGTCCCTGTCAGACCGAGTCGGGAACGATATTTTTGTCGAGGGCCACAAGCCCGATGCCTATTATACTGCTGCCTACGCCAACTATTGCCTAGATTTCCTTTGGCGCAATTCAAAGATGGACAACAAGTATAAAGTTGCGAGATACCAACTACTGCTGGCTTTTAGGCTGCTCGCTAATCCTGAGCCTATGCCCAAATTCAACTCAAACAAAATCGAGGCGTACTGCAAACCTATAAGAAAGCTTCTTTCCGACATGGAAAAGGCCGGTGATATATTCGGTAAGGCGGTTGGAATTATCGATGCGGTCGCTGGTTCTAAGTTCGACCGGGATAATATCCATACACTGACGTTCACCGACAACGTGATTAAGCGTTGTAAGGAGTTAACCGGCAAGCAAGCTTGAGGGAGTCAAATGTGCAATTGCCGTGACAGTGCACTCAACTGTCACAGTAATTGCTGCATCTCGCTTCAGGGGGCAGTCAGCTCGTCGCGTAGATGACCCGGCTCAGCGCACAGTCGCATCGGACGTTGCGTTCAACGGCGCTCCGCCGACCGAGATCGGACCCGTCGGGGGCGTGACATGCGGTTGCTTCTTTTGCCTCGGGGTGACGCGCGCTGTTGGAGCCGGCGCGACGGGAGACACTGAAGCTGATGGCATCGCGACAGTGGGCGCGATCAACGGAGACGGCGCGGCCGATGCCTGTGGGGCCGGGCTATTCAGTGCGTCAATTTTCGAACTGAGATTGGCAAGCTGACTGACGATCGCCTTCAGCTGCTCTTGCTGATCGGTGATGGTCCGCTCGATCGCCGCCAAATCGTCGGCCGTTTTTTGTTGTGCGGCGAGCAAGTCCGTCATGATCGCTTTGCTGTCGGCTTCCCCTTCCTCGCGCCCTGGGGACTGACCAAACGATCCCGGGTTCAGCCAGGCATAAGACGCCCCCGCACCTGCAAGCGCGAGCACCACGACCACGAAGAGCACAAACGGCCATCGGCGACGAGGCGCGGGCAGAAAAGGTGGCGGCTCCACAGCCGGCCAACCCGGAGGCGATTCGGTGCTCATCCGAACTTCCTAGTCAGCCTTTTCGTTCGGCGCAATTGGTGCGTCTGCAACCGGCATCCGCTTTCTTACAACTGCAATCGAGCATGTCAGGACTGAAATGCTTCAGTAGCACCGTCGAGGCAGGTTTGAGACTTCATATCAACGGAAGCGGGCGCAGGCATGCGCACGCATCGTGGTCTCGACGTGCACGGAGGAAGGTGAGGCATGGGACGATCCAACACAGAGTGCCAATGGCCTGAAAAAAAGTCGCGCAATCGGTCCAGGATTCAGATTGCCTTCCGTGAGATCAGTGCCGTTCTTGTTCTTTTTCCTGCTCTCCTGGGTCTTTCTCTCCCTTCCAGTGCATGGGCGCAGAGTGGGACCGACGCGAAGCCGGACCGCATCAAGGCGAATATCTCGAAAGTCGACAGCGCCTTCATTGAAGCCAATACGAAGAGATCCAGGGATTGGCCGACCGTCGGCCTCGACTACGCCGAAACGCGGTTCAGCAAGCTCAATCAGATCAACACTGACAACGTCAGGGATCTCGGGCTCGTCTGGAGTTACAATCTGGAATCATCGCGCGGCATCGAGGCAACGCCCCTCGTCGTCGACGGCATCATGTATCAGTCGGCCCCCTGGAATGTGGTCCATGCCATTGACGCGCGGACCGGGACAAAAATCTGGTCGTTCGATCCGGGTGTTGACCGGTCAAAGACCTATCGCGGGTGCTGCGACGCTGTCAGCCGTGGCCTCGCACTCTACAAGGGCAAGGTCTTCGAAGCCGCCTATGACGGGCGCCTGATCGCGCTCGATGCCGCGACCGGAGCCAAGCTCTGGGAAACGGACACGCTGATCGATCACGAGCATTCCTACACGATCACCGGCGCGCCGCGCGTCTTCAACGGCAAGGTCGTGATCGGCCAGAGCGGTGCCGAGTATGGTGTGCGCGGCTATGTCACGGCGTACGACAGCGAGACGGGCAAGCAACTCTGGCGCTGGTTCACCGTGCCCGGCGATCCATCGAAGCCATTTGAAGACGCTTCGATGGAAGCCGCGGCGAAGACCTGGGATCCAGCCGGGAAGTATTGGATCAACGGCGGCGGTGGCGCGCCATGGGACTCGATCACGTTCGATCCCGATCTGAACATGGTCTATGTCGGCACGGGAAACGGCGGTCCCTGGAATCGCAAGCTTCGCAGTCCGTCGGGTGGCGACAATCTCTATCTGGGCTCGATCGTCGCGCTCAACGCCGACACGGGCCGGTATGTCTGGCACTATCAGGAGACGCCCGGCGACAATTGGGACTATACATCGACCCAGCCGATGATCCTGGCCGACATCAAGATCGACAATGTGCCGCGCAAGGTGATCCTGCACGCGCCGAAAAACGGCTTCTTCTTCGTCATCGATCGCACCAACGGCAAGTTCATCTCGGCGAAGAATTTTGTCGATGTGAATTGGGCGACGGGATACGATGCCAACGGACGGCCGATCGAGCTGCCGGCGGCGCGCGACGCAGATCAATACGAGTCGATTCCGGGACCGGACGGGGCTCACAATTGGCAGCCGATGTCGTTCAATCCGCTGACCGGCCTCGTCTACCTTCCGGCGCAGCACATCCCGGTCAATCTGTCGCCGGAAAAGTCATTTGTGCAGAATGCTGCTGCACCGGGCAAGCTCGGCGGCTTGCTGGGCGGGAATATCGGTTTCGTTTTCAACCCTCCGAAGTCGGCCCCATTCGGACGTCTGCTCGCCTGGGATCCGGTCCATCAAAAGGAAGTCTGGCGCGTCGAGCACGTGTCGCCGTGGAACGGCGGGACGCTGACCACCGCCGGCAACCTGGTTTTCCAGGGGACGGCGGATGGCCGCTTCGTCGCTTATGATGCGGCAAACGGAACCAAGCTGTGGGAAATGCCGACCGGCACCGGCGCGGTGGCGGCCGCAGCGACCTACATGGTCGACGACAGGCAATACATCTCGATTGCGGTCGGCTGGGGCGGCTCCTACGGCCTGACGCACCGCGCGACCGAGTACCAGAACCCGGGAACGATCTACACCTACGCACTCGGCGGCACGGCGCAGCTGCCAGCGTTCGTCAAATATCAGACCGAAGGTCTGCTGCAGGGCGTGAAGTACGATCCGAAGGACATCAGGGAAGGCGGCGAGATCTATGTCGCGGCAGCCTGCGTCGCCTGCCACGGCGTGCCTGGCGTCGGCCGCGGCGGCAACATCATCAATCTCGGCTACGTCAGCGCCGAAGAGATTACCAATCTGAGGCATATCCTCTTCCACGGTCCATTCCGCGACCAGGGCATGCCGGATTTCAGCGGCAAGTTGACGGAAGGGGACGTCGGCAAACTCCAGGCCTTCATACAGGGAACTGTTGACGCCATCAGACCGAAGAGCAGGTGAGGCGCTGCGGCGGCGAGCGGCCCGTTCGACCGTGGCCGCTCGTCACGCGCCTTTGTCGATCTTCACCCAGAGCGCACTGCCCAGCGTCGATGAGTTCCTGGCCGCGTAGGCCCATGCAGGCAAGCGTGACGGTGCAAGCGCAAGTGCGATCGCAGCCTGCCCAATCCGCTGCGCTTGGCTTCGCGGCAGGCCGCGCACGAACTCACTGACGCTGCCCGGCTTCTCGGCCCTGCGCAAAAAGCTGTCCACGATGTCTTCCCTGAGGAACTTCAGGAGATTGAATGGTTCCCGCTCGCAAATGCTCAATTGCAGGCCGTGTCGTCGACATACCGCGTCAAACGCTTCCTTCGTCCAGCGGCCAATGTGGTTCGGCGGCATGTCGATGAGCGATCCGTGGCCCTCCATGTAGTGCGTTCGGATATCATTCGGCACGGCGATGAAGACAGAGCCTTGCGCCTTGAGAAGGTATTTCAATCGCGCGAAGACGTCATCCACCCGGTCCATGTGCTCGAACACCTGAAACATGAAGATGATGTCGAAGGCCTCCTTCATCGGGGTGAAGCCATCCTCTCGAAGGTCGACCGAAAAGGTCTTGTAGCCTTTCGATCGCAAGGCCTGTTGCGCTGCTTCGTTGTAATCGACCGCGTAAATATCGGACGCGCGAAAGAGTTTGTCCTTGATGTGATCGAGAAAATAGCCAAACCCGGCCCCGACATCGATCGCCGTTTTTCCGGCAGTGCCGAGGCCGCTCAGCTCCTCGATCGTCCTCTCATACTCCCATTTCATGGTTGGATAGGAAGGGTGGGGCGCGGCCAGGTTATAGAACTCGGCGCCGCCCGCGACGAACGGATCTGCAAATCCAAATCCGCAATCCGCGCATTTGCGGATATCGCAGGTGTCGCGGCCCCAGAGCAGCGACAGGTGGCTTATTAACTTTCGAGAGCGATCCGGATACTGGCGCGGACTGACGAAGGATCGAGAGGCCTGATCTGCGGTCACTTCAAACAGTTTGGCAGTTGATCCACTGCCGCATGCTGGACAGGTGCTCATCTCTCCTGACCTCATTCAGGTCTTTCGGTGGAAAGTGGTTGCGACCAATTGTCTCGTCATCATTCGAATGAAGGTTGGCGGAGCGCGAGGTCCGGGGCAGTGGACAGGACAGGGGAGGCAGGCCGCTCGCGGCGCGAAGGCGCCTTCGGCTGCGCCGATTTCCTACTGCCAGAATCTGTCACTGGCCTGCGCTAGGTCTTCTTTCAGGGCATTTTTACTGAAAGGAAGACGATGAAAACCCAGAGCAACGGCCAGGCGCTGCAGATCGCCAAGACCTACATCGAGGCCATCGCCAGCAGGAGCGTGGATACGATTACTTCCGTGTCGGCGGACGACGTTGTTTGCACGTCGCCACGCGGGCGGATCGCCGGCATGCAGAAGTTTCGCGAATTCCACGAGGGTTTCGCCCGCATGATCAAGAAGGTCACGGTTCTCGCCGTCTACGGCGACGATGATCAGGCTGTCGTCGTTTACAGCGCGGACACCCATCCGGTTGCCAACGCCGTCGTCGCGGAACTCCTCAAGGTGAAGAACGGCAAGATCGCGTCGACCGAAGTGATCTACGACGCGACTCCGTTCGCCGCTTACACGGCGGCCGTCCAACCGCACCAAGGCACGATCGACCATGAAACGGATTCAATATGACAGTTACGGCGGCCCCGAAACGATGAAGCTCGAAGCCTTCGAGCCGAAGGCTCCGGGGACCGGCGAAGTCGCGGTCAAGGTCAAGTTCGCCGCCATCAATCCCATCGATTGGAAGGTGCGCAATGGCTATCTCAAAATGGTGACGGGGAAGAAATTTCCGCGTGCCATGGGCAGCGATTTTTCCGGCATCGTGACCGCTGTCGGCGCTGGTGTCACGCGCTTCAAGATTGGCGATCCCGTATTCGGCATGGCGCAGATAAAGCATGGCGGCGCGCTTGGGGAAGCCGTCATCGCTCCCCAAACCTTCGTCGCCAGGAGGCCGGATTCAGTCTCGTTCGAGGACGCGGCTTGCCTGGCTACGCCGGGGGTCACCGCATGGAACGGCCTCGTGGACAAGGCTGCCCTGAAATCCGGCAGCCAGGTGTTCATCAACGGCTGCACCGGCGCTGTCGGCGAGGCCACGGTGCAGCTCGCAAAGATGTTCGGGGCGACCGTCGCGGGGACATGCAGTGCGCAGGCGATGCAGCGAGCCCGTGACTTGGACGTCCAGCCTCTCTTCGATGATCGGGCCACCGATCTGTCGAAGATCCGTGAACGCATCGACGTAGTGTATGACTCGGCGGGAACGATGGCAGTTGCCGCCGGGGTTGGCCTGCTTCGCGAAGGCGGCGTGTATCTCGATATCAATCCAGCGCCAATCAAGTTCATCCGTGCGATCTTCAACCGGAAACTCAAGCCGATCGTCTGCACCGCGCGGGCTGATATCCTTGACGGCCTTGCCGTCGCTTCGGCGAATGGAAAGCTGCGCTTGCCAGTTGCTGAGACCGTGCGTCTGAACGATGCGATCCCGCTCATCGCGGCGCTTGAAGCCGGGCACAAGCTCGCCGGAAAGGCTCTGGTGGCGATGTAAATGCCGTCTGGGCCAGTAAGGCCCCGCCGCCCGTGGCCCGCGATGCCTACTGCCATTTTTTGGCAGGATCCGTGCTAGACTTGGTCAATGTCGAAGAGCCAACGATTATTCGACCTCATGCAGATCTTGCGGCGGCACCGCACCCCGGTGTCGGGCAACGACCTTGCGGCTGAGGCGGGTGTGTCGTTGCGAACGATTTATCGCGACATCGCCGACTTGCAGGGCTTGGGCGCACAAATCGATGGTGAGCCTGGCTTTGGCTATGTCTTGCAACCCGGCTTCCTCCTTCCTCCCCTGATGTTCTCGGAACAGGAAATCCAAGCCTTGGCGCTGGGCGCCCAATGGGTATCTCGCCAGACTGATGACGAGTTCGCGCTGGCGGCGCGTGACGCGCTCGCCAAAATTGGCGCGGTCCTTCCCTCGGAGCTGCAACACAAGCTGGACGACAGCGCCTTTCACGTGGGGCGCAGGCCGAAGCAGCCCGAAGCCGTCGACCTTCGCGTCGTGCGGCAAGCCATGCGCGACCAACACAAGCTTTCCATTGTGTATCGCGACCCGCAAGGCGCGAAGACCACGCGGATCATCTGGCCGATTGGCGTCGGCTTTTTCGATTCCCGGCGCATCATTGCCGGCTGGTGCGAAATGAGAAAAGACTTCCGCTCATTCCGGGCGGATCGGATAGAAAAGATCAAGCTCAGGACGGAACGCTATCCCGGTCGCCGACGCGATCTCGTCAAGCAGTGGCGGGCTCAAGTTGACGCGGAACGTCGCAAGGCTCTCGGCTGATCTCACTACCGGGTCCGACGCCGACGCTGGCGACCTATCACCTGCTGGTGCGCTTCACCATCGCCGGCGTGAGGGCCGCCTGACGCCTTCCTAGGTTAGAGCGGGCGCCGAAAATGACCGCGCCCGCTAGGCTCGAACCTTAGTTCGTGACCGGCGCCGCCTTGCGGACCAACACTTCGTTGCCCGCTCGGCTGATTTCAAGCGCACGTGGCTGCTGGGACGTTGAGAGAACAACGCTTTGGCCTGGCGCAAGAACAGAGACTACGCGGATTGGCGTTCCCGTCTCGCCCTGAGCAAGGGTCGTCACGACATGGAACCCATCGCGCTCAACGGTGTAGTAGGCGACGCCGGACACCCCGCCGAGATCGATGCTCTTTGCCTGAATTGGCCTGAGGCTATCTGCATGAGCGGTTCCAAAAGCGGCTAAGGCTAGTGTGGCGGCTAAAAGGCTACTGCGGATTGACATGTTGATCTCCTTTAGCTGGGCGGTGGGCCACGCCCTCCGTTCCCTTGCCACATAAGATGGGCGGCCTATGCTCATTGATCAAACAGATTGGATCGATGATGGGTATCGATGCCGTCAATCTAAGCCATCTCGACCTAAACCTACTGGTTCACCTCGATGCCTTGCTTCGCGAACGTAGCGTCACGCGAGCCGCGGGCCGCGTGGGCATTGGTCAGTCGGCGATGAGCCACAATCTCGCCCGCCTGCGTGACCTGTTCGGCGACGAGCTTCTGACGCGCGGGCCCGACGGCTTGCGCCTCACTCCTCGTGCAGTGATGCTGGTAGAGCCGGTGCGGGCTACGCTGTCTCAAATCCAAACGATTGTCTCACGCGACGACGCATTCGATCCAGCGACGGCAGAGCGGACCTTCAGGTTCGGACTCCCAGACAGCATGGAAATCCTGGTCCTTCCCGCTCTCCTCGCACGCCTGCGCAAGGTTGCGCCTGGCGTCCATCTGCGCCTCTACAACATCGACTCGTCGAGACTTCTGGATGATCTCGATGCCGACGAACTGGACCTCGCCATTGGCTATGACGTCTTTCCTCACGGCCAGATCCACCACAAGCGGCGTCTGCTGTTCAACGAGAGCTATCTGTGCATGTTCAACGCGGAGATAACGGGCATCACCGACGCCCAAATCTCGCTCGAAGATTATGTGCGGTTACCTCATGTTCTCACGAGCCTGCGGCCGGGCCGGACTGTGCGCGGCGTGGTAGACGATGCCCTTGAGAAACTAGGATTGCGGCGGACGGTTGTCCTGACCACGCCTCGCTTCCTCACTGTCCCTGCCTTGGTGGCACGCGCACCTGTCGTCGTGACAATGCACGCGCGGCTGGCTCGGTTGTTCGCCACAGAACTCAAGCTTAGCCTGAGCCAGCCTCCGGTGGATTTGCAGGACGTAGCTGTTTCACTGCTCTGGCACGCTTCCTACGATCACGATCCATCTCATGCGTGGCTGCGTCAGATCTTGGTGGAATTGGTCTCCGAGCTTTGAGCTGGCCGCCACCCCGCGTGGAGCGGTGCCGACTCCACAGGCCGCATGTCGCCTTTTAGCCCCTTAGCAGACGTTCCAGCGCTCTGGGTCGATGCCGGCTTGTGACCCAAAGCGGACCAATGGGCTCTCGCGCGGTTGTGTTGAAGCTGCTAAACACGTGAAATGTCGCTGTTGCTATGCTTTTTTGGTGTTTCGCTTCTGGGCATTGCCGGATGGGGATTTCAATCCGTCGTGGCAGAGCTAAATAGGTCGTGCTCCCAGCCGATGGACGCAATTTCCCGCAAGTTTCAGGTTGATGCATTTATCTGGGATGACCGCGCACCGTTGGCGCTGAGGCGTCGGTATATTGCGACACAGGCTTGCGCTGTCCCGGCGCTCCTTTGCCTGGCGGCTCTCGTGTGGCTCAACGAGCCGCGTCATGATGTCCGCGTTTTAGGGATCATCGCGTTCTGTTCCGTGTCGTTTATCGTGGCTGCTTCTTTGGTCTGGAAGATTGCCCGCAGGAGAGCCTGATGCCGGTGATTCTGCCTGCCGCCTTTATCGGATCATTTTCCACGATGTTGGGTTGCGCACTGTACTGGCACTGGCGAGTTTATTCTCTGTACAGATCGCTTGGCGATGTTAAACGCAAATTTGTCGACACTGAGTTCTCATTTCAGTTCCAAACTCCAACGCTCGCTGCATGGTTAGGAGGTCCCATGTTTCGGGATAAATTATCGTCGGTCGAGCAAATGCAGGTCACCGCAGTTGAACAGCAACTACGTTCCGTCAGGATTGTGTTTGCCGTTGGTGGCTACATTTGCTTTTTCGGGATGGTTTTTGCGTTGTTTTGGAATCTCGTCCAGCATGGCCGCTGAGTGCACCTAGACCGGTTTTGGCCCGCTTAAGACCTGGCGAGGGGTACTAAAGATGTCCGCTCACTGGGGCTGACCGGAAGTCGTCTCGGGAGAACCAAACCGACTCGATTGACCCTAAACGGAAATCGGGCGTCGCCTGATCGGATTCACAAAATTGCGCTCAATGTGGTTTGCGACAAGGTGCGTGGTTTGCTCCCTAAATCGCGCGGGCCGTTCGCCACATGGGGGCAAGCTGAAGAACCCGGTGTCGCCTTCGAAGGATGTGCAGAGGACTCAGTCGTTCAAAGATGAGCACGCGGCAATAGCCATCCTATGATCTTCTGATACGGATCGCGACGACTGCGGACGAATGCGTTCTCGTTCTGCTGAGCGGCGGTCCTGGCGAATTCAGAAATCCCCTCCATAGACTGCCGTTTATCCTTCGGAAGCTTCGCCCATTGGCGAATGATCTTCCGGCGGGCTTCGCGTTGCTTTTCCCTTACGTCTGGCATCGGGACGCTCCTTGAAGAGGATTATTCCGGTCGACCTAGTATTGTTTGGGCTCACTAGAACTTCAACGTCCAATCAAGAACTCTTAGCCCCTCTGATCGTGCAGCGCTATACACGGGAGCGAGCCTCATATTGGCTTTGTAGGCCCGCCGCCCTAGAATTGCGGCGATCGCGGGACGAGCAAAATGCGGTACGTTTGCGACGCGCCGAAGGGTAAGACCTGGTTCCGTATCGAGACGGAAGGTGAAGCGGCGCATGAGTCGCGCCTGATGGGCCACACAGTCGAGAAATATTTCCGCAACGAGCGGGAGAAGGCAGTCCAGTCCTGGCGTCCGGAGCGGCCGGACGCGATCGAGCGCGACATCGGCCTCGAGGCCTATCTGCAGCGAGAGATGCCGGTTTTCCTCACACTGCGCGACAGGGAGGGCAATGCCCTGGCTACAGCGATGCTGCCACCGGGTGGCAAGGACCGCGGCGGGTTCCGGATCATCATCGTTGCCGCATCCAATGCCGATCCTTATCCTGAGCAGGACGCGGCCATCGCTGCGCTGGGAGCGCATTTCGGTCTCATACTCGATCGCAACCGCTGCTTCCCCTACGGCCGCTAAGGAGCCTGACAAGTGTCGCCGCTTGGTTGGAGCGATGTCGGCTCATGGCCCGTAGCTGACCGTCCCTGCGAGCACCCCGATGTCTGCTGCTAGGCGGTGAACGGACAAAGCTCCTGCAAGATGCCGAGGTCAGCCTTTGACCCGAAGCTGACGATGGGCAGTGCACCGGCCGAGGGCAGCTTTTGGGTAGTGGGTCGGTTTGATTATAGCAGCCGGACGGGCTGGAAACGGGGCGACTCCAAGCGCATATTGATAGGACATGACGCGGAGCAACCCCATGGCCTTGATCAGATGGGTGTTAGGCGCAGCCTTGGTTGGAATTACATTCGGTGGCTACCCCGCTAAATGGTGGTCCGCCTCCGTTGCCGTCGCGCTCTGTGTCGCGGCTGCCTTTGCCCTTCACTTCGTCGCGCCCTAGTCCCCGCAACAAACTTGTTTCAGTTGACTTGAGCCGGACGCTGCGCGTCACCAAGGATTAGCAGCGCTAATGGCGCTAATGGTCCCACCACCACGGCTGTCCAGCACCATCGCCTGGGTGATCTGTTGCGCTCGCCCGCCATGGTAGACGCGAGGGGTATAGACCCAATCGAAACGATCACGAAAATCCACCAAGCCATTGGTCATTCTCCGACGTCCGGTGAAACAGTATCACAAGGGCAGCTCTCATTGCCGCTCTTCATCGAAAATTGAGGTCCCTAAGTTGGGCGGCGATGTCGCCTTCTGGCCCATAGCCGACCCAGCGGGAAGCAGTGTTCGAGGCCCGCTTCACCAAACAGAGCAGACACGGCGTCGCATTGTCCGCCCCGAGCAGCGAAGAGCGTCGCCGGCTCCGAGCGCAACGATTGGGCGATCTAATTCGCGCATTCAATCGCGCTTTGATGCTGCTTTGGTTTTGCTTCATATGATTGGCAGGCCGCCAGGGCGGCTCAATAAGGGGGTTTTGAAATGAGGAAGTTTTCGCTTGTATTGCTGTCGACAGTCGCTCTCGGCCCGATCACAGCCCAGGCTGCGGATCTGGCGCCGGTCCGTATGTCGTCGAAGGCTCCCGCTCAGGTGGGCAACTGGACGGGATTCTATATCGGCGGCAACGTTGGTTATGGCTGGGGCAGCTACGATGCGTCGAACGCCACTGGGACAATCGTGAACTCGAATGGCGGTTCGGGCATCTATGCCTTCAACCCCGTATCCGGCAACGGTAATGGCGTCACCGCCGGTATCCAGGCCGGCTACAATTGGCAGATCGAGCAGACGGTGCTCGGCATCGAGGCTGATTGGCAGTATCTCAATTCAAAGGCCAGCACCGGCAACTCGGCTATTGCTGT
Organism: Bradyrhizobium sp. MI1.7; assembly: GCF_055811795.1. NCBI lineage: Bacteria > Pseudomonadati > Pseudomonadota > Alphaproteobacteria > Hyphomicrobiales > Nitrobacteraceae > Bradyrhizobium > Bradyrhizobium sp. MI1.7. The sequence continues at coordinate 16,229 of NZ_JBVVPO010000073.1, forward strand.
TCCCGTCTTCATCGGCGGCAATTTCAGCGGCAGCACTTCCGTCAGCACCGATTGGTATGCGACCTTCCGTGGCCGAGTGGGTTATGCGTTTGGGCCGGCGTTGCTCTACGCGACCGGCGGTCTTGCGTTGACCGATACCAAGGTCAGTGCGAACGCTACGGGCAGTATCGTCACTGCCCTCTTCCCGCCAACCCTGGGACCGCTGGGCTCCATGAGCGCTTCTGACAGCGCCGTCCTGATCGGCTACGCGGTTGGCGGCGGTTTCGAATATGCTCTGGGGGCAGGGTGGTCGGTCAAGGGCGAGTATCTGCACATGGGTTTCGGCACGAAAGGCTACAACTTGACCGGCTCGCTTCAATCGCCGGCCGGGTTGACGGGCGTCATCGCGACTCACGTCGATATCAAGCCGAGCTTCGACATCGCCCGCGTTGGTGTGAACTATCGCTTCTGATCAGCGGATCTGAAGACGTGAAGAAAGGGAGACTTCAGGTCTCCCTTTCTCGCAATCGCAGGCCGCTTAGGCGTGCCTACTCGTCATCCTCGTCTTCGTCCTCATCCTCGTCGTGATCTTCCACTTCCAGGCGGTCGAGCGCGGCCAGCGGCAGTGTCTCGCGGAACAGATCGCCTTCCGAGCCCATCCAGAGGCAGAGGATGTCGTCGCCTTTCACCTCTGCAACGGTCAGCGGCTGGCCGCCGGATTTCAGCATCACGACGTCGCCGGTTTTCAGTTCCATGGATGGTCCTTTCGGGGTTGATCGACGAGAGGGGAGGCTAGCAAGCCGTCATGACAGGCCGATCACGGGCTATGGGACCCGTGAATTGGCTGCGGCTTGCACAGACTGCCGAAACGTCGATGGCAGAGGTTCGAGTGGGGGATCGCTCGAGGTCACCAGGGGCTATTCTGTCCCAGGCGCGGCGATGATGGCATCATGCGCCTGTTTTGCCCGACGCGTCAAATGATTTCGTAAAATCAGCAATGCATTGCGTTTGCGGCAAGCTGTTGAAATTGCAGCAGTCGGCTACTGTGCATGGGGTTGTTTTCGATGTTTTGTTTTCGCCTGGGTTACGGCTGGTCCGGCACGAGATCGGTCAGCGAGCGGATGATGCGGTCGGGCTTGACGGGCGAGCCTTCGGGCAGGCCGTCGCCATGCACGTCGATCCAGATCGAGTAGATGCCGAGGCGCTGCGGCGTCACGACTTCCCATTCCAGATTGTCGCCGATCATCCAGGTGTCTTTCGCGGTGACGCCGAGCGCGTCCATCGCGTGCAGATAGGCGCGCTCCTCGGGCTTGCCGAAACCGTGCTCGCCCTCGATCTGGATGTGATCGAAGCGATGCGTCAGCTCGAAGCGCTCGACCTTGGCGCGCTGCATGTCGGCGGCGCCGTTGGTGACCAGCGCGAGTTTGACGCCGCGTGCCTTGAACGCGTCGATCGCATCATGCGCACCGGGAAACACGAAGATCGCTTCTTCGCGATAGGTCGTGAAGCGGTTGGCGAGGCGATCGGCGAGATCGTCGGAGAGGGCGCGGTGGCCGTCGGCGGCGAGCGCGGCGAAGCCGCCCCGCACCGTGAGCCGCCGCGCCTCGCCAAGCTTCATCCGCCACGCGGCTTCCGCATTGGCCCAGAAGTTTCGTGCGAAGGCCAAAACTGCGGTCGCGACCTGCTGCGGCGGCAGCGGCGCGAGCTCGTCGGCAAATTCTTCTGCGATCGTATTCCAGGCGATCTCGGGCCGGCCGTAGGCCGACAGGATGGTGTCGTCCATGTCGATCAGCATGGCGCGCGGCAGCGGAGGCATCGCGGTGCTCATGGCCATTTCACCTCCGGCGGCAGCGACGACAGGATGGAGTCCACGTTGCCGCCGGTCTTGAGCCCGAAGATGGTGCCGCGGTCGTAGAGCAGGTTGAATTCGACATAGCGTCCGCGCCGGATCAATTGCTCCTCGCGATCCTCCGCGGTCCAGGCGCTCGCGAAATTGCGCCTGACGATGTCGGGGTAGACTTTCTGGAAGGCGCGGCCGACATCCTGGGTGAAAGCGAGGTCGGCGTCCCAGTCGCCGCTGTCGTGCCAGTCGTAGAAGATGCCGCCGATGCCGCGCGCCTCTTTGCGGTGCGGCAGGTAGAAATAGTCGTCGCACCATTTCTTGTACTTGTCGTAGTCGGCAACGCCGTTCGGGCCCGTGCAGGCCTCTTTCATCGCGGCGTGGAAGGCGAGCGTGTCGGGATCGTCCTGCGTGCGCCGGCGGTCGAGCACCGGGGTGAGATCGGAGCCGCCGCCGAACCAGGCTTTTGTGGTGACGACGAAGCGGGTGTTCATGTGCACGGCGGGCACGTGCGGATTGCGCAGATGCGCGATCAGCGAGATGCCGGAGGCCCAGAACTTGGGGTCGTCTGCTGCGCCCGGGATCTGGGCGCGAAACTCGGGCGCGAATTCGCCGTGCACCGTCGAGCAGTGCACGCCGACCTTCTCGAACAGGCGGCCGGACATCATCGACATCACGCCGCCGCCGCCGGGCGCGCCGGTATGATCGGTGCGCTGCCAGGGCGTGCGTTTGAAGCGCCCGGCCTCGCCCGGATAAAGGCTTTGGGGCGCGTCATCCTCCAGCCGCTCGAAGCTCGTGCAGATGTCGTCGCGCAAAGCTTCGAACCAGGCGCGGGCGCGCGTCTTGCGGTCTTCGATTGTCGAGATGTCCATATCCAATTCCAAAACCGGTCTCGTAGGGTGGGCAAAGACGCTCTTGCGCCGTGCCCACCATCTTCATTGTCGTCCTGATTGGTGGGCACGCTGCGCTTTGCCCACCCTACGAATTTCACCCCTGCGGACCGTAATAGGTGCAGCTCTCGTTGCAACTGTCGCGGTGAATGCTGACGCGGGTGAGCTTGCCGATATGCTGGAGCCGCTCCCAGACGAAGCGCGAGAGGTTTTCCAGCGTCGGTGTGCCCAGCGCCTCGATCTTGTTGAGGTATTTGTGGTCCAGCGTGAGCCGTACGTCCTCGATCGCGCGCTGGACGAGGCCGAGATCGACCACCATGCCGGTCGCAGGGTCCGGCGTGCCGCGCAACGTCACCTCGGCGCGGAAGGAGTGGCCGTGGATCTCCTCGCTCGCGGCGCCAAAGGTCGTTCCCGACAATGAGTGCGCCGCCTCGAAGCGGAACGATTTCGTCAATTCCCACATCTGTTCGAAAACCAATCCTATCTGATGCCGAGCGATTTATGCGTCTGCACGCTCAACCGCCATTGCGGATGGCGCAGGCAATAGTCGATCGCACGCACGGTGTTTTGGGCAACCTCGGGTCCGTCCATCGGCTGCAGCGAGAAGCGCTCGAAGGCGAGGCCCTCGAAGGTCTCGGGCGCGGCGAGGACCTGCGGATAGACCAGCTTCAGCTCGTGGCCGCGGCGCTGGACGAGCTCGCTGCCGCCCTTGGGGCTGACGCAGATCCAGTCGAGCCCCTCAGGCGCCGCAATCGTGCCATTGGTCTCGACGCCGATCTCGAAGCCGCGGGTGTGGAGGGCGTCGATCAGGGCGGCATCGACCTGGAGCAGCGGCTCGCCGCCGGTGAGCACCACGTAACGGTTGCTGTCGGTGGTAGCCGTCCATTGCGCGGCGATGGTGTTGGCGAGTTCCGCGGCCGAGGCATAGCGGCCGCCGAGCGTGCCGTCGGTGCCGACGAAATCGGTGTCGCAGAATTTGCAGGTCGCGGCCTCGCGGTCGGCCTCGCGGCCGCTCCAGAGGTTGCAGCCGGCAAAGCGACAGAACACCGACGCGCGCCCGGCATGGGCGCCTTCGCCTTGCAGGGTCAGGAAGATTTCCTTGACCGCGTAACTCAATGGTCTCTCCTCAACATCTCAAACTTGCGGGTTCCGGAGCTGCCGCAGCGCCTCGCCTGCGGCCATCGCCGCGGTCATGGCGACATTGAGCGACCGCAGCCCCGCCGTGATCGGGATCACCAGCCGCGCATCCGCAGCCTCGACCACCGCGTCGGTGACGCCGGCGCTCTCGCGCCCGAATAGCAGGATGTCCGACGTCTGGTAATGAAAATCGCGGTAATCGGTGGCGGCCTTGGTGGTGAACAGCAGCAGGCGGTAGCCCTGTGTCGCACGCCAGTCCTCGAATTTCGACCAGGAGTCGTGGCGGGTCACGCTGACATGATCGAGGTAGTCCATTCCCGCCCGGCGGAACAAGCGGTCGGAGAACGGGAAGCCTGCCGGCTCGATGATGTGGGCGGCCATGCCCAGGCAGGCACAGAGCCTGAGAATCGTGCCGGTGTTCTGGGCGATGTCGGGTTGGAAAAGCGCGATCTGCATGGGCTGTATCGGGGTCGGTGCGGGCCGGAAATGTCTCAATAAAACATCGCTGGCTGCGGAATTCGTGCATTGCACGCCCCCACGCCGTTAGCGGGCTTGCGCTCGCCCGGCAAGGGTGCCAATAGAACGATTCTGGACTGCTGTTTTCGCCTTGTTTCGGTGGGGACAAGTGAAGTTCTGCCGCCGCGGGGGGCCGCGGGCGCCGGCACACTGTTTTGGGGACCTTGGGGGCTCCCGGAACGGTTCCGTCGGCAGCATAAGTAGAAAGGGTTGGAATCGTGACGACAGCGTCTTCGGCGGACCATCCGACACGCCGTGATTTCTTATTCGTTGCAACGGGGGCAGCTGCAGCAGTAGGGGGCGCAGCTGCGCTCTGGCCCTTCATCTCTCAAATGAATCCTGATGCGTCGACCATCGCCGCTGGTGCGCCGATCGAGGTCGATCTCAGCCCGGTCGCCGAGGGGCAGGACATCAAGGTGTTCTGGCGCGGCAAGCCGATCTACGTCAGCCACCGCACCAAGAAGCAGATCGACGAGGCGCGCGCCGTCAACGTGGCGAGCCTGCCCGATCCGCAGTCCGACGAGGCCCGGGTCAAGCCGGGCCACGAGCAGTGGCTGGTCGTGATCGGCATCTGCACCCATCTCGGCTGCATCCCGATCGCTCATGAGGGCAATTACGACGGGTTCTTCTGCCCCTGCCATGGTTCGCAGTACGATTCGTCCGGCCGCATCCGCCAGGGGCCCGCGCCCGCGAACCTGCCGGTGCCGCCGTACCAGTTCGTTTCCGACACCAAAATCCAGATCGGCTGAGCTTCGGGCCTTCGCCCGAAGCTTCGCGCCGTCTCGTCGTTATATTTCCTCAGGATCGCATCATGAGCGGACCATCCGACTACCAGCCGAGCAATCCGGCCCTGCAATGGATCGAGCGACGTCTGCCGATCATCGGTCTCGTCCATTCCTCCTTCGTCGTCTATCCCACCCCGCGCAACCTGAACTACTGGTGGACCTTCGGCGCCATCCTCTCCTTCATGCTGGGGATGCAGATCCTGACCGGCGTGGTCCTGGCGATGCACTACACGCCGCACGCCGATCTCGCCTTCAAGTCGGTCGAGCTGATCGTCCGTGACGTCAATTACGGCTGGCTGCTGCGCAACATGCATGCCTGCGGCGCGTCGATGTTCTTCTTCGCGGTCTACGTCCACATGCTGCGCGGTCTCTATTACGGCTCCTACAAGGAGCCGCGCGAGGTGCTGTGGATCCTCGGCGTCATCATCTACCTCCTGATGATGGCGACGGGCTTCATGGGCTACGTGCTGCCGTGGGGCCAGATGAGCTTCTGGGGCGCAACCGTCATCACCAATCTGTTCTCCGCCATTCCCTATGTCGGCGAGAGCATCGTGACGCTGTTGTGGGGCGGCTATTCGGTCGGCAACCCGACGCTGAACCGCTTCTTCTCGCTGCACTATCTGCTGCCGTTCCTGATCGCGGGCGTCGTCGTGCTCCACGTCTGGGCGCTGCATGTCGCCGGCCAGAACAATCCTGACGGCGTCGAGCCGAAGACGGAAAAGGACACGGTGCCGTTCACGCCGCACGCGACCATCAAGGACGGGTTCGGTGTCGCCTGCTTCCTGCTGCTCTACGCCTGGTTCATCTTCTACATGCCGAACTATCTCGGCGACGCCGACAACTACATCCCGGCGAACCCGGGCGTGACGCCGCCGCACATCGTACCGGAATGGTATTACCTGCCGTTCTACGCGATCCTGCGCTCGATCCCGAACAAGCTCGCGGGCGTGATCGGGATGTTCTCGGCGATCATCATCCTGTGCTTCCTGCCCTGGCTCGATGCCGCCAAGACCAGGTCGTCGAAGTACCGGCCGCTGGCCAAGCAGTTCTTCTGGATCTTCGTCGCGGTCTGCATCCTGCTCGGCTATCTCGGCGCGCAGCCGCCGGAAGGCATCTACGTGATCGCCGGCCGGGTTCTGACGGTCTGCTACTTCGCCTATTTCCTGATCGTGCTGCCGCTGCTCTCGCGCATCGAGACGCCGCGGCCGGTGCCGAACTCGATCTCGGAGGCGATCCTGGCCAAGGGCGGCAAGGCGGTGGCTTCGGTCGCCATCGCGCTCGTTGCCGCCGGCGCGCTGTTCCTCGGCAGCCTTCAGGACGCTCGCGCCTCCGAAGGCAGCGACAGGCCGCCGGGCAACAAATGGTCGTTCTCCGGCCCTTTCGGTAAGTACGACCGCGGCGCGCTCCAGCGCGGCCTGCAGGTCTACAAGGAGGTCTGCTCGAGCTGCCATGGCCTGTCCTACATCGCCTTCCGCAACCTCGCGGAAGCCGGCGGCCCCGGCTATTCGGTGGCGCAGGCAGCGGCGTTTGCGTCCGACTACAAGGTCAAGGACGGCCCGAACGATGCGGGTGACATGTTCGAGCGCCCGGGCCGGCCGGCGGACTATTTCCCCTCGCCATTCCCGAACGAGCAGGCGGCCCGCGCGGCGAACGGCGGTGCGGCACCGCCCGATTTGTCGCTGATCACCAAGGCGCGCTCCTACGGCCGCGGCTTCCCCTGGTTCATCTTCGACTTCTTCACCCAGTACCAGGAGCAGGGCCCGGACTATGTCGCGGCGGTGCTCCAGGGCTTTGAGGACAAGGTGCCTGAAGGCGTGACCATCCCCGAAGGCTCCTACTACAACAAGTACTTCCCGGGCCACGCGATCAAGATGCCGAAGCCGCTCAGCGACGGCCAGGTAACCTATGGCGACGGCTCGCCGACCACGGTCGCGCAATATTCCAAGGACGTCACCACGTTCCTGATGTGGACCGCCGAACCCCACATGGAAGCGCGCAAGCGCCTCGGCTTCCAGGTGTTCGTGTTCCTGATCATCTTCGCGGGCCTGATGTACTTCACGAAGAAAAAGGTCTGGGCCGACTCCCACTGAGCGGTGCAAGACGAGACATGAAGAAGCCTCCGCAAGGGGGCTTTTTTGTTGCCCGTGTCCCGGACGCGCTGCAGCGTGCAACGCTGCTGCGCAGAGCCGGGATCCAGCGTGCTTGTGGCTGGGCCCCCGGATCAGCAACGCACCACGCCACGAAGGGCGGCGCGCTGCATTGCATCCGGGGCACGAGAGTGTGTTGTTTGGCGCGATTGCCTATCGCGCTCCCAGCGGCCAAAGTACCTTTAACCGCTCCCCCAGAAACTCATCGGAGGACACCATGGGAACCGCCATCACCTTCAAGCGCCCGGACGGCAAGGACGCCTCGGGCTATCTCGCCAACGCCGCGCGCGGCAACGCGCCGGGCGTGGTCGTGATCCAGGAATGGTGGGGCCTGTCGGATCAGATCAAGGGCCTGTGCGACCGCTTTGCGCTCGCCGGCTTCGATGCGCTGGCGCCCGATCTCTACAAGGGCAAGGTGGTGCCGTATCACGACACGGACGCCGCCGGTAAAGAGATGAACTCGCTCGATTTCATGGACGCCACCACGCAGACCGTGCGCGGCGCCACGCAATATTTGTCGCGCAACGGCGCCAAGGTCGGGCTGACAGGCTTCTGCCTCGGCGGCGCCGTCACCATCATCGGCGCGACCAAGATTCCGGAGCTCGCGGCCGGCGTCGTGTTCTATGGCATCCCGCCCGAGCAGGCCGCCAAGCCCGCCGACGTCAAGATCCCGCTCCAGGCCCATTTCGCCAACAAGGACGATTGGTGCACGCCGGAGCTGGTGAATGGCTTCGAGAAGGCCATGAAGGCCGCCGGCAAGTCGCTGGAGCTGTTCCGCTATGATGCCGAGCACGCTTTCGTCAACGAGCAGCGCCAGGCCGTGCACGACCGCGAAGCCGCCGAGCTCGCCTGGGGCAGGGCGACGGAGTTTTTCAGGAAGCACCTGGGCTGATCGCCTGGAGCTCGGACGGCGTCCGCCCACCCTTGACGCCGTCCCCGTGCCATGGTGAGTATCCGCCCCATGAGCACCGCCGTCCGCCCAGCCCGTCTTTGGTGGCGCACCTCCTAAAGAGGTGGCCGGTGCGATTTCAATTCTCAAAATCGTCGAAGGTCGCCACGCAGTGCGGCGGCCTGATCGTTTGTCCTGTGTGGCGTTTCCTCGGCAAGTTTCGTAAGAGGACGACATGAACAGGACAGTCTTTGCCCTCCCGGCCCGAAGCGACTACGTGACCCGCGCAGGTCTCGCGATCACGCGCGTGGCGGAGCAGTTCACCGGCGGCGCCAACAGGCTCGACGATCTCATCAACCTGCTCGACCGCCGCCGCGGCGTGGTGCTGTCCTCGGGCACGACCGTGCCCGGCCGCTACGAGAGCTTTGACCTCGGCTTCTCCGATCCGCCGCTCAAGCTCGAGACCACTGGCGTCAATTTCAAGCTGGAAGCGCTCAATGAACGCGGCCAGGTGCTGATCGCCTTCCTCGCAGACGTGCTGCGCGAGCCCTGCGTCGTGATCTCCGAGAAGACCGCCACGCGGCTTGCCGGCCACATCATCCGCGGCGATGCGCCGGTCGAGGAAGACCAGCGCACGCGGCGCGCCAGCGTGATGTCGCTGGTGCGCGATCTCGTCGCCGCCTTCTCCGCCAACGATGACGGGCTGCTCGGCCTGTTCGGCGCCTTCGCCTACGACCTCGTGTTCCAGATCGAGGACCTCGTGCAGAAGCGCGCACGCGAGCAGGACCAGCGCGACATCGTGCTCTACGTCCCCGATCGCCTGCTCGCCTACGACCGCGCCACCGGCCGCGGCGTGGTGCTGAGTTACGATTTTGCGTGGAAGGGCAAGTCCACCGAAGGCTTGCCGCGCGAGACCGTCGAGAGTCCGTACCTCAAGACACCACGCCAGGGCTTTGCCGATCACGCGCCTGGTGAATATCAGGCCACCGTCGAGACCGCGCGCGCGGCTTTCGCGCGCGGCGATCTGTTCGAGGCGGTGCCGGGACAGCTGTTCGCCGAGCCCTGCGATCGCTCGCCGGCGGAAGTGTTCCAGCGCCTCTGCGTCATCAACCCGTCGCCCTACGGCGCGCTGATGAATCTCGGCGAGGGCGAGTTCCTCGTCTCCGCCTCGCCGGAAATGTTCGTGCGCTCGGACGGCCGCCGCGTCGAGACCTGCCCGATATCAGGGACGATCGCGCGCGGCACCGATGCGATCGGCGATGCCGAGCAGATCCGCCAGCTCCTGAACTCGGAGAAGGACGAGTTCGAGCTCAACATGTGCACCGACGTCGACCGCAACGACAAGGCGCGCGTCTGCGTGCCCGGCACGATCAAGGTCTTGGCGCGCCGCCAGATCGAGACCTACTCAAAACTGTTCCACACCGTCGATCACGTCGAGGGCATGCTGCGTCCCGGCTTCGACGCGCTCGATGCCTTCCTTACCCATGCTTGGGCGGTGACGGTGACCGGCGCGCCCAAACTCTGGGCGATGCAGTTCGTCGAGGATCACGAGCGCTCGCCGCGGCGTTGGTATGCCGGCGCGATCGGCGCGGTGAATTTCGACGGCAGCATCAACACCGGCCTCACCATCCGCACCATCCGCATGAAGGATGGTCTCGCCGAGGTGCGCGTCGGTGCCACCTGTCTGTTCGATTCCGATCCCGCGGCTGAAGACCGCGAGTGCCAGGTCAAGGCCGCAGCCCTGTTCCAGGCGCTGCGCGGCGATCCGCCAAAGCCGCTGTCGGCCTTCGCGCCCGATGCGACCGGCTCGGGCAAGCAGGTGCTGCTGATCGATCACGACGATAGCTTCGTGCACATGCTGGCCGATTATTTCCGCCAGGTCGGTGCCGACGTCACCGTGGTCCGCCATGTGCATGCGCTCGACATGCTCAAGCGGAAGAGGTGGGATTTGCTGGTGCTGTCGCCCGGACCAGGCAGGCCCGAGGATTTCGGGATCAAGAAGACCATCGATGCGGCGCTGGAGAAGAAGCTGCCGGTGTTCGGCGTCTGTCTCGGCGTGCAGGCGATCGGCGAATATTTCGGCGGCGCGCTCGGTCAGCTCACGCATCCCGCGCACGGCCGGCCCTCGCGGGTGCAGGTGCGCGGCGGCCGCCTGATGCGCAATTTGCCGAACGAGATCGTCATCGGCCGCTATCACTCGCTCTATGTCGAGCGCGACAGCATGCCCGAGGTGCTTGATGTCACCGCCAGCACCGAGGACGGCGTCGCGATGGCGCTCGAGCACAAGACGCTGCCCATTGCCGGCGTGCAGTTCCACCCGGAATCGCTGATGTCGCTCAGCGGTGAGGTGGGCCTGAGGATTGTCGAGAATGCGTTCCGGCTGGATGCGCGCGTTGATTGAGAGGCACCAATGACCTTTGACCACGATCTGAAGGCGAGCGTCCGCACTATCGTCGACTATCCCAAGCCGGGGATCATGTTCCGCGACATCACCACGCTGCTCGCGGATGCGCGCGCGTTCCGCCGCGCGGTCGACGAGCTCGTCAATCCCTGGGCCGGCAACAAGATCGACAAGGTCGCCGGCATGGAGGCGCGCGGCTTCATCATCGGCGGCGCGGTGGCGCATCAGCTCTCGGCCGGCTTCGTGCCGATCCGGAAAAAAGGCAAGCTGCCGCACACCACTGTGCGCATTGCCTACTCGCTCGAATACGGCATCGACGAGATGGAGATGCATGTCGACGCGATCCAGCCCGGCGAGCGCGTCATCCTGGTCGACGATCTCATCGCCACCGGCGGCACTGCGGAGGGCGCGGTGAAGCTGCTGCGTCAGATCGGCGCCAATGTGGTCGCCGCCTGCTTCATCGTCGATCTGCCCGATCTCGGCGGCGCCGCCAAGCTGCGCGCGATGGACGTGCCGGTGCGAACGCTGATGACGTTCGAGGGGCATTGAGCCGCGTCGGCGCCCCGGCGATCGTCAGATCGCCTCGGCCTTCAATGCGGACCGCCAATGCAGCATGCGCTCCTTCAGGAGCGCGTTCCTGACGTAGTCCGTCTCCTCATCTTCCAGCCGCTCGCATTCGCCGAACGTCAGGCCCGCCTCGCCATGCGCGTTCCAGGCGGCCTGGAGGGTACGGCAGGTGTGGCTGCCTTGGCGGAGCGAGAACCAGATGCGGTTCTGGATGGTCTGCAGGTTCGGCGCCTGGCCGACCCAGGCCTCGCCCGATGCCGCGCAGCGGACGACGTAGATGCCCGCAATGGTCTTGCGCTCCTTGTAGGCGGCGATGGCTGCCTTCCGGTCGATGCTCACGGGGGTGGGACCTTGCTGAGAGGGATACCGATCTCCGCCTCAATAGGCGCGGTCAGCCCCGCAGTCAATATTATCCGGGTAAAATTATCGCCTCAGGAGCTTTGCAGGATCAGGCTGAGCTCGAGCTCGCGGAAGGCGAGGTAGTTCCGCCGGGTCCACTGGTGCAGCTCGGTGGAGGCGTCCTTCTCCTGGCGCAGATAGCCGGTGAAGGAGAAGTTGAGCCGGTCAATATAGGTCTTGAGGAAGCCGGGTAGCGCGGGCAGGCGGAACAGCCGCCCGGTCGCCATCGCGGCCGGCAGCTCGCCGCGCACGATGTGCTCATTGTCCACCGTGATCAGGTTCATCCGGGGGATCTGCCCGCGCAGCATCTCGTGGGCGCGGGCCGAGACGCGATCGGTATCGGCCACGAACAGGATCATCGGCGCGACGTGGCGGCGCGCGGCCTCCTTCAACAGGCCGATCTCGTCGCTCATCTTGAAGAACTCGTCGAAGGCGTGGAAGCCGAGGTCGATCACCTTGGCCATGCCGTCATCGACGATGACGCGGTCCATCAGCTGCATCTTGCCGTAGGTGTCGATCACATCAGCCGTTTCGGTGACCTTCGGCAGATAGTCGAGCAGCGACGGTTCCTTCAGGTTGACGTCGAAGGCCGCGACGTCGCCGTTCTTGAGCAGCAAAAATTCGCTCAAAAGCCGCGCCAGCAGCGTCTTGCCGACCTGCGGGCGGGGCGAGCAGATGATGTAAAGGGGCGTCGCGGGCATCGACAGCTATATCAGGCGAACTCACCGCCCAATCCAGCCGTATCCGCCCGGGCTCTGCAACTATTTTTCGCTGTTGCGGGGGGCGGGCTTCGAACCGACGATGTCGGTCAGCCGGATCCGGTCGAACTCGCTCCAGACATTCGCCAGCCAGTGGCGGACATAGCCGCGCAGCACGAAGGAATAGTTCGCGGCTTCGTCGTTGATGCCCTTGTTTGCGACGAATTTCAGGAACGGGACGGAGGACACTTCGACCTGCTCATAGGCCATTTCGTTGAGCTTGGGGATGGTCAGCTCGGTCGCGTCCTTGATGCGGTGGAAATATGAATTGTAGGTCGCCTGGTCCCACTGGAAGAACTGGGTGTCGTTGATGAAGTTCTTGACCAGGAAATATTTTGCGCCCCCCATGAAGCCCGCGGTCTCGGCGATTTCGTCGAGCGACGCGATCGAGGGGCCCAGGATGTGGAACACCGCGAAGGTGATCTGGCCGGCCTTGGCGGCGTCGAGGAAGCCGATGTCGCGCAGCGAGGCCAGCGCCGGCGAGAGCAGGCCGGCGCGGACGTCAATCACGGTCACCGACGGGCTCGCCGCGTTGAGCGTGTCGAAGATCTTCATCTGGTCCGAGGTCGTCATCATGTCGACGATCTCGGTGATCTCGGGGTGAAAGCGCTTCAGGGTTCCGCGCGGCGACTCCGTGTCGAAGGCGCGCGTCGGTACGTTGTTGGCGGAAAAATAATCGAGCAAGGTGCGCGACACCGTGGTCTTGCCCACCCCGCCCTTGTCCGCGCCCACCACAACCACTGCCGGCTTTGCCATTGCTGTCCCCTAACGCGCCCTCCGATTGCGCCTTGCAATCGGTCGGGCCCCAAATCGATGTCCCAAGTCTGCTGTTGGGCGCGAACATGGCAGAAACAAGGGAGAATTCAAATCCTCGGCCTATGGTTGTGGCAATTTCCGAGGTTTTTCCCAATCGCAACGCAACCCTTCGCAAGTCGCTTAAAATCCCGCCCTTAACGACGGCCCCATGGGCCCATCGGATTGCCGGCTGCAGTTCCGGAGGGTGCGGGCACGGGCGGCGGACTGGCCGAGCCGCCTGCATCGTCCCAAGGCCCCTGGCGCAACGGCGGCGGGCCGCCCTGGCGCTCCACCTGTGCCTTAGGCACGTCCGCCTCGTCGGGCGGCGGCAGCGGGCCGGGATCATGGCCGCCGGCGAACTTGACCAGCGCGTCGACCCGGGACTGCACCGAAGGATGGGTCGCGAACAAATCGGCAAAGCCCTCGCGCGGATTGTCGACGCAGAGCTCCATCACCGCCGAAGTCGCGCCCGGCAGCTCGCCGCGGTTCTCGATCTTGCGCAGCGCCGAGATCATGGCGTCCGGATCTTTCGTCAGCTCGACGGAGCCTGCGTCGGCGAGATATTCGCGCGAACGCGACAGCGCGAGCTTCACCACCTGCGACAACAGCCACGCCACCACGATCAGCACGACCGCGATGATGATCACGATCACCGCGCCGCCGCCGGAGCTCTTGCTGTCGCTCGACGACGAGGACGATCGCGACGATGAGGACGAGCCCGACGACCACGAGCCGCCGGAGCCGGAGCTCCAGTTGAAACTCGTGAACAGGCGGAAGAACAGCTCGCCGAAGAAGCCGACCACACCGGCGATGATGACGGCGACGACCATCAGCTGCACGTCGCCGTTCTTGATGTGGGTCAGCTCGTGGCCCAGCACCGCCTCGATCTCCTTGTCATCAAGCGCATTGAGGAGACCCGTGGTCACAGTGATCGAATATTGCCGCGGATTGAGGCCGGTCGCGAACGCGTTCAGCGCCGGGCTCTCCATGATCTTCAGCTTCGGCATGGTGATGCCGCGCGAGATGCAGAGGTTTTCGAGCAGATTGTAGAGCCGCGGCTCTTCCTGCCGGGTGACGTCGTGGCCGCCGGTCACGGCATCGATCATCGACTGGTGGAAGAAATAGGCGATGACGATCCAGGCCGCCGCCGCGATCGTCGCGAACGGCGCGGCGACGATGAGGTCGTGGAAAGCGCGGTTCAGATAGTAGGCGACAGTGCCATTGCTGTTGATGACGACTTCCGCGACCAGCGCGCCGGCATAGACCAGCACGTAGACCAGCATGAACAGGCCGGCGAGCAACAGCATCGAACGAAACTTGTTCGAGGCGATGTGCGTGTAGAGACCATACGCGGCCATGACGCGATGCCCTGCCGGCCTATCGGCTCAACTCAGAACTTCACCTGCGGAGTGGCCTCGACTTCGGTGCGGCTCGCGCCGAGATCGAAGAAGTCCTTCTTGGTGAAGCCGAACATGCCGGCGAACAGGGCGGCGGGCATCTGCTGGATGCCGGTGTTGTACTCCTGGACCGCGTTGTTGAAGAAGCGGCGGCTCGCCGCGATCTTGTTCTCGAGGTCGGAGAGCTCGCTGGCGAGCTGCTGGAAGTTGGCGTTGGCCTTGAGGTCCGGATAGGCCTCCGACAGCGCGATCAGCCGGCCGAGCGCGCCGGAGAGCTGGTTCTCGGCGGCGGATACCTGTGCCGGCCCCTGTGCGGACATCGCCGAGTTGCGCGCCTTGATGACGTCGTCGAGCGTGCCGCGCTCATGCGAGGCATAGCCCTTCACCGTCTCGACCAGGTTCGGGATCAGATCGTGGCGCTGCTTGAGCTGCACGTCGATGTCGGCAAAGGCCTGGCCGACGCGCTGGCCCAGCGCCACCAGCCGGTTGTAGGCGCTGAACGCCAGGAACACGAGGACGACGATGACGCCGAGAACGATCCAGCCGGTCGACATGGAGAACTCCTGAAGGGGGAAGAAGGCGGGCGCAGCCTAGACCAAATTGGCACAGGACGAGAGCCCGGCGCAGAGGAAGGTAAGACTTGGTCGAATGGGGAACCATCCGAGTTCAAGGCAAAAGCGTCCGACGAAGTTAACTTTCGGCAATGACCGCGTCACCCCAGCGCCAGCGCCGGGCGCTTGCATAGCCGGCCTTGTCGCGTCGCGGGACCTTGGTGATAGCGAGGCCGCCCTTCGTGCAGAGCTTTGCGGTGATCTCGGCTTTGCCGACATCCGGCGGCGCCAGCACGCGCGCGGCACGTGTTGCGGGCGCTGTCCGGATCAGGGCGATGTCGATGAAGCGCTCGTCCTCGAACGGCACCTCCGCGCCCTTGATCTGCCGGTGCGCCTGCGAGCGCGGCAGGCGCTGGCTGAAATGGCACCAGTCAGGTGCCGTGAGCGGGCAGGGCTTTTCGTGCGGGCAGGGCGCGGCGACGTAGGCACCTAGCGCGATCAGCTGCTGGCGCAGCGCGAGGATGCGCGCGTAGCCGGCCGGTGTGCCGGGCTCGATCACGACCAGCGCGTGGCGGGCCTTGGCCCACATCGTTTCCGCCAGCTTGCGCTGATCGGTCTCACTGAGCTCGCCGATGACGTAGCTCGCGACGACGAGATCGGCTTGCGAGGCTTCCGCGAGGTTGGTGCCGGCGTCGCCCGGCAGATAGCGGCAATCGGCGAGCCGCGTGCTGTCATGCGCCAGTTCGAGCGCGAGACGGCTGAGGGTGGCGTTGGCGTCGAGCAGGGTAAAATCCTGCAGCGACGGAAAGGCCTCAGCAGCGGCCCAGCTCGCGGTGCCCGGGCCCGCGCCGACGTCGAGCAGCGTTTCAGGCGCGAAGTCCGGCGCCATCTCGGTCAAAGCGTTTAGGCTGGCGGCCACCGCCGCGTAGGTCGCCGGCATGCGCGCCAGCGCATAGGCGAGCGCGTCGGCCTCCGACTTGATGGTGCCGGAGGTGCCGCCTGCGCGATAGGCGGTCGAGATCTTTTGCGAGCGCTGTGCGGCGTCGGTGCGGGAGAAGCCTTGGAGCTTGCCGTCGAGGGCGGCTTTCAGTTCGGCGGGGAGGGTGGGTGAGATCATTTTCTCATCGTCATGCCCCGCGTAGGCGGGGCATCCAGTATTCCGAGACGGCGCCGTGAACCGAGAGGCCGCGGCGTACTGGATCATCCGCTCCAGTGCGCAATTTGCGCACAAGGCGGATGATGACGTCAATGGGTGTAGGGCGACCGCAGCGTCACGCCACGTTCTGGTCGAGAATGTCCACCGCCTCTGACAGGCTCACCGACACCAGCTGCGAGACGCCGCGCTCGGCCATGGTGACGCCGAACAGCCGGTTCATCCGCGCCATCGTGATCGGATTGTGCGTGATGATGATGAAGCGGGTGTCGGTCGAGCCGGTCATCTCGTGCAGCAGGTTGCAGTAGCGTTCGACGTTGTGGTCGTCGAGCGGTGCGTCGACTTCGTCCAGCACGCAGATCGGCGAGGGATTGGTGAGGAACACCGCGAAGATCAGCGCCATCGCGGTCAGCGCCTGCTCGCCGCCCGAAAGCAGCGACAGCGTCTGCGGCTTCTTGCCCGGCGGCTTGGCGATGATCTCGAGACCGGCTTCCAGCGGATCGTCGCTCTCGATCAAATGCAGCGCCGCTTCGCCGCCGCCGAACAGCTCGACGAACAGGCGCTTGAAGTGGTTGTTGACGACCTCGAACGAGGTCAGCAGCCGCTCGCGCGCTTCCTTGTTGAGGCTCTGGATGCCCTGGCGCAGCCGCTTGATGGCTTCGACGAGGTCGTCGCGCTCGGTGACGAGGCCGGTGTGCTGGGTCTCGACCTCGCGCAGCTCTTCCTCGGCGCGCAGGTTCACCGCACCCAGGCGCTCGCGGTCGCGGCGCATCTTTTCGAGGTCTTCCTCGATGTCGTGCAGCGGCGGCAGCTCGGCGCCGGGCTCGATCTCGGCGAGGCCGGCAACGGCCTGCGGCTCGACCTCCAGCATGTCTCGGATCTCGCGCTCGATGTCCTCGAGCCGGCGCCGTGCGCCTTCCATACGTTCCTCGGCGCGCGCGGTGGCCTCGCGGGAGCTCGACAGCGCTTCGAGTGTCAGCTTGGCGACGCGATCGGTTTCGGCCATCGCGGTCTCAGCCGAGGCGAGCGCGTCGGCGGCCATGCGGCGGTCGTTTTCCGCGTATTCGATCTCGGTGATCAGCGCGCTGCGCTTCTCGGCGAACACGGCGGGCGCGTTTTCGAGATCGCTGCGCTCGATCGAGACCTCGGTGATGCGGGTCTGGATGGTGTCGATGTGAGAGGCCGCGCTCTCCTTGCGGTTCTGCCACTCGGTGCGCTCGGCGAGGATCGCCTGCACGCGGCGGTCGGCGAGCTCCGCCTCGCGCGCCAGCGCCTGCGCCTCGGCGCGGACCTGGGCGGCCATGCGGCGATGGCCTTCGATATCGCTGCGGACGGCGGCGAGACGGGTCTCGGTGTCCTCGCTCGACGGCAGCTCGGTGATGCCGGCCTCGGCATATTCGTACGCGGCCTCGGCCTCGGCGCGGTCGGCGGCGAGGCGGCTATGGGCTTCCGACAGCGTCGCCTTGCGCGCGGCGCGGCGGCTGATCTCGCGCTCGGCGGTGGCATGGCGCTCGCGCGCGACGTTCACCTCGCGCTGGGCGGCGCGCCAGGCCTCGCGGCTCGCACCTTCGGTGCTGGCGGCCATCTGCAGCTCGGACTCGGCGTTCTCCAGCGCCTGACGCTTGATCTGCGCGTCGATGCGGGCCTGCTCCAGCTCGTTCTCGATGTCGACGAGGCGGGCGCGCTCGGCGAGGCGCCGTGCCGCACCGGTCGGAGCGTGGGCCGCGGCGACAAAGCCGTCCCAGCGCCAGACGTCGCCTTCGGGCGAGACCAGCCGCTGGCCGGTCTTGAGCTGCGAGACGAGTTCGGCGCCGCGCTCGCGCGGCACCACGCCGATCTGCGCCAGGCGGCGCGCCAGCTCGGCGGGCGCCTGAACGTGGCTCGCGAGCGGCACGACGCCCTCGGGCAGCTCCGGATCGCCGTCGGTGACGCCGGCATTGGTCCAGCGCATCGGCGCGGACGGATCGACCGGCGCATCGAGATCGTCGCCGAGGGCGGCGCCGATCGCCTTCTCAAAGCCCTTGTCGACGGTGATGCCGTCGATGATCGGCGGCCACAGATTCTTGGTCTCGCCGTTGACGATCTTGGAGATCGTGCGTGCTTCGGTATCGAGACGCTGCACGCGCTTGTCGGCTTCGACGAGCGGCGAGCGCGAGGATTCCAGCGTCTGGCGCGCGGCAACATGCGCGGCTTCGCTCGCCTGGGCCGCGGCTTCCGAAGCAGCCAGCGTCTGCTCCGCGTTCTCGACCGTTGCGGTCAGCTCGTCGAGATCGCCGAAGCCGCCGGTCTCGTCGGCAAGCTTCTGCTCCTCGGCCGCGACATTCGAAATCTCCTGGTCGAGCCGGGCGAGCTTGTCGCGATGGGTGCGGACATTGGCCTCGAGCTGGTTGCGCTTGGCGGTGAGGTCGGCAAGCGCCGTGGTGAGCTCGGCGAACTGGTGCTCGGTTTCGGTCAGCACCGCCTCGGCTTCGCCGACGCGCTCGTCGACGCCGGAGCGCTTCTCGACCCGCGACTTGATCTCTTCCTTCAGCTCGGCGTCTTCGGTGTCGAGCCGCTGGAGCGCGACGTCGGCGTCCATGGTCTGCTGCTGGGCGCGGGAGATGTCGCCCTCGAACTGGGCGAGGCGCCGCTCGAGCTCGGCGACACGCTCCTTGGCGCGCTCTTCCTCGCGGTCGAGCAGTTCGCGTGCATTGGTCAGGCGCTGCAGCCCGGCCGCGGCGCGCGCTTCGGCATCGCGCAGCGCCGGCATTTCGGTGGCGCGGATGGCCTGGATGCGGGCGGCTTCGGCCTGGTGCTGGGTGCGCTCGGCCATCTCGCGAACCGCGAGATCATGGGTCTGGCCGGATTCGTTGACGTCGGCATGCGCGCCGATCCAGCGCAGGTGGAACAGTGTCGCTTCCGCCTTGCGGACCTTGGCCGCGACCTCGCGATAGCGCACGGCCTGACGGGCCTGCTTCTTCAGGCCTTCCATCTGGCCGGCGAGCTGGCCGATCACGTCCTCGACGCGGGTGAGGTTGGTTTCGGCTGCCTTCAGCCGCAACTCGGCCTCGTGGCGGCGGGCGTGCAGGCCGGCGACGCCGGCGGCATCTTCCAGCACGCGGCGGCGCTGCTCGGGCTTGGCCTGGATGATCTCGCCGATCTTGCCCTGGTGGACGAGGGCGGGCGAACGCGCGCCGGTGGCAGCGTCCGCGAACAGGATCTGCACGTCGCGGGCGCGCACGTCGCGGCCGTTGATGCGATAGACCGAGCCCGCCTCGCGCTCGATGCGGCGGGAGATTTCCAGAAGCTGGCTGTCGTTCATCGCCGCCGGCGCGGTGCGATCGGTGTTGTCGATCGTCATCGTCACTTCGGCGTGGTTGCGCGCGGGACGGTTGCCGGAGCCGGCGAAGATCACCGCGTCCATGTCGGCCGCGCGCAGCGACTTGTACGAGGTTTCGCCCATCGCCCAGCGCAGCGCTTCGACGAGATTCGACTTGCCGCAACCGTTGGGTCCGACCACGCCGGTCAGGCCGGGCTCGATGACGAAGTCGGTGGCCTCAACGAAGGACTTGAAGCCGTGAAGGCGCAGGCGGGTGATTTTCATAAGCACGCATCTCTGTTGGCAGGCGCGAATCCCCCTGCCGGGACAATACCATGGAAGGCAATGTCACTCTCTGGGTGAGTCGCGCGAGGCGCCTCATGCGGTCGGACAATGGCCGCGGTGCGCCGCGAGGGCAACCGGCGAAAGCCGCTTTTCCCAAGGGATTTATGCCGGGAAAGATACGGCTCTCGAGATGCGAATCAGGCCTTGAGCGGGGAAAATCAGCTCTTCAGCAGCGGATTGATCTTCTTGGCGAATTCATCGAACGAGGCTTCGCCCTTGATCTTCTCGCCGTTGATGAAGAAGGTCGGCGTCGAATCCACCTTCAGAACGTCGCTGGCGTACTTCTGGTCGGCGGCGATCTTGTCGAGCAGCGCCTGGTCCTTCAGGCAGGCTTCGACCTGCTGCTGGGTGAGACCGGCCTGCTTGCCGATCCGCGTCAGCGTCTCCGTGGTGTTCTTCAGCACCCAATCGTTCTGCTGGCGGAACAGCATGTCGGTGACCGCGAAATATTTCGACGCGTCGTCCTTGGCGATGCAGCGCGACAGCATCGAGCCGGCGGCGGCTTTGATGTCGAGCGGGAACTCGCGGAAGATGTAACGCACCTTGCCGGTGTCGATGTATTCCGACTTGATCTTGGGGAACACCTGCTCGTTGAACGCCGCACAATGCGGGCAGGTCATCGAGGCATATTCGGTGATGGTGACGGGGGCGTCCTTGGGGCCGAGTGCCATGTCGGGCAGCGACACGGGCTTGGCCACATCGGCGGCCGACTGCGCCATCGCCTCGTTGATGAACCGCAGCGGCGACAGTCCGGCGAGCGCGGCAAGACCGGTCAGCGACAGCATCGTGTTGAAGGCGCGGCGGGTGATGATCAAGGTCGGCTCCCGGATTGGTGTGGTCTCGCCCCAAGGTTCTTATCAAAGTTCCCGTTCAGGCGGCCTGTCGCTAGCTTGAAACGTAGTTCGAGGCAATGGCGAGCGACAGGGACGGGTCCAGATTACCGTCGGAATGAGGCTCAATTTCGCTTGATGGCGGCCCCGAGCCGCGCCAGCGCTGTCTTCAATTCTTCATCTTCGATGTCCCCCAGGCTCTCCGCCACCTTGGCCACCGATTTGGGATCCGGCGGACCGGGCCGGACCGGCGGCCGGGCGCGCGACAGGGGGGCCTGGCGGAAGGCGAGCTTGCCGACCGCGCTCCAGCCGAAGAAGCGGTTGACCCGCTCCAGGATCACGTCGGCGGAGTGCTGGATCTCCAGCGCCATCGGCCCCTCGACCCGCAGCACCAGGGTCGCCGGCTCCTGCGGCTGGCCCTCGACCGGCCGCGGCCATTGTATCTTCAAGGGCTCGGCATGGGCCGCAATCTCCGGCCCGGCAATCTGCGCCCACCGGGTCACGAGCTCGCGCGCGGCAAAACCCTGCTTGGCATAGGCCTCGGCAAAGACGTCGTTGAGCAGCAGCGAAAGCGGCTTGGCGCTGATGGGACCGGGTCTGGGAGGGAATTTGGACATGGACCCTTATAGCACCTTGGAGCGCAGGCCTCACCATTGGGGAGCGTTCCGCGAAGAAAGACGTGGATGCCCGCGACGAGCACGGGCATGACGTGGAGAGGCCGGCGCGTTGCCGCTACAGTGAGAGCATGAGCCCCAAATCGGCACTAATGGCCAAGTCGGAACCAATTCAGTCGGAGGCATCGGCTCGCCCAACGCTGCTGCTCGCCTGGTACGACCGCCATCGCCGCCGTCTGCCATGGCGCGCGATGCCCGGCGAGACCTCGGACCCTTACCGCGTCTGGCTGTCGGAGATCATGCTCCAGCAGACCACCGTGAAAGCCGTCGGCCCTTATTTCGAAAAGTTCGTCGCGCGCTGGCCGGATGTCACGGCGCTGGGGCGGGCGTCGCAGGATGACGTGCTGCGGATGTGGGCTGGCCTCGGCTATTACTCCCGCGCGCGCAATCTCCATGCCTGCGCGGTCGCCGTGACGCGCGAGCACGGCGGTGTGTTTCCGGACACGGAAGAGGGGCTGCGCGCGCTGCCGGGGATCGGGCCCTATACGGCGGCCGCGATCGCCGCGATCGCCTTCGACCGCCGCACCATGCCGGTCGACGGCAACATCGAGCGCGTGGTGTCGCGCCTGTTCGCCGTCGAGGAGGAGCTGCCGCAGGCCAAGCCGCTGATCCAGCAACTGGCGGCGACGCTGCTTGCGGACGCTCGCGCCGGCGACGAGACGTCTCGCGCCGGCGACAGCGCGCAGGCGCTGATGGATCTGGGCGCCTCGATCTGCACGCCGAAGAAGCCGGCCTGCTCGCTCTGTCCGCTCAATGAGGGTTGCACCGCGCGTGCGCTAGCGACGCAGGAAACGTTTCCGCGCAAGGCGCCGAAGAAGAGCGGAACGTTGCGGCGCGGTGCTGCCTTCGTCGTGACGCGCGGCGGCGAGCTGCTGGTGCGCTCGAGGCCCGAAAAAGGCCTCCTTGGCGGCATGACCGAGGTCCCGGGCTCGGACTGGCTGGCCGGCCAGGAAGACGCGACGGCGAAGCAGCAGGCGCCGGACCTGAAGGGACTGTCGCGCTGGCAGCGCAAGGTGGGCGTCGTCACCCACGTCTTCACGCATTTTCCGCTGGAGCTGGTGGTCTACACGGCGAAGGCCGAAGCGCGCACTCGCGCGCCCGAGGGCATGCGCTGGGTGCCGATCGCGACCCTCGCCGGTGAAGCGCTGCCCAACGTCATGCGCAAGGTGATCGCGCACGCGCTGGACCCTTCAAGGGCCCCACCTTCCTGACAGCACGCTGGCAGCAGCGCTACGCTATCAGCGCCCGATACGGAGGCTGCCAATGGTCAAGACCGCACTCGACAACTTCAAGAGGCCGCCCTGCGCCGAGCTGCTCGGATGGCGCCTGCTCGATGCCCGTCCGGAGGAGGGCTGGATCAGGCTCGCCTTCCAGGGTAAGCCCGAGTTCTGCAATCCGGCGGGCTTCATCCAGGGCGGCATGCTCTCTGCCATGCTCGACGACACCATGGGGCCGGCCGTGCTGGTGATGAGCGAGGGCCGGCTCTACACCACCACGATCAGCATGACCGTGAATTTCCTCAGCCCCGCAAGGCCCGGTCCGATCATCGGTGAGGCCAAGGTGACGCAACTCGGCAAGACGATTGCGTTCGTCGAGGCGAAGCTGATGGCGGAAGACGGCACGGTGCTGGCGACGGCCAGCGCGAGCGAGCGGCTGCTGGAGGCGGCGAGGGTGGTGGGGAAATAGTCGAGCCGCGCATTCCTCTTCCCTTCTCCCTTGCGGGAGAAGGTGGCATAGGCGGCCTTCGGGCCGCCGTTCTTAAGAGAACGCCGAAGCGAAGCTTCGGCTATGGCGCCGGATGAGGGGTATGTCTCCGCGAACTCAAATGCGAGTTGGACTCGCGGAGACAGACCCCTCACCCGAGTGAGCCTGCGTCCACCGGCGTCGCTGCCCTCTCCCGCAAGGGGCGAGGGCGCATTCATGCACATCTCGCTTTGAGCGAGAGCATCACGCCCTCGCGCGCGCACCAGCACTCACGATCGGCGGCTTCGCATTCAGCGCCTCGACCTGGAAGCCGGCGACGCGCTTGTAGTTGGCGGCGATGTCTTCCAGCTCCTTTTGCGACAGCACGTCGGTGACGACGTCGTATCCGTCAGGCGCGCGCTCCTCGACGAGCTGCATCACCTGCTCGGGGCCGTTCTTGCGGTTGAGCAGGACGAGGTCGGTGGTCGCGGGCCTGCGCTCGGCCTCATAGGCGAGCAGCGCCGCGGTCGTCGGGCCATGCGCCAGGATCTCGCGCGTGATGGTGCGGGCATCGAGGATCGCCTGCGAGGCGCCGTTCGAGCCGATCGGGTACATCGGATGCGCCGCGTCGCCCATCAGCGTGACGCGGCCAAAGGTCCATTGCGACACCGGATCGCGGTCGACCAGCGGGTATTCGTAGGCGTGCGGGCAGTTCTCGATCAGGCCGGGGACGTCCAGCCAGTCGAACTGCCAGCTCTCGAACCAGGGCAGAAACTCCTCGAGCCGCGCGGTGCGGTTATAATCCTCGCGCCGCCACTGATAGGTCGGCGGCATGTGGCGCTCGGCAACCCAGTTGATCAGATGGTTGCCCGCTGCGTCCGGCGCCTTCGAAATCGGATAGCAGACGAATTTCAGGATCTCGTGCCCGGCCATGATCATGGTGCGGCCGGTGAGGAACGCCTTTGACGGCGTGACGCCGCGCCAGAGGATGCGGCCGTTCCAGATCGGCGGTCCCTCCTGCGGATAGAGCTTTTCTCGCACGGCGGAATGGATGCCGTCGGCGGCGATCAGGATCGCGCCGTCGTAGCTGCCGGCAGCCTTGCCGGTCGCCCTGTCGACGAAATTGGCGCGCACGCCGCTGTCCGTCTCGGTCCAGCCCGTCAGATGGTGGCTGGTCAGGATATTCTCGCGGCCGAGCCGCTCGATCGCGGTGTCGAGCAGAAGCTGCTGGAGCGTGCCGCGATGGATCGAGAATTGCGGCCATTTGTAGCCGGCCTCCAGCCCGCGCGGCTCGCTCCAGATCGGCTTGCCGTGCTTGGAGAAATAGGCGAGCTCGCGGGTGCGCACGCCGCTTTCGTCCAGCCGGTCCATCAGCCCGAGCTCGATCAGCTCGCGCACCGCATGCGGCAGCACGTTGATGCCGACGCCGAGCGGCTTCAGTTCCGCGACGCTCTCGAACACTTTTACGGGAACGCCGATTCCGTGCAGGCTGAGCGCGAGCGTCAGCCCGCCGATGCCGCCACCGGCGATGAGTACGGTCATGACAAAACCCCTCCAATTGCAGGCGTCTTGGCACAGGCGGGCGGCGGTGGGCAACTGCGAAGAGCAAAGCACCTAGAACAGCGTGCTATGGACCTGGCGGCCCGCAGCCGTTAGTTTCCAATTTTCCCATGAGGTCCGACATGCTCAAGCTCTACTACGCCACCGGCACCTGCGCGCTCGCCACCTACATGACCCTGGAGGAGGCCGGCGCCGACTACACGGCTGAACGGCTGAGCTTCAAGGATAACCAGCAGAACAGCCCGGACTATCTCGCGATCAATCCGAAGGGCCGCGTGCCGGCGCTGGTGACCGATCGCGGCGTGCTGACCGAGACGCCCGCGATGCTGGCCTATATCGCGCAGACCTTCCCCAAGGCGAAGCTCGCCCCGCTCGACGATCCCTTCGACTTCGCCCAGGTGCAGTCGTTCAATTCCTATCTCTGCTCGACCGCGCACATCAACCATGCCCACAAGATGCGCGGCGCGCGCTGGGCGACGCAGGAGAGCTCGTTCGCCGACATGAAGGCGATGGTGCCGAAGAGCATGGGCGCCTGCTTCTCCTTGATCGAGCAGAAGATGTTCAAAGGTCCCTGGGTGATGGGCGACCAGTTCACGATCTGCGATCCCTACCTCCACACGCTCTCGCACTGGCTCGAAGGCGACAGCGTCGACATCAACGCGACGCCGAAGATCGCCGACCACTTCAAGCGCATGTCAGACCGCCCCGCCGTGCGCAAGGTGATGGACGCGCAGAAGGCGTAGGAACGCGGCCACATATTCCCCTGTCGTCCCGGGCAAGCGTTAGCGCAGACCCGGGACCCATAACCACAGGGAGAAGTTGTGACACGAGCTGACGACCACGAGTCTTCGCCAAACCGCGCCCTGTGGTTATGGATCCCGGATCGGCGCTCCGCTTCGCTGCGCTTGTCCGGGACGACACCATTTGTTTTGAAGCTGCGTCCTACCCAGCACGCCGTTCCTTCTTCTCCAATTCCCGTCCCGTCGCCAGCATCAGCCGCCGCAGCCAGATCGAGCCGGGGTCCATCTGCGCCCGCGTCGGATGGAACATGAACTGCTCGTCGATCCCTGGATCGAGCGGCGGCGTCACCGTGACGAGGCCGAACTGCTTCGACAGCGCCGCGATCAGCCGGCGCGGCACGAAGGCGACGAGGTCGGTGCGGGCGGCGACGTGCAGCGCTTCGAGATAGCCTGACACCACCAGCGAAATGTGCCGCTCGATGCCCTTGGTCCGCAGCCAGGTGTCGATGAGATCCTCCGGTTGGCCGCGGATGATCACGCCGACATGGCGTGCCGCCAGGAACGTCTCGCGCCGCTTCAGCTTCGCAGCCATGGGATGGCCGCGCCGCACCGCCAGCGCGTCGCTGTCGGTGTAGAGCAACTGGCGGTGAAAGCCCTTGAAGGCGTTGCCGATCGAGATCACGAGGTCGATGGTGCGGGCGAACTCGGCGTGAAAGATCGCAGGGCCCCGCCACGGTACGACGTCGATGCGGACGTTGGGCGCGGCCCGCGTCACCTTCTCCATCAAGGGCGGCATCAGCAGCTCGACCGCGAGATCAGGCATCATCAGGCGGAATTGCCGCTCGCTGCGCGCGGCGTCGAAGTCGTCGGGTATGAACAGCCCGCGCACCTGGTCGAGCGCCTGGGCCAGCGGTGCGCGGAGGGCTTGCGCCCGCGGCGTCAGCTCCATGCGCGCGCCGGTGCGCACCAGCAGCGGATCGCCGAAGATGTCGCGCAGGCGTTGCAACGCATGGCTCGCGGCCGGCTGCGACAGCCCGATCCGAAGCGCGGCCCGGCTGACATTGGCCTCGCGCAGCAGCGCGTCGAGCGCGGTCAGGAGATTGAGGTCAAGCGAATTCAAATTCATGAAGCGAATAGATATCATATCCACTATCGATTTGAAGAATTCTCATCCGGCGGGGATGATCTCCGTGTTGCCACCAAACGGAGATGCCGCCATGAGCGCGAGCGCCAACAAGAAACTGATGCAGGATATCTTTGCCGCCGCCGCCAGCCCCGATCCGGCCGCGCGCGACCGGGCCCTGTTCGCCGCAAGCCTTGCCGACGATGCCAGATGGGTCGTGACCGGACAGTACTCCTGGTCGCGCACCTTCACCGGCAAGGAGGCGATCCTCAACGATCTGCACGGTTATGTGCGCACCCGCTTGCGCGATCGGACGCGCACCGTGGCTCACCGTTTCATCGCCGATGGCGACGTCGTCGTGGTGGAAGCCAAGGGCGACAACGTCACGCCCGAGGGCGTTCGTTATGACAACGACTACTGCCTGGTGTTTCGCCTCGAGGACGGGAAGATCAAGGAGATCCGGGAATATTGCGACTCGACCCTGACCGAGAAGGCGCTCGGTCCGTTTCCGCAGACGCCCGTGAGGGCCGCGAGCTGACCGGATCGAGGACCATCTCGTCCGCC
>NZ_JBVVPO010000074.1:0-40004 GCF_055811795.1 Bradyrhizobium sp. MI1.7
CATCATGCCCTCCGTCTATCAAACGGAGCGGCCCTTTTCCAACTTAGCCTCTGGTCCCAAAACCGGGGTCCATTTCACCTGCGGACGACGAGACAGAACATCCATCAGCTCCATTGGATCTACGAGATCTATATCGCGTCGGGACTTCTTGCCTGATGTGGCCCGAGCGAGTTTCACCGGCACTGACTGGCATGCATCCGGCATCTCCATCAATTGCTAGGTTTGGTAGTTGACCGGGCGGGAGGTCGGCTGTCGCTGCGCGAATCGCAGGTATTGTGCCGCTCGGCGCGAGGCCGTCCCGGCGTTCACGGAGGACCGGTATGGCAACGTCGACGGGTGCAATTCGGGAAATCGTCGCTTCGATCCAGGTTGCGCGAAGCTCTTACGGGAACGATCTTTTCGCAGGCCGTGATTCCGCCGGATCTGGTGCTAACTGCTGCTCGACTATCGTTCGCGCCGTGTCGCGCCGGCGCTGGTCGTTTTGTGCCCGTGGTCTAGCTCATGGCGTGGACGAGTTGCTGCTCTGGATTGCACGCCGCAGCCTGTAGGGAGCGGCGATCATGCACATCGATAGGGGCCGTCGTGTCATCACGACGAATCGCTGCGGTTTACTGGGAGTACGCATCCAGCGTAGACGGCGCGCTGATGGAGTATTGCATCCGGACGAGATCGATCAGGTTTTCGATACCGAAGTCGCTGAACGCCGAGATGCCATCTTCCCTGACCATAGACCGAGATGAGCCGTCCTCAATCTCCATCTCGTTGGGGACGTCCCGCAGCCAATCGTCCTCCTGGTCGAGGTCCGCGATCACAAGGGCAATGGTGGTGATGTGATGAACCTTGTCCAGGTGCGTGGTCATGCCGCGTTGCAGTCGGAGGCGTCAAATTCCCGGCAGCAATGCGTCGAGCTGTCTTCGCGGCTAGGGCCGGCGGCTCTAGTCGCACGGCTGCCCGCGACGTCCTTTACCGATTTGGAGCTGTTTGTGACTGCACCAGGCGAGCGAAACTCGTTCGCCGCGCTTCCTGGTGCGTACAGCGAAAGGTAATGCATTTCATCCGGTCATCGCTCCTTGGCTGGTCTTAACAGAGCGCCGTGCCAAGATGAGCATCAAATGCGGCTGCCACAGCCCGGGTTAGAAAACGATGCTCCGGCCTCACGCGGATGAATCCCTTTTCCATTTGCACGATCCCGTCCTCAGCGAGCATTGCCAAGCGTTCGCCTGAACCGAGGAAAGAGACCGGGTCAAATCCATGAGTAACGCAAATTGCCGGCACGTCGACCTCGAAATCGCACATTAGCCGCTCGATGATCGCGGCCCGGACGCGGTCTTCGAGGCTGAGACAGTAGCCCTTTGACGTCGCCAGACGGCCGGCTTTGATTTGGCCGCTGTAGGAACCTGCTGTAACTTCGTTCTGGACGTAACCGTCGCCAAGCCGACCGATGGCCGACGGGCCGAAGCCGATCACTTTATTGCAGGTGTCGGCCGAGTAACCCAGTGAGTTCCGCCGCAGGCGACCGGCTTTCTGCGCCAGCGCGAGCTCATCGTCCGGCAAGGCGAAATGGTCGAGTCCGATTTGGCGGTAGCCCGCTGCAATCAGTGTATTGGCCATCGCGGCGGCCTGTTCTGCACGGGCAGGGCTGTCTGGCAGCGCTGCCTCGTCGATCAGGCGCTGATTCTTCTTAAAGGAAGGAACGTGCGCGTAGCCGAATACCGCAAGCCGGTCTGGTCGCATGGCCACCGCCGTTGTCGCGGTCTGAACGCAGGACTGCACCGTCTGATTTGGCAGACCGTAGATGAGGTCGAAGTTGATGCGGATTATTCCATGCTGCCGCAGCGTTTCGACAGCGCGCTCTGTTTGTGCCTCACTCTGGACGCGGTTGATGGCCTTTTGAACAATTGGATCGAAGCTCTGGACGCCGAGGCTTGCGCGGTTCACTCCGGCAGCTGCTAACCCTTCGGATGTGGCGAGCGTGAACGTGCGCGGGTCGATCTCAACAGCGATGGCGGCCGTTTTCGAAAGCGCAAAGCGGCAGCGCAGAAATTCCATCAGTCGCCGGAACTCCGCTGCCTCGATGAGGGTCGGCGTTCCACCGCCGAAGTGCACGTCGCTCACAAGCAGCGGTTGCGGCACCTGCGCCGCGACCAAATCGATCTCCTTACGAAGAACCGCCAAAAACTCTAGGATGGGTGAATCCCGGCGAGTGATGCTTCGAGCGAAGCCGCAATACCAGCAAATCGATCGACAGAACGGAATGTGAAAATAGAGCGACACCGAGTCATTGACCGGCAGCCGCTGCAGCCATTTCTCAGAGGCTTCGGCGCCGACCACTGTGGAGAACTGGGCTACAGTTGGATAGATGGTGTACCAAGGAAGGCGAGCATCGCAATACTTTGCTAGAATCGAGGTCTGCAACGATTGTTATCCCATGTTTACGAAGTTTGTGGTCGCAAGCGAATTCTTTTGCATTCCTTTGTTTGCCGACAGTAATCCGGAGTGTCGCAAGGCAATTGGGAGCTTGCGTGACGGCCGATCTGCTGACGAAACACGCTGTCGGATAGCAAGGCGTTCCTCTCGAAGACAGAGAAATTGCTGCAGGCGAGATACTCGAATCAACACGGTCACGACGAGACCCCAGATTCAACTCCGCGTCGGTAATCTCCAATGTTCGCCACCGAGACATCGACCATGGCCGTTGACGCTGCTAGAACTGCCTCACGACCTGACTCGTGCGAGGTTCATCGACCAAGATTGATACGTACCCCGCAATCTCCATCAACTGATAAGGTTGGTAGTTGACTTCCGCGTGGTGTGTCCCCATCCACCCAGGTATCCTGCGCCGGCTCGGGGCCGCCCCGGTACGTAGTCGAACTTCACCAATGCGAGGATTGTCGGAGGGTCTCGTTCATGGGGTCCCTCGAGCGCTGCCAGTCTGAGGATAGGCTTAGGGAGCCGTGGATGGGTTCGCGATTTGGGTGACAACTATCAATCCTGATCAGGATGCGGAGGACGTAAGCCGCAAAAACTGAAATGGGGATCACAAGATTATGTCGAGTGGCGAAGTGCTTGCAAAATGATCACCACCCAATGGCGCCGATACAGTTGGTCTTCTTCGCATCAAGATCAAGGTGAGGTCCAAGAAATTGCAGCCGGCTCGCATTCGGGCAGGAGGCGAATAAATGCTTGTGGGAATGTTCGTCGTAAATGGCGCCAAAAGGTCGCCGATCAACACGACAACTATTGCTTTGTGCGCGCGCTATGATGTAGGAGCGCCCCGCGTGCAACGAGTCTCGCGTCGCTCGCTCAGCCGCATAGGAGCCAACGCCAAACCATCGGCAATAGTGCGGACAGCGTATTGGCGACCGTCGCGCGGCCCACGGCTGTTGGCGTGAGTATGTTCTTGAGTTGGGATGGAAAAAGTAATGAGCCGGGTAGGCGAGCGACAAGTGATGGATGCAATTGAACAGCCGGCCGCTTTAGACTTGCCACCGGTTTTGTACAGATCGTCAACGCGCCTAGGGTGGGTGGTGGTCGTTTTCGTGTGCCTGTGCACCGCAGGAGTCTACTTTTTGACCGACGTCAGACAATATCTCGAGAGCTCGGCGGCCCGTGAAGTCGCTCCAACCCTGAGCTTGTCTCCAGATGACACGGCGGTCCTATCGGAGATTCTATCGGCACAACAGAAGGCGAGCGATGAGATAGCGGAGCTCAATTACAGCATCACCGCCCAGCAGGCTGAGTTAAAACGAATTTCCGATCAAATTGCAGCGCTGACCTCACGAATCGACTCGTTACCAAATCTGGTACTCACCGGTTTGCCTTCTTCCGTTCCCTCCCCGCCGTCAGCTCAAGCCGATCCGAAGCCGGCGAGGAAACTCGCGCCTCCGTCTAAGTCACAAGGACCGATCTCCGTCGGAGGGGCGCCACTGGTCTCACCCCCGGGCACGGACGAACCTCGATGATTTCCCGCGTGCTCAGTCCCAGTCCAGCTCTCCACACGTTGCTAGCGAATATTCCAAACACTGGCGCAAATCAGGCCACCGGGCGCTTCTCCGAAAACGACGCTCAAAACCAGAACGCCTTTGACTTCTTCTGCTTCGGTGCATCCAACCTTTTGAGATTAGATAACTTGACCTACGATCGAGACCTCCTGCCGCGAAAGTTCTCGACGTCACTGTTCGTCGGATAGCCGCAAAGCGCACAAACCAACAAGCATCCGAATGGACCCAGCGCGGCGCCTAGGCCCGGGACATCGCGGTGCCTGATAGCTCTACGCGGTATTCCTGACCGTCTCAGCTAGCATTGCGTAAAGCCGCCGCCTGCTCATTTCCTGAGGCCGCTGCCTATCTAGTGTCCTTTTGCGACAACTTCTTTCCGACGCAATCGCGGCAGGCAGCGATCAATGTCGGGCCCTCGCTTGGGCGCGGGTCTAATCTTGGGTTTTTGCTGTTGGTGGCTTGTGACCTCGAGTCAGGCCCAACCGTGTTAGCCCAGCAAACTGCGACTGCACTCGAGATGACGCGCGATCTGCGCGGCACTCAGTCGCGCGGCCCAGGGCTTTTCGAACTCTGCCAATTCTCTTCTAATCCAGCGCATTGATGCTACTCTAATGCCAGCTGCGACCTCAGGCTAGTTTACCCTTCCTCCGGCTCG
Source organism: Bradyrhizobium sp. MI1.7 (assembly GCF_055811795.1). NCBI lineage: Bacteria > Pseudomonadati > Pseudomonadota > Alphaproteobacteria > Hyphomicrobiales > Nitrobacteraceae > Bradyrhizobium > Bradyrhizobium sp. MI1.7. The sequence continues at coordinate 4,654 of NZ_JBVVPO010000074.1, forward strand.
CGCACCACCGCCGGTTTGGTCTCGTGCTCCTGTTTCTCCTCCTCCTGTTCATTCATTCTACGAAAGTCCGCATCGCGGGCAGACGGAAAACGAGCCCTTGGCGGACCGCGATCTCTTCGCAGTCCCTACTGTGATAAGGGTTCCGTCTGCTCGCGCAATGTAAGTGGTCGGGTGGCAACGGGGCGTACCTGCCCGAGAAAATGAGGATAAGCGACTGTGGGCCTTCGTGAGTACTTGCGTCCGTTACCACAAAAGCGAGTTCGCGCGCCTCCCAATCCTGATAGGGCAGCTTCGCTCGTGTTTCCGATATTCTACATCGACAGGGGCCGAGCCAAATCTCCCCTCACTTCGCCCGTAAGATGATTTCGAAGTTCTGACGATCGTGCGAGCTCTCGCGAGCCCAAGCCATGGACATGCGTCACACAGCTTTACCGTACGGCCCGAGCTCGTTGTTTCTCGACCGAGCTTGCATGCGAACTCCAAACAGCGCACCTGAGCAAGCAAAATTGCACGCCAATGCCCGCGAGACAATCATGACAGCCTTATCGACAGAGAACGCTCGCGAGGAAGCTGATGTTCCGCTGAGCCGCCTGGATGTAAGCGACTCCAAGCGCTTTCAGGATGATACTGTTTGGCCTTGTTTCGAGCGGCTGCGAAGGGAAGATCCCGTCCATTATTGCGAAGACAGCCCATACGGACCATATTGGTCGATAACAAAATATCGCGACATCATAGCCGTGGACTCAAATCACACAGTGTTCTCGTCAGAGCGAAGTGTCACAATTGTCGACCCGCCGGAGCAGTATTGGACGCCTAGTTTTATTAAGATGAGTCCTCCTGTCCATGCTCAGCAGCGTAAGACTGTCAGTCCGATAACGGCATCGGAGAACCTAGTGAAGCTTGAAGGCTTGATCCGCTCGCGGGTTAAGAAGATCTTGGACGGTTTGCCGCGCAATGACCCCTTCAACTGGGTCGACAGAGTCTCGATCGAGTTGACGACCCAAATGCTGGCCACGCTGTTCGATTTTCCATTTCAGGATCGACGGCTGCTGACCTACTGGTCGGACGTAGCCGCCTTGACTCCACAAATGGGCCACCAGATCGACAGCTGGGAAAAGCGAAAGGTGGTGCTGTCCGAGTGCCTGGACTATTTCACACGACTTTGGAGCGAACGGGTGAATTCCGAGCCGCGCGCTGACCTGATCTCGATGATGGCGCATTCATCGGCGACCCGAAACATGGAGCCGCGCGAGTTCCTGGGCAACCTCATTCTGCTGATTGTTGGAGGTAACGATACTACGCGTAACTCAATTACCGGTGGCGTCTTGTTCATGAGTCAAAATCCGTCCGAACTGCGAAAACTCCGCGATGATGCTTCGCTGGTGCCCGGGGCGGTATCCGAGATTATACGATACCAAACGCCTATCGCGCACATGCGCCGGACCGCTGTGGACGATTTCACAATAGGCCACAAGCAAATCAGGCGAGGCGATAAAGTTGTGATGTGGTATATCTCTGGCAACCGAGACGACGAGGTCATTGCGAGCCCCAACAGCTTCATCATTGATCGAGAAAATGTACGGCAACATCTCTCTTTTGGATTTGGGATTCATCGTTGCGTGGGTAGGCCTCTTGCAGAGCTGCAGCTGAAGATCCTGTGGGAGGAGATGCTGAACCGATCTCTGGAGGTAAAGGTGGTCGGCGAACCGGAGCGAGTTGAATCTAATTTTGTGCACGGTTATACCGCACTGCCGGTGCAGATTCCAGGTTAGGCTCGCTTGCGAACGACATTCAACGCTGGTCGTGCAGAACCGGCGGTTAGGACCACGGCCCTATGGAGACCAGTTGTCCGGGTAAGTTCACCGGCGTCGCGTTACGGGCTTGTGGTTCTTTCGAAGATTGCGGACAGGGCCACAGCGTCGTTATCCCGTCGAAGATCTTGGCCGGGCCGTTGTGATACTCATCACGCCGCCGATTGTCGCATCGTTGTTACTGGAGAGCTTGGTGTGCGGCTCGCGTAACACCCCTCCAGCTCGACGGTTCAGAGAGTGGCTACCCTGGCGGACGCGGAGGCATTCCGGGCGAACCATCCCCCCGTCCACGAGTCGTCCGGTTATAACCGTCCCAGCGTCTTCAGGAGGCCGCGCAAGGCTGCTACGCGGCGGGTGGGCGGGGACACGAGTTCTTTGGCGTCACGGACCAGGTGCCTTTGTAGGCAAGCGCGGAACTCCTCGCGACCAGGATGCGGGCCGCGTTCGAGGGCCCGATCGAAGTCGATGGTCATGTAAGCTGGGCGTCTGCGTCGGTGCCGCGTTGTTTCACAGGGATGCGGGCAACGTGGTCTCTCTGCTCGCGAACGCCGATGCCGCGCTCTATCGGGCCAAGCACGAGGGCAGGGGCGATCCGCTTGTTCACGAGCGCGATTGACCAGCAGCTTCAGGGCCGTCGCGCGCTCGAGCATGATCTGCGGTTCGCCGTCGAGCGCGCAGAGCTCTATCTGGCTTATCAGCCGCAGCAGCACCGCCAGGGCGGCACTACGGGATATGAGGCCCTCGTTCGGTGGCGGCGGCCGAAGCGTGGAATCGTCGCTCGCGGAGAATTCATGCCGGTCGCCGAACGGAGCGGTTCGATTGCCCAGATCGACGACTGGGTGATGATGGAGGCCTGCCGCGAGACGGCATCGTGCGACCGGCCCTTCAGGATCGCCGTCAACGTCTTGGCCCGCGCAATTCCGCAGGGAAAAACCTCGACGCACAGGTCCGCAAGGCGCTGCGCGAAAGCGGGCTGGCGCCGTCCCGCTTGGAACTGTAAATCACCGAAGGCGTCCTGATTGAGGACGTCTTGCGCGCCAAAAAGACGATGCGATCGCTCAAGGGCCTCGGTATCCTGATCGCGCTCGATGACTTCGGCACCGGGTATTCCTCCTTGTCCTACGCCGAGGCATTCCCCCTCGACACGATCAAGATCGACCGGTCGTTCGTCGCCTCGCTCGGACAGAGCGAGCGATCATTGGCCATCGTTCGCGCGGCCATCGGGCTTGCCCACGGTCTTGGCGTACCGGTTCTTGCGGAAGGGATCGAAACCAAGCTCCAGATGTCGCTCCTTGTCGAGGAGGGCTGTGACGAGATGCAGGGTTACTTGATCGGACGTCCGCAGCGCCTTGCGGCGGAGGTCGGTCCGAGCCGAGGTCCCACCTCTAATACAGTCGGCCTTACAGGGGAGATTGCGGCGGGCTCGACAAAGCTGTCCTCAGCATTCGGCATCCGATTGAAGAAGCCAGACTGAGGTCCAGTTCTCAGCGACTTTCAGGTCGTCGACCCCGCACGCAAAGCGGATATATTCTTCAACAGGCCACACGGACCCGGCTCCTAAACTTGCTGTCGCAGTATTCATGACACGTCCCAGCGTAAACCTGCGCAGCGTAAAGTATCCGAGTATCCAAGGCTTAAGGTTGTGCTCACATGAACGGCGGGTGCAATGTGCGTTAAGGAGGATCGGTCGGGGGACAGCACATGCTCGGCGGAGACCTTGGCCGCGGGCTCATTGGATTGTTCTGGCGGCGAGCGTTTACGCGGCTACGGGCATTCCTCGTACATCCGAACGAGTCCGATCAGGTTCTTGATCCGATTCAGTAAGTCTGGATGCCATGTTCTCTCCGCCATAGACCCAGATGGCACCATCTTCGATCTCCATTTCATTGGCGACGTCTCTTAGCAGCCAGTCTTCATCTTCACCAAGATCCTCGGCAACACGCTTCAGGGTGGTAACGTGATCAGGCCTTGTTGACCTGCATGGTCATGCAGCTCGATCGGCGACCGCTGATGACTGCAATTCCAGTGGAGCAGTCCGTCCAGCCGATGAACTGGATGAGCGCAGAGGGGCCGCACGAGCGAAGGCTTACTTCATGTGAAGACGAAGACAAGCAAGCTCGAGCAGAGTAGCGCAATTCCGGCTGCGGTCAGCCCTAGGAAACTGCTGGAGACAAGATCATGACTGCCCATGAACGACCTCTGCGGCGAGGAATAGAGATCGGCAATCGCCGCTTCGCTCCCCTCTCCAGCCAATCTTGAGATTATTATTCAAATGGCGCGCACAATTCCTGCTGGTCTCGCGATGGGCCGCAGTTTTCCAGCAAGTCAAGCGACAGTTCGCCGCATTGCGGCGGGCATCCTCGTTACGCGCTTTGATGCAAGCCATCCGAATATATATGTCCGGGCCGATTGCACGATTTGAAAGAGGGCGGCCGTAATCTGTTCCAGACCCCGCATCCTGTTTCCAGTGGAAACCCTTCGACCTGCGTTAAGCTTCCTGAACGGCAAAACTAGAAAACGATGCGTTTTTGGTCTAGGATCTTTGCTACCGGGGCTGGACTGCATTCATTCACGATACGCATTTTAGAATAAACTCGGAAGGCCACTGGCGATATTCTCGGCGGCCCTTTTTAGGATAGGCGAATGAAGATTGGGCCGACCCTATACACGATCGGCATCGGTGGTCGCAGCTCTGCTTGTGATGCACGGGGGCGCTAATGCATGATTGGAAGAAGGAACTTGACGCGCTCGTCGCTGAAACGATGGCATTCACCAAGTCGCTGGAGGTGGAGATCGAGCGGCCCCGCTCTGTGCCGAAAAAAGTCGTCGAGCCGGGTTGCCTCAGCTTGCCCGACTATGGCGGCAGCGAACGCGATGAGATCAGAAAACGGGTCGAGAGCTTCAAAGCGCAGCAAGAGCGCTTCATGCGCGAGCGTGAAGAGTATGCCAATTCCCTGCTGCGTCGGATCGGGCCGATCACGAAATCCTAGGCGAGGTGAGCTCGCTGAATCTTCCTTGCGCGCTCGGCGGCACCACTTGAGGCCATGGATCTTCCGCCCTTTCACCTAGAACACGTGGGCTCTCCGAAGAGCGGAACATTCAGGGGGACTCATATTGAATGCAGCTGCGCCGAACTGTTTTTGGCGGCGAAAAGGGGCAAGACATGTGTTTCGCATCTATTCTGGTGACGGACTGTCTCATCGAAATCCACAACGTGCTATGGATGATGCTCGCAGTTAGGCAGATGGCACTACCGTGCTTTTGGCGACTCAACAAGGTACCTATCATTCCCAATCATCCTAGCGTCCAATGGGGATGAAATGGTTGCTGCCACCCGTGAATCGCCGGCCTCTGGTTACGCGCTTGAGGTGGACGGGCGACTCAAGCGCGAATTTGCAACCAGAGACGGCGCCAGGGCCGGTGGAGAAGAACTCAAGACGCTCTTTCCCATGCTTCGGTGCTTTGGCTAATCGCCATCTACGTCACGGGTTGGCGGCCGAGGCCGAGCACTCATGGCGCGCTTCACGAGCCCGGAGCGTGAGCGGACCAGGTAGGACGCGTTCTCGAAGGTCTTGGCCTGGATCCGAGCCGCAAGAAGTTCGCCAGCAGCAAATGGCCGTGTTGGGTCAGGATTGATTCGGGATGAAACTGCACGCCGTAGGTTGGGTGCTCGCGATGGGCGAGAGCCATGATCTCGCCCTCTTCGGAGCGCGCCGTCACCGTGAGATCGGGAGCACACGAACCCTCAAGCTCGACAATGAGGGAATGGTAGCGGCCGACGCGAAGTGGAGAGGGGAGTCCATCGAACAATCCTCGACCGTCGTGCGCGATGGATGAGGAGCGGCCGTGCATTGGATGGCGGGCACGTCTCACACTTCCGCCGAAAGCACTCCCGATACACTGATGTCCGAGGCAAATCCCAAGAATTGGGACGAAACCTGAAAGCTCCCGGACGAGGGCAGTCGATATTCCGGCCTCCGTTGGTGTGCATGGGCCCGGCGATATGACAACGGCGCGCGGTCTGAGTTGAACAAGATCGCTGACGCCGATGGCGTCGTTTCGGATCACCTCGGTTGCTTCGCCAAGCTTGTGGAAGTAGCGGGCAATATTGAACACGAATGAGTCGTAGTTATCGGTGATGAGGATCACGATGCACCATGACCGTCGTCGTCAAATGCATCGAAGATGCGTTGCGCCTTGGTGATCGCCTCGTCGTATTCGGCCCCGGGGTCTGACATCGCCGTTATGCCGCTCCCTGCGTGAAACGCCGCCAGATCGTCGCTGACAGTGACGGTGCGGATTGCAATGTTCGTGTCCATGTAGCCGCTGAAGCCAATAAAGCCAATCGAGCCGCAATAGACTTCTCGCGCCACCCCCTCAATTTCGTTGATGATCTCCATCGATCGGATCTTTGGCGCCCCGGTAATGGATCCCCCAGGAAAGCAGGCCTTAAGGAGCGTCACAGCGTCTTCCTGCGGTGTAAGCTCGCCAGTAATGACTGAGGTGAGATGGTGTACCGAGGCGTAAGACTCGAGACCACATAGCACCGGGACCTCAACCGAATGCGCGGTGCAAACGCGTGACAGATCGTTACGCAAAAGGTCGACGATCATGATGTTCTCGGCGCGGTCCTTTTCGGACGCACAGAGGAACTCGGCCCGGCGCTGGTCTTCCTTGGCGTCAACGGGGGGAGGGGAGCCTGCAGCGGCGTTCGGGCGGCAAGCAGCGCTGCAACCTCATCGGCTCTGGAGCGCGCTCGCTCGGCGCGAGCTGCAGGATCTTGCTCAGGCCAGCCCGTACGCAGGCGATCTTGCATTTTTATGACGTGGTCGTCAGCTTCGACCATCCGTTTCAGAGATGTTTAATCGTGTCTGGCAGATCGGGCGAATCTTGCCTTTCTAGACAGCGCCGCGGGGCACGAGGGGCTTGGGCGCTGCTCCTATCTGAGCTGCGACCCATTCAGCACGTATAGGCAAGCGCTGCCCAGAAATCGCGGGCGCTGCCAATCGCTCCAGGGTCCTGTTCATATCATAGCCAAAGAACCCGGCCGCGCCGCCTTGGAAGGGCGGCAGTTCAGGACGATGCTCCTGCGGATATCTGGCCAGCAGGTCGCGCAGAACGTTCCACGGATCGCCCTTGACAACATCGCCATTCCAGCTCGCCTGTGCATCCGCAATCATGAACGCGCGATCGTGCCTTTGATGGGCCGAGTTTCGACATTCCGTCCGTCAAGCTTAGCATAACCTCATGAATCACCGCGCGACACGAGCGGCCCGGCCGCCGCCATCGGGCCGACATAGGCATCAGTTGATTCGTCATAGTCGGCCGCAAACCGCGTCTCTCTCCAGCCGTCGCATCGCTTGGATAGGCTCGATCCACTGCAACTCGCGAATATGCATCGCTTGTCAGTCAAATCAGACGCCGGCGCACAGTGTAGCTTGATCGTGATACCCATGCAGACGCAATGACCGCGTGTCGGGGTTCATCAAGCTCCTCACACTGATCTCCACAGCGGCCGTACGCGCCTGATCGATTCCCTGTATAGATGATGGGCTTTATACGCTGCGAGTTCCGTCTCGTTATCAAACTCTTCCATAGACGACGACATCGATATCGTTGCCGAGTTGGTCGCTCTTGCGATTGCGAGCAATCTCGAGCCGGCGTGCATGGGGGATTAGAGTGAGAACAGAGAGACCCGCGATGATCTGGTCTATAGAGGCGTCGTCTTTTGGCGCTGAACAGGACGATGTGACGAATCATGGAGACCTGGGTTGATGTCGCAAGAAGTTCAGATAACGATCTTAGATGGCTGCTATGGCCGTCGCATTACTCACTGCTCAACAGTTCGTTCCTGTGCGTCTGCTATGGGCGTGCCAGATCGCCGTCCGCGTGCAGACACGGAAAGGGAAAGCCGTTCGATCGTCTGAATATGGCGGACGAGCAGATCGCAGGCCCGATCGACGTTGTACGTGTAGCGCTTGTAAAATCGGGCGGTGATCCTGATTTGATCGTGGTCGCCATCCGGCACTGCAGGCCCTCGCGAACATCAATCGCGAATTCAAGACTCGCAAGCGGTCGCGGCACTCCGCAAGGAGCGATCAGCGCGTGGTGAAACGCACGGTTGGCCTTCTCGAGCTCCTCGATGGTCCGAGCGTTGTCTCCATTCATCAGAGCCAGCTCGATCACTCCAAAGCCGCAAGATGTGAGCCTTGAGGCTGAATTGCGCAGGGCGACCATCTCGAGCGCTGCTCGCATCTCGGCGATCTCCTTCACGGACTGAGTATCCAGTGAAGCCACTCGCATGCCCCGGCGCGGGACGGCGACAACCAGAAGTTTGGCTTCGAGCTGTCGAAATGCCTCGCGTACCGGAACGTGGCTTGAACTGAACTCTCGCGCGATATGATCCTGTCGCAGCGGTGCGTCCGGGCGCAGTGCCCCGTTGATGATCCGCTTTCCGAGCGCGTTGGCGATGCGCTCAGCGATTGTCGTGTTCTCACCGTTCACCGAGATTATCTATCATGTGGCAGCGCGGCACCGGAAGGGCGAGAAATGCTTCGTCGCGCAGGATTAATGCAATGCCGCCCGGCTTTTGCGGTCTTTTCGCATCGCACTAGACTTTAGGGTGGCGCGAGCGTTAGCTCACGGCGTGCCGAACCAAGACATTGGGCGGCACATTCGCCAAAGGCAGTTCCTCGAAGACTCTACCGGCATCCATCGGATCCGAAATTATCGATAACTACTCCGAATATCTATGGTCTGGGGCCGGTGCAGAAGGAAGACTCATGAAAGTTGGCGTACAAATGGGAAAGGCGGGCGGCTAACACCTAATGGCATCGTTTCGATGCGTCTGTCTAACCCCGGAGAGGTAAGTTCTTTTTTCCCTCCCCATTGACAGCTTCCTCTCGCCTTCCCAAGGAGGCACCGAATCCCAGCAGGCGGGGAGAATCGGCATCTAAGATGAGCCATATTCTAGAGCCGCCTGTTCAACGCGTCACGATTCCAGTCCTGCAGCGATGGAAGCAGGAGGGGCGTCGTATCTCTATGACCGCCGCTTACGACGCGGTTACAGCACGCGTCGTCGATCCGATCGTGGATGTCGTCCTTGTCAGGGATCGCGTCGGCAGCGTCTATCTTGGATTCGATGATACATTCCGGTCAGCATGGCGATGATGAACCATTATCTCGAAGCCGTTGCACGCGCGAAGCCTCGTGCCTTGCTTGTGACCGATATGCCCTTTCTTAGCTTCCATCTCAGCCCAGAGGAGACGATACGCAACTCCGGCGGCTTTTTGCAGCGGCGCCGACGCCGTGAAACTCGAGGGCGGAGTCAAGCGCGTCGAAATGGTGCGCGCCTTGGTCGATTGAGAGATTTCCGTGATGGGCCACCTCAGCCCCACCCCTCAGAGCGTCAATGTCATGGGTGGGTTCAAGGTGCAGGGCCGGAAGGCCGATGACGCGTTGCGTTTGCTCGATGACGCCACCGTCTACAGGAGGCCGCTTTGCTTTCGTCCTGGAGGGTATTCCGGCTGAGCCCGCAGCGCGAGCGACCGAATCCATGAGGACACCGACGATCGGAATCGGCGCCGGACCCAATTGCTCGGGCCAGGTGCTGGTACTTCACGATGTGCTGGGATTGACCGAAGGTCATCGTCCCAAATTTCGTTCGGGCCTATGTAGTGGCTTTCAGCTGTTGCAAGAGGCGTTGTCGCGCTGGGCTGTGGATGTTCGTAACGGTACATTCCCGGCACAACAAGAGTCCTATCGGCTTCCTGAAGGCTTTCGCGATAGATTCGCGAACTCGACCCCCTCTAATCCAACGTGATCGAAGGCACAACATGCAAACAATAACGACGGTAGCTGAGCTGCGTCACGTTGTCGCGAGAGCTCGCAGGGCTGACAAGCGCATCGGGTTCGTTCCGACGATGGGTTACCTACACGAGGGCCACCTGACACTGGTCGAGGCGAGCAGGGCTCAAACCGACGTCACGGTAGTGAGCATCTTCGTCAACCCCGCTCAGTTCGCGCCAAATGAGGATCTCAGCACGTATCCGCGCGACTTCTTGCGCGATCAAGAACTGTGTCGCGATGCGGGCGTTGCGATCGTCTTTGCGCGGATGTACAGGAGATTTATCCGACTCAATTTGAGACTTTCGTCGAACCGGGCGAGCTCGCAAAACCAATGTGCGGAGCTTTCAGGCCTGATCATTTTCGTGGGGTGGTGACTGTCGTCGGCAAGCTGTTCAACATAGTGCAGCCGGATGTCGCCTTTTTTGGGCAAAAGGATTTTCAGCAATGCGCGGTGGTGCGCCGCATGGCAATTGACCTCAATCTTCCAATTGAGATCGTCACCGTACAAACCGTGCGGGAACCGGACGGACTCGCGATGAGCAGTCGCAACCGCCATCTAAGCGAGGAAGAACGCCGGCGCGCTCTTGCCATCAGCCGTGGGCTGTTCGCCGCTGCGGATAAGTTTCGCTCAGGAGAGCGCGACGTGGAACAGCTGATTGCGATCGCAAAGGCGCATTTGAATACAGTCGATCGACTGCAGTACCTCGAGCTTGTCGACGCTGATACGCTCAAGCGCGCCGAGAGTTCTCTGCGGCGTACAGCTGCACTATGCGCCGCAGCCTACGTCGGTTCGACACGGTTGATCGACAACGTGATACTGCCGTTGTCGACCCCTCAGTACGGTTCGCAACCAAACGACGGAATGAGCTCAGAAATGAAATACTGAAGTTTTCAGTGAATGGGTGTTTTCGTGGACGAACAGTTTTTGAGGGAGCCGGGCTCGGATTATTCCAGGCAGTCCTCTTCGTCAGAATGAGACTCCTGGATTTTGAGCGACGATCTGGAACTCGCTTCTTATGACAGCCGACGGCATATTTTCTTTCCGAGAAGCGCGCTTCGAGGACGCGGAGGCGACTTACTGCATCACGAAGGCGTCAATCGCCGGCCTTGCAGGGGCGTCCTATCGGAAATCGAGAATTGGATGGGTAAGCCCAAGCCGGCCTTTTACGATGAACTGATCGCCAAGGGACGATTGACCGCGTGTCTGTGCGACGGTGTTGTGGTTGGATTTGTCGACGCCCAGCCTAGTGAACTAACTCGGCTATTCACCTTGCCTGACGTCGCTGGTCTCGGACTCGGGCGCCGCCGGTTGGCGATTGCAATCGAGCAGGCAGGTTGGGCCAAGGTGGGCCAATAAGTCTCGAGGCGACGATTAATGCAATGCTGAAAGGTTTTATCGAAATCTCGGGTTCAGAAGCCTGGGCAGAGGCGACTTCTCCCACGGTCTCGGCGGCGAGCCGATTGAGATCGGACAGATGGAATTGTGAATTCCGGTGCTGGGGTCGGCGAGTTCGCCTCCCAAAGGTACGTCGCGTATGCCAACGCTAATTATCGGAGACCTGGCGATCGCGGCCAAGGCGATTTGTCGGCCAGCACCAGCGCGCCATCGATGCGCTGACTCCATCGAAACAAGCCGCTCGAACGCAGAATGTAGGCGTCAGGAAAAGCTAGAGAGCGCTCTGTCGCGAGGTGGAATCGCAGAGTTCTCATCCGATCAAACGCACTTGAATCGCGAAACGCGAAATATGCATTATCTTCCTCATTAGGGATGGGGAGATCTCCAAATGTTGGATGCCGCTACCACCGTGCTTCTGCGCGCGATCCTCGACGAGGTCTGCGAGAGCCTTTCCCCGTACAATACCGGTGCCCGCACCTACGTCGCCTCGAAGATTCTGGAGGCCGCTATCAGAGGTGAGACGACGCCCGAGCGCCTCAAACAAATCGGCCGCGAAGCCCTTTCCCAAAGACCGAGCATGTGGAGGTAGTCCCTCAAATGAAATGTCGAGGTCACGGTCCTGAAGATCCTGGGTGAGCTATCCGGACGAATTCGCACCGATGACTGAGTTTGAGCGTGACATGGCCATTTTGACGACTTGTGTTGACCGGTCAAACGGCGCAACGCAGCGATTGCTGCTCTCTCTTCTGAGGTGCAATCGAGTGTATTTCATGCGCAAATCATGACCTTGTTTCCGGTAGCTTCCTGCCACTGACCGCGGCCAGCCTCGCGCTGCTCTGCTCGAGCCTGCTCGTCTTTGCCTTCGCTTAGCGGCTGCATCGGACGACGAGGAGCCGATCGAGATCGTGCATATGGAAGTGTGAAATCCGATGGTCTCGCTGCTGTGAACGATGCGTCGGCATCCAGAGGCGTCCTGCGGCATTGCAGCTTCGCGAAAAAGCCGCGGCGTCGGTACAAGCCGGGTATCCGAAATCCGTCGGAAAAGGCGTTAGAATAGGGAATTCAGGCGTCAGTGCCGCGACATTGCATTAATCAATATCGCCATATGACTACTGTGCAGGGGCGAACGTCACCGCCGATGTTTATGGGGACCGGCAAAGTACGATTGCGCGGCTAAACCTATCCAATACGACGAATCAGCAAATGATCTGGCTGCAGGACAACCTGATGCGCTCGGGAGCGAAGTAGTCCGATCCGAGCGCTGGTCGACCGCGACGGGTCAGCTAGTCCGGAATGGAAACGAGGCGTCTGAAACTGCCGGCAAGCTAATGTAACTCCAACCAGGGCGGCAGGACTATCTTGTTCAATGCCGCAACCAGAGACCTGTCCGGGCACAACCTTGATGGCAGATGCCTGCACGAATGGACCCTGCTGCTTGTGAGCGCCGCGACGGCGGTGCTTGCCGGCATCGCGGCTGCGGACGCGGCCGACTGCCCGCGTAAGGACGCGCTCGGGACTTCACGCGTGCTCGCCGTTGACGCCAAGACTTATCCGCGGGTCGGACTATAGAGTTTTCCTCAGACCCTGCGCTTGGCCGACCACGAAGTTGTGTTGACCTTCGACGACGGGCCCCGGCCGCCGTACACGGAAAAAGTGCTGACAGCGCTCGCGCAGGAGTGCGTCCGAGCCACATTCTTCCTGGTCGGCAAGTCGTCGGCCCAATTTTCCGAGCTCGTGCGGCGCGCGGCCGCGCAAGGCCACACCATCGCGCACCACACATGGTCGCATTCGATGGCGTCCGAAGATCAGCTTCGAGAAGGCGAAAGAGGACATCGACCGCGGGATCGCGGCCGACGAAATGGCGCTCCATGGCATATCGACAATTGCGCCCTCGACGCCGTTCTTCCGCTTCCCCAATTTCGACTCGACGCCTAAGACGCTCGATCTGCTTCAGGACCGGGGCATAGTCGTGTTTGGAGCGGACCTGTGGGCAGCGACTGGGAGGAAATGACACCAGACCAGGAGCTGAAGCTCATCACCAGCCGACTGAATGCTGGGAGGAAGGTATCATTCAATTTCACGACGCCAAGGCACATACCGCCGCGATAATGCCCGCCTTCCTACGGCACCTGCACGACAACGGCTATCACGTCGTTCACATCGTTCCGACAGCGCCGGAGCAGAGGAAGGCTGATACGCATTGATGGCGAAATGTCACGCCGCGCGTAGAATGGAGTAATCTTGAATCAACTAAGCCTTCGTTATGCTAGCCGGCGCAATGATGGAGGGCGAAGCGCGCCTGAGCCGTTTCGGGACCGCTCTGTCCTACGAACCGTAAAGTGACGTAGTAGGTTACTTCAGACGCCTGCCTCGTCCTAGCCGTTTGCGCGCTGGCAGGAGTGCTGGCGCGCATAGCCCGGCATCTTCGTCGTGCGGCACTACCTGATTCTGGAATAGCAGAAGCCCACCGCTTCATCGATGACCTAAGCTTTCTTCTGCTGAAATGCCGCGACCGTCTTTCGCTGTAACGCGTGTCCGCAAGCATTAGAACAGTCTTCCAACAAGCAGGTCCGTAAAGTGATCCAAGGAAACAATAGAGACAATCTCGCACGACATTGCGTGACGCTACTCTCATAAAGCATTGAACCGCAAAGCGATGGCTCGCCGTGAACCCGGCTCATCAGGGGGCTGTCTATTCGAAGAACACGAGAGAAGCTGGCCTCAATCGCGAGCTCAACGACCAAATTGAACCCCTTGTCGGACGCCCGCGATGTTCTACGTCGCACCGCAACAAATGGCGCGTCCGATGAGAAATTAAAGAAAACTGATTATCTAAACACAAGAAAAACAGCATGTCTTGGACTCGCGCGTTCGACAAGTTTCTGAGAGCATTGATCTCAGGCAATGCTGTTGGTCAGGGACGCTCATGATGCTCGCGCGCAGCCATCGCAATGGGGCCGCTGAACGTCATTGCTCGGAATTGGATCCGGAAAATCGCTGGTCGGCCTGCTGCTCGAGCTGCTTTACAAGGGGGAAAGTAGATCCATCCGTCTCGCAAGCGGTCAGCCGCCCTCCTGTAACGTCCGAGCATGAACACGATGTGGGGCGACACGCAGGTCCAAAGAAGAAGAGAGCGCTCCGTGCGACCATTACGGAGTTCGACAAGTTATCGTTCGATTTTCTGAGATGTTTTTAGCTAGGAGCGAGATGTTTTTAGCTAGGAACGACACGAAGACGCTATCACCTCAGTGTGAGCTAAGGCGTCATCTGACCTTCAACCGCGCGGCGTATCTGTTTTGAACCGGGGGCTGCGGCAGCCTCCTGACCCTAGGCCGCCGCTGGATCAGGTCGTATGTTGGTTAAACCTTAGAAGAGGATATGACATGGTGACCACGCGTGAAGTGTCTATCGATGACGCCACAACGGTGACTCACATGGTTGCTGCCTTACTTGCCGAACTTGAGGGCGGACAAAAGCAGGGCGGACTAGATGCCCAGCTTGCTGTCGACCTACTGGCCATGAAAGAGCGCGTCTATGGGTTTCTGGCTTTCACGGAGGAACGCCCGGTCGGCCTCATTATGTTGTCGGAAAGCGCCGCCCTTTTTGCGGGCGGAACCTACGGTATTATCACCGAACTCTACGTGGTGCCGGATCAGCGATCGTCTGGGGTCGCGATGCGTCTCATTGAGGCTGCGGTGGGCCTGGGTACGCTAAAGGACTGGGGCCAGCTTGAAGTGGGGGCGCCGAGGCAACCCATGTGGAGCCGTAGCCCCAACTCAGCATTGTACTTGAAGGCCGGTTTTGCGGAGATCGGCCCACGCCTCAAGTTGCCGTTACACGGCTTAGCTAGTCAACGTGCGAAAGGTAATGCTGCGGGGAGATCGCGGTTAGATCCTCGGCGGCAACGCGCGCTAGGCCGCTGTATCCCGGATTCGTCTTCAAGATTTGCGTGAGCGTCGATTTGCCGGCGCCCGGTTTACCCGCGACGAAGTTTGTAATGCCGGCTTGTCGCGGTGAGCGATCGGCAATTGTCGGAGGAGATCCTGGCGGACGCGGTCGAGGCGGCGCTGAGGCTTGCGAATGGCCGTGATGCGTTGGAACCTCCGTTGGCGATGTGTGGCAATTTCCTGGTGGCTGCAATGAATCTCCGGCCGGAGCAACACTACGAAACTTGATTTGCCCGCACCGGCCGGGTTAGCGTTTCGCGCGGCCTTAGAACTTCCGCAAGTTCGCTTAGTTCGCACTGGATCGCCGCCTGGGTCTCTCAGGCGGCGGTCCGGATCAAAGCCCGTCAGGGGCTCCCTCCATCTCGTCATTTCGTCGCAGGGCGCGGCGCCATTATCGGCATTGCCGCCTTGGCCATGATGAAACATGATGGGCCTTGGCCCGAGACGACTTGTCTTCGGGAAGGTGGAGATGACACCGAACGCGCAAAGCGCAGATTCGGCCGGTTGAAGGAGCTCTTGACCGCCGACAGCACGCCCTCCGCAATCAGCGGGATGTCCATCGGGCGCTCGCGGAGCGCCGGCATGTGCACCGGGAATGCGGCGAGGCGGTAGTACAGGTCGCGCCGGAAGCGACCGGCCTCGACCTCGGCCTCCAGGTCGCGGTTGGTCGCCGCCACCACGCGAACGTCGACCTTGCGCACGCGCTGCGCGCCGAGCGGCCGGATCTCGCCCTCCTGCAGTACACGCACCAGCTTGACCTGGAACGCCGGGGAGGTCTCGCCGATCTCGTCGAGGAAGATCGTGCCGCCATCGGCGACCTCGAACAGGCCGATCCTGGTAGGCGCCGGTGAAGGCGCCCTTCTTGTAACCGAACAGCTCGCTTTCCGAGAGCTCGTCCGGCAGCGCGCCGCAGTTCTCGACCACGAACGCCTTGTTGGCCCGCGCCGAGCCGTAATGGATCGCGCGGGCCAGAAGCTCCTTGCCGGTGCCGGATTCTCCGGTGATCAGAACCGAGATATCGTAGTCGGCGGCGCGCCTGCCGAGCTCTCGATCACGGCGTGCATCGGGCTTTCCGTCGAATGCACGATGCGGTCGAAATCGTAGAGCTGCTTGGCCACTCCGCGCTTGACCGAGACGACCTTCTTGATGTCCCCCGAGGTCGCCTTGACGTCGACGCCGGCGGTCTCGGTCCTTCTGCAGCCGATAGAGCTGAACCGCTTCCTTGACGGTTTCGACCAGTTGGTCCGGCTGCCAGGGCTTGGTGATGTATTGATAGATGCCGGCCTCGTTCAGTCCTGCGATGATGTCCTCGGACTCACGCCGGATTCGTGCGGCATCCGCTGGTCGCAGAGGATCGCGTGGGCGATCTCGCCCTCCAGCAGCTTCTCCACATCGGTCGCATTGCCGACGCAGAGCACCTCGAAATCCTCCCTGAGCACGCGCCGCAGCGCTTCCTGCGAGCGGACCTCGTCGTCGACGACAAGAATGGTTCCCTGAATGCTCACGATGGCACCGCCATGCCGACAGGCCGATCTGGCGCACGCCGGGACCGGTGACCAGCGATGGTCAGCGGCGTGCGCGACTTCGGCACCTTGTGGATGAAATTGTAGCGCGCGACGTGGTAGCTCGGATCGAAGCCGTAGAAATTCAGCTTCATCCGCCGCAGCTCCTCATCGCGGTAGGATTGCAGGGGCTTCTCGGCCTCATCGGCGGCGCGCCGCTGCCGCTTGGCGGCGAGGCGCATGGCAAAGCCGGCATCCGACGCCATGGTGGCGCCGCGCTGTACGAGGCTTATATCGGCAAGCTCCTCGCCCGATAGCACGCGATCGACGATGCCGAGGCGCCGCGCCTCCGCCACGCCCATCGGGAGCCGGCATTGCGTGATCCGGGTTGCGTTCGCGGCGCCCGCATGGCGCGGCAGCAGATAGGTCCAGTATTCCGAGCCGTAAAGATTGCCCATGTCCTTGTAATGCGGATTGAGGACGATCTGGTCGCTTGCCCAGACCTCGTCGGCGCCAAGACTCAGGAAGACGCCGCCCGCACCCGCATTGCCGCGAATGACCGAGACGACCAGGCGGTCGGTGGTCTCGATGATCGCGCGGGCAAGATCGTCGATCGCATTGATGTTGCGCCAGGACTCATCCGCGGGGCTGTCGGCCGCCTCGATTTCTGCAAGATGAATGCCGTTCGACCAATAATCCCGGCCGCCGGTCAGGAGCAGCACCCTGGTCGGGCGCGCCAGCACCGCGCGATAGGCCTCGAGCAGGGCCTCACAGTCGCCGGTCGGCATGGCGCCGTTGTAGAAGGAGAACGCGAGCTCGCCGACCTCGCCATGCTCGCGATACCGGATCGGGGCGTAGCCGCAGCCGGGCCGGTGCGGCAGATGCGCCGCCTCGGCGGCGAAGAGTTTCGCCGCCGGCAGCTTCAGGCTCTTCGGCGCGAGCTTCCTGACATGCCCGATCCAGACCGCACCATCGACCGTGGCGCGCGCCAGCGCGCCGTCGCATTGCGCGACGACGGTGCCGGGCACGCCGGAGATGCCGTGCGCCTCATGCGCATCGAACAGCCTGACCTCCTGGAAGGACAGGCTGTCGACCAGGCCCGGCATGCCGTCGGCGCTGTCGATCTTGCGCAGCACGGTCGCGGTGGTGTCGTGCTGCCAGTTGATCGCCCGGCCCGCCTGGAGGCAAGGTCCGCGCACGCGAATGCGCGGGTCGTCCGTGTCCATCGGCTGCGGGGCAGGCCGTCCGGATTCGATCGCCGCGACGGCTTCGAGCACCGCCGCAACCGCGCAGGACGTCACCTCATTGCGGTAGATGCTGGACTTAGGCGCGCGCCGCATCGGGAAGCTGCGGAACGCCCAGACCGGACCGGCGTCGAACTCGCCATCCGCCTGCAAGACCGTGACGCCCCACTCGCTTGCACCGTCCAAAATCGCCCAGTCGAGCGCCGCCGGACCGCGATCGCCGGGCGGACCGGGATGGACGACCAGGCACCGAAGGCTGCGCCAGACGTCGTTGGGAATCGTCTGCTTCAGGAACGGCGCGATCACAAGGTCCGGCCGATGCAGCGCCACGCTCTCGCGCGTGACCTCGGCATGGATGTCGAGCTCGACCGCGACATCGTGGCCTCGATCCCTGAGCTCGACATGCAGCCGCTGCGTCAGGCTGTTGAAGGAATGCGACAGGAGCAGGATGCGCATGATTTGCCTCAACAGATTCTCGGCAATTGCTCGCCCGACAGCCAGTCGACGATCCGCCCGCCGCCGAAGCTCGTGGCCATCTGCACGAAATGATGATCGTCGGCCACGGCCTCGCCGATGTCGGCGGCGTCGCGGCCAAGCGGATGCGCCCGCATCGCGGCCAGCACTGCAGCAGCACTTTCGGGCGCCACGATCGCGACCAGCTTGCCCTCATTGGCGACATGGAGCGGATCGAGCCCGAGCAGCTCGCACGCTGCCGCGACGCCCGGCTTGACCGGGATCGCCTCCTCGCGAAGATGGAAGCCGAGGTCGGACTGCTGGGCGATCTCGTTCAGCGTGGCTGCAAGCCCGCCGCGGGTGGGATCGCGCATCAGGCGGATACCGCGGCCGCCGCCTTCGACCATCTTCGCGACGAGATCGTTCAGCGCCGCCGAATCCGAGACGATCTCGGTCTCGAAGGCGAGATTCTGCCGCTTCGACATTATCGCCACGCCGTGATCGCCGAGCGTGCCCGAGATCAGGACGCGATCGCCGACGCGGGCATTCTCCGCCGAGAGATCGAGCCCGTCGGGCACGACCCCGACGCCGGCGGTCGAGATGAACAGGCCGTCGGCCTTGCCGCGCTCGACCACCTTGGTGTCGCCGGTGACGATGTGAACGCTGGCCGTGCGCGCAGCCTCGCCCATCGATTCCGCGATCATCTTGAGGTCGGCGAAGCGGAAGCCTTCCTCGATGATAAAGCTTGCAGAGAGGTAGAGCGGGCGTGCACCGGCCATGGCGATATCGTTGACGGTGCCGTGCACTGCAAGCGAGCCGATATTGCCGCCGGGGAAGAAAAGCGGCGAGACCACATAGCCGTCGGTCGTTATCACCATGCGCCCGGCACCAACGTCGAATGCCGAATGGTCGTTGCCGCGCGCCAGCCATTCATTGCCGAAGGCCTCGTGGAACAGACCCGAGATCAACTGCGCCATGGCCCGGCCGCCCGAGCCGTGGGACAGGTCGACGCAGCCGTTCCTGATGTCGAGCTTGCGCTGGTAGGTCTTCATGACACACGCCTTTGCTGGTGGTCGCGGAAGCGGCCATAGGTCCAGTGTGCGGCGCAGGCGCCTGCGGCGCAGGCGCCTTCGGCGGAGACCATGCAGGAGCCCATGGGCGTCTCCGGCGTGCAGACGGTGCCGAACAGCTTGCAGTCGACCGGCTTCTTCACGCCGCGCAGGATGGTGCCGCATTCGCAGGCGGGATTGTCGTCGACGCGCAGCTCGTGCATGTCGAAGCGCACCTCGGCGTCGTATATGGCGTAAGCGCGCTTCAGCTTCAGCCCGCTATACGGAACCTGTCCGAGCCCCCGCCATTCGAACTGATCGCGCAGCTCGAAGATGTTGGAGACCTCCTCCTTGGCGCGCAGATTGCCGTCGCGGTTCACCGCGCGGCTGTACTGGTTCTCGACCTCGTGCCTATCCTCGTTGACCTGCCGCACCAGCATCAGGATCGCCTGCATCATGTCGAGTGGCTCGAAGCCCGCGATCACCACGGGCTTGCCGAACTCCTCGGCAAAGAACTCGTAAGGGGCCGTGCCGATGATCGTCGAGACATGGGCCGGCCCGACGAAACCGTCGATCTCGACCCGGCCGATGTTGCGGATGTCGGGACTTTCCAGGATGTTCTGCATCGCCGGCGGCGTCAGCACGTGGTTGCAGAACACGGTGAAGTTTTCGAGCTGCTTCTTCTCCGCCAGCCGGATCAGGACTGCAGTCGGCGGCGTCGTGGTCTCGAAGCCGATGGCGAAGAACACGACCTCGCGTCCGGGATTGTCCTCGGCGATCCGGATCGCGTCGATGGTGGAATAGACCATGCGGATGTCGGCGCCGCGCGCCTTCGCCTTCAACAGCGATGCGCCCTGCGAGCCGGGAACGCGCATCAGGTCGCCATAGACGCACAGGATGACGTCCGGCCGCTCGGCGAGCCGGATCGCCATGTCGATGCGTCCGGCCGGCAGCACGCACACCGGACAGCCGGGGCCGTGGATCATCCGCACGTTCTTCGGCAGCATGTCCTCGAGGCCGTAACGCGAGATCGCGTGGGTATGGCCGCCGCAGAATTCCATGAAGCGATAGAGCTTTTGCGGATCGGCTTCCGCGCGGATCGCTTTCGCAAGCCCGAGCGCGATCTCCTTGTCGCGAAACTCGTCGGCATATTTCATGACGCGGCTTCCTGCCCCTCGGCGCTAAGCTCGCGCAGCAGCTCGAGCGTCCGCATTGCCTCCTCCGGATCGATCTTCGTCAGGGCAAAGCCGACATGGATGATCACATAGTCGCCGACGGCGAGATTCTCGATCAAGGCGACCGATATCTCCTTGCTGACGCCGTCGATCGAGACGATTGCCATCTCGTCGGGTAGGAGCTTCGTGACCTCACCAGGTATCGCGAGACACATCAGGCGGTTCCTTCGAGGCCGTACTGTTCGAGTTGGAGCGCGGCGATCCAGGCCTGGCCGAGGCTGAGACCGCCGTCATTGGGCGGCACTTGCCGCGGCAGCAGCGGCAAGAGACCGGCGGCGATACAGCCGCGCTCGATCTCGCAACTGAGGATCGCGTTGAGAAAGCAGCCGCCGCTCAGGGCGACGGTCGTGACGCCGGTCTCGCGCGCCGCACGGGCGATCCAGTCGACGCAGGCAGCGGCGAACGTGCCATGGAACAGCCCGGCCCCCTCGACCGGATCGATGCCCTCGGCCGCAAGGCGCGCAAGCAACGGAAACAGGGACAGCACCCCATCCTCGATCGTCCAGCCGTCTTTCATGGAGCGCGGCGCGCGAACCCGCGCCTCCAGTTTCATCGCGGCTTCGCCCTCATAGCTCTGCACCTGGCAAAGACCGAGCAGCCCCGCCGCCGCGTCGAACAGCCGGCCGGCGCTGGTCGTCACCGGTACGCCCGGCTGGTCGAGCAAGGCATGGAGACGCGTAGCCTGCGGCTGCGCCGCAAACCGGGTCGCGATCGCGTTGCCGCGGGCCAGGCCATGCAATGCGCTTGCAGCCATGCGCCACGGCTCGCGCGCGGCGCGATCGCCGCCCGCCATCTTCATCGGCGCTAGATGGCCGAGCCGCCGGAACTGCGCGCGCTCGCACAGCAGGAGCTCGCCCCCCCAATTGCCGCCGTCGCTGCCCTGGCCGAAGCCGTCGAGCACCAGCGCCAACGCAGATCCCGCGCGGCCATGCTCCGCCATCACGGAGGCGGCATGGGCATGATGGTGCTGGACTGCGATCAGCCGCCGCCCGCTCGCTTCGGCGAGGCGGGTCGAGGCTATGTTCGGGTGCAGATCATGGGCGATAACCGCCGGCTCGACGTCCAGCGTCGACAGCAGGTGGCCGATGGTTTCCTCGAAGACACGGACGCCTTCGGCGGTATCGAGGTCGCCGACGTGCTGGGAAACGAAGGCCTCGCTGCCGCGCGTGACCGTCACGGTCGACTTCAACGCGCCGCCGACCGCAAGGATCGGCGGCACCGGTCGCGCCAGCCGAACCGGCTCTGGCACGTAGCCGCGGGCACGGCGGATGAACTGCGTCCGGCCGGCGACGACGGCCGCCACGGAATCGTCGGCGCGGGTGATGATGTCGCGATCATGGCTGATGATGAGGTCGGCGATGCCGGCAAGCCGCAGCTCGGCCTCGCGATTGTCGATCAGAAGCGGCTCGCCGCCGGGATTGGCGCTGGTGGCGACGATCGCCCAGCTCTCGCCGGCGAGCGGATGCGCCGCATCCAGCGCCTCGAAGATCAAATGAAGGAGCGGAGTGACCGGCAGCGCGATGCCGATCCGCGCCAGCTCCGGCGCGATCGCCGGCGAGAGCCGATGGCGCGATGTCAACAGCACAATCGGCCGCGGCGACGTCTCGAGCAAGGCGAGCTCGGCAGCATCGGCGTCGGCGATGCCGGCGACCGCCTCCACCGAGCCGACCATGACGGCAAACGGCTTCTGGCCGCGCTGCTTGCGCTGGCGCAGGCGCTGCACGGCCGCCTCGTCCCGGGCATCGCAGACGAGCTGATAACCGCCGAGCCCCTTGACTGCGACGATCTTGCCTGCGGCGATCGCGGCAGCGATGTCCTCGATACCGTGGCTGAGCCGCGGGCCGCATTGCGGGCAGGCGATCGCTTCGGCATGGAAGCGGCGGCTGCCGGGATCGGCATAGTCGCCCGCACAGGCCTTGCACATCGCAAAGCGCTTCATGGCCGTGGTTGCGCGGTCGTAAGGAAGTCGCTCGGCAATGGTATAGCGCGGACCGCAATGGGTGCAGTTGACGAAGGGGTAGCGATAGAACCGGCTGGCTGGATCGAACAGCTCGCTCAGGCATTTTGGACAGGTCGCGGCATCGGCGACGATGCGTGTCGACACCCTGCCCTGGTCGCTCGCGCGGATATAAAACCCCTCGCTCGCCACCGCCCCGACTGGCTGCACCGAGATCTCGTCGATCCGGGCGAGAGGCGGCTTTTCCAGCGGCAGTGCCCTGACGAAGTCCGACGCGCGCTCGCCCTCGACCTCGATGACGACGCCATGGGAATCGTTGGCGACGAAGCCGCCGAGGCGGTAGCGCGTGGCGAGGCCGTAGACATAGGGGCGAAAGCCGACGCCCTGTACCGCGCCGCGCACGTGCAGGCGCAGCCGCCGTCCGTCCCGCGCCGCGGCCTCGCCGCCCATCGTCACTCCGCCGCCGTCATCGCGGAAGGCGTCGTCGCCGCCATCCGCTTGCGGATCCAGGCAAAGAACGCCGCAAAGCCTTCGCCGGTGCGCGCCGACACCGTTAGCACCTCGATCTTCGGGTTGACCCTGCGCGCATAGTCGATGGTCTTCGCCAGATCGAAATCGAGCACGGGCGCGAGATCGATCTTGTTGATCAGCATCAGCGACGAGGCTGCGAACATGTCGGGGTATTTCAGCGGCTTGTCCTCGCCCTCGGTGGTCGAGAACACCACGATCTTGCAGGCCTCGCCGAGATCGAACGCCGCCGGGCAAACCAGGTTGCCGACATTCTCGATGAAGAGCAGGCCGCCGTTCAGCCAGGGCAGCCGGTCATAGGCCTCGCCGACCATGGCGGCGTCGAGGTGACAGCCCTTGCCGGTATTGACCTGGATCGCCGGCACGCCGGTCGCGCGAATGCGCTCGGCATCGTTAGAGGTCTGCTGGTCGCCTTCGATCACGCCGATCGCAAAGCTTGCCTTCAGCTCGGACACGGCGCGGACCAGCAGCGAGGTTTTGCCGGTGCCGGGGCTGGAGACCAGGTTGAAGGCGAGCACACCGTCGGCCGCGAAGCGGGCGCGGTTGTCGGCCGCAAGCCGGTCATTCTTGCCGAGGATGTCGCGCTCGACCTGGATGACGCGGTCGCTGCTCATGCCGGCGATCTTCTGGCCCGCGGGATTGGCGCCGCAGTCGAGCAGCCCGGCCTCATCGGGGGCGTGGTCGTGGGCACCACCGTGGTGATGGCGGTGACCGTGGTCGTGGCCATCACCGCGGTGATGATGATGGTGCCCGCCGTGCTCATGGCCATCGCCGTGATCATGATGATGACCATGCGCATCTTCGATCGATGCCTTGCCGTCGCTGCAGCCGCAGACTGTACACATCAGTCGACCTCCAATTCCCTTACGCGCATCTCTTCGCCGCCCGTCACCTGCAATTGGTCGCCGCCGCATGACGGGCACGGCTCGTAACGCTGCCCGATCTCAACGGTTTTGGAACAGGCCATGCACCAAGCCGTGCCGGGCGTCTCGACGATCTCGAGCCGCGCGCATTGCGCGATGGTCCGCGCGGCCACGGCCTCGAAGCAGAATTTCAGCGCCTCCGGCGCGACATGGCTCAGCGCACCGATCTCCAGACAGACGACGTTCACCTTGGTGAAAGCGCGCTTGCGCGCTTCCTCCTCGACGATACCGACGATGCCTTCGCACAGCGCCATCTCATGCATGGCCGGCCTCGCGAAATTTCAGGCTGAAGCCGACGCAGGGATCGAAGGAGCCGACCAGCGCGCGAACCGCGTCCTGTCCCTGCCGGCCGGTCGCGAGCGTAGCGCCCTTGAGGCTCCTGACCAGCGGTCCGCGGGCGTGAAAA
The DNA here is from genome assembly GCF_055811795.1 of Bradyrhizobium sp. MI1.7. Classification (NCBI taxonomy): domain Bacteria; kingdom Pseudomonadati; phylum Pseudomonadota; class Alphaproteobacteria; order Hyphomicrobiales; family Nitrobacteraceae; genus Bradyrhizobium; species Bradyrhizobium sp. MI1.7. The sequence continues at coordinate 28,953 of NZ_JBVVPO010000074.1, forward strand.
TTCCAATCGGTCGGTGCCAGGAACTCGAAGTTGACGACGCGATCCTCGTCGTCCAGTGCGACGGCGTGATGGAGGCGCCCGCGTGCGCATTCGACCGCGGCTGCCCCCTTGCCCGCGCCGAGCCGGTAGCTCGCGACGACGCCTTCATCGAAATCCGCATCGCCACGAGCGAGCCAGGCGCAGAGCCGCGCGACCTCGGCAATCCGCGCCTTCAGACGCGCGGCGGAGCCCGCTTCCGCCGCCGAGACCGCTTCACGGCGTACCCTGCGCGCCCAGACGCCGGTTTCCGGTACCCGGCCGCAGAGGTCTGGCGCATCGGAATAGGCCGCACCGTCCGCCAGCAGACGCGTGACGATGTCTAAATCGTCCGCCACCGTCAGGAAGGATGGATCGGCCTCCCGCTCTGACACCAGCTTGCCGTGGCATCCCGGGACGGAGGCGGCGAGCGGGCTGCTCGGCGCGGGCGTCTCGTCTTCTTCGCCGGCGATCCCCATCGCGCCGAGCGCGGCCTTGATCTGCGCCACCGCGTCGCGATGCAAGGCCGGCGGGACGGCCTCGTCCGCGCCCCCAAGCAGCGCGCTTGCCTGCATTACGGCGCGCACCGCCGGAGCGTTTGTGCCGTCGAGCGCGAGCCGCCCGACGAACAGGCCGCGCAGCAGTTCGGTCAGCCGCTCGACGACGACTGCGGTGACGCGGCGCCCCACCGTTGCGGGAGCCGCCTCCCGCCCTTGCGCGGCTTCCACCGCCGACTGGAACGCCACGTGATGGGCGATCGAGCACAGCGAGAACAGACGCGGCAGTACCGGAAGCAGCGAAGCCGCGGGCTTTCCCGGAAACAGCCGCGTCAGCGGCGGCCGGTTGCGCGGCTTGATCGCGACGTCGGCGATCGTGGCGCCGGACAACAGCACCGTAATATCGATCTCGTTGCGGAACGAGAGACTCATCCATGCCGCTCCGTCAAGGCACCCCGCAGGAAGTTACGCCGATCGATCGGGCTTGTCGCGGGCTCGCGGCGGCGAACCGCCTCCTCGCTGTCTGCCGGCAGCATCAATTCGGCAAGCGCGGCTTCGGCCGTCGCTCGCGCGGCATCCATGTCGGCGAATTGGAACATCGGCGAGAACAGCGAGCAGCTCGCGATCCGGCCGATCCGGGCGACCTCGTTGAGGGCGAATTCGATATCGCCCGCGGGAAAACGCATTCGCACAGTCGCGCCCGAGGTGGCTAGCGTCACCGCGCCCGCCGTCATCGCCACGTTCATGAACCACGGCGTGACAATGATGCCGACGATCGTGCCGTTGAAGGGACGAAAACCGACCGCCTCGACGCCGAGCGCATCGTTGTAGATGGGTAGATCACGCATCGCGCGCTCGCCGATCTCCCGGTAGCTTGCGGCCAGAAGCTCGCCCAACGCCGCGGCGTCGGCGTCGCCTGCAGGACCTGACGCAGTCGCTGGCGCGCTGCCTGTCATGTTTCGATCGCCATGAACTTGGATTTTGGCGCGTCGCAATTCGGGCAGTGCCACTCCTCCGGCAGCGCCGCGAACGGCGTGCCCGGCGCGATCTGCGCTACCTCATCGCCATCCGCCGGATCGTAGACGGTCCAGCAGATGCCGCGTGAAGTCGGCGACGTCCTGGCGCACGCCAAAATTCTCGAAGGCGCTCATTTGAAGTAGGCCTCGATGATTTCCTGCAGCCGCTCGGCGGAATCCTCGAAATCCTCGTCCGCTGCCAGCGCAACCGTCGGCACGCCACCGACTTCGAGCGTATCGAGAATGATAGTGTCCATGGCGTTGAAGAACTGCACCGACCAGACATTGCGGATGCCGGTGGAGAGCACCCGGCAGGTGCCGTAGCCGCGCGACACCAGCTGAATCGGTCCGTTCCGGATCGTGTCCTGCAGGAAGCTCATGTCGACCGGGCTCATCGGCAGCAGCGTGAAATTGATGATCTGCGAGCGAATGCCGGGCCGCCAGGCCTGTGCCTGCTCGCGGATTTCGGCGAGCACCGGCAGCACGTTCATGACGCCCTCCGGCACCTGCCCGATCTCGAAATCGGCGGATGTCAGGTCGGCAGCCGCACGCTTGACGATCTCGGGAACCGCGCCGATCTCGAGATATTCGGAAGTGGCGTCGGTCTCGAGCCGCAGACGCCAAATTCCCGCCAGCACCGATTCCTGGATCTGCGCCAGCGATCCGTCCGGCAGCGCGACGACGCCGGCGACCTCGCCTTCGCCGAGCACGTCGGCCACCAGCTTGCTCTCGAGATCGTTGAGATTAGCCAGCCGAAACAGTTTTGTCGGCGCGTTCGCCTTTTGATCCGCGATGGCATCCGCGATCCTCGCGAGCAGCGCGACCGCGTTCGGGCAGCTCTTTGCAAGCTCCGCACTGTCGAGCGTTGCAAGCTTTGCGAGCGCGCCGGCCGCCGTCAGGCTGCCCTTCGCTGCATTGAGACTCTCGTCGCCGATCGGAAACACGTTGACTGGTTGCTCGGCGCCTTCGGGCACATCCCAGAAGCCGGCCTTCATAGCCGGACCTCTTGTGCGCAATGCTGGGGAACGATGGTGACGGCGACTGCGGCGCCTTGCCCGCGCGGCCGGTCGATCAGCTTGGTGATGCGGTCGGCATAGACCGACCAGTCCTGGATCTTGGCGATCAACCCCAGCGTCTTGCCGTTGGCGACGAAGATCAGCGTCGGCTGCACCCGCACCTCGAAGCGCTCGCCGAGCGCACGCTCAGCGTCGCGTGCGATGATCGCACCGCGCAGTCGATTGCCGAACGCTGCGATAAGCTCGGGCAGCACCACGGCGACATCGATTGCCTCCGGAAAGCTGTTGGGATCGCCCGCCGACAGCAGCACCGCGACCGCACCGGCCTCGTCCGCTTCGCCAAGAAAATGATCGACCGTCGCAGCATCGACCTCGGGCAGACCACTCCGCGCCAGATCATGCTTTCCCACCTGGAATTCCATCGAACCTCTCCTGACAAGCTTGTGTTTTTGCCAAACTAGAGGTTAGCAAGCCACGTGCCAGGATCGGTTATCACATGTCCGGATTTATCCCATTGATCCAGATCATGTATTTCTTGGCGCCGACTGCCGCCGAGGCCGGCCGGTCACTGATGTCGTCAACACATCAAACGGGAGAAGCAGCGGCGATCCTATAGTCGGACCGAAGGTGCTCGGGTAGTTGCGGCTCGCGGTCGATGAGGTCGGCGAAGAAGCGGTCGCAATCCTCGCCGTCGAGCGCCGCGCTGAGACCTTCGATCGCATTCGCGATCAGGCGTGCCTCGTCCTCGTCCAGCAGCCGGATCGCGGTGTCGATATAGACCAGCACCTTGGCGCCGACCGGAGGATTCGACAGCAGCAGCACAGAGACGGGGCGCTGCTCGCCGCGATACGCGCACAGCGCCGAGATCCCGTCGGTCTCGACAATCGTCATGGGCAGGCCGAGGCACATGGGCAAATCTCCGGCAGTGTGGCCGATCAGGCCGGCCGCGTCTCGTAATGGAGATGATCGATGTCATTGGCGAGCAGCCGCTCGATATCTGCCAATGGCTCGGCGCGTTGGCTCACCGTGAGGCCCCATTCGGCCAGGATGGCGCAAGCGAGATTGATCGCCGGCGCGATCTGGTCACGCACCGGCGGCGTCAGCGGTCCGCCCCAGTCTTCGAGATCGAGCGGCTGGCAGCCGATCAGCACCAAATGTGTCGGGCAACGGCCGAGCAGGTCGGCCGCGCTGATGACTTCCTGGAAGCCGGTCTGGTGCAGGCTCATCTTCTTGGCCCCGGTGAAACGCGGCACCTCGTCGTCACGCACAAGCTTCAACTGGCCGGGCTCGAGGCCATAGTCGATCGCGTCGAACACGATCAGGCGGTCCGCCTCTTCCAGATAGTTGACGAGATAGAGCCCCTGCGTGCCGCCATCGAGGATGGTGACGTTGTCGGGCACGGCGTAGCGGCGGTGAAACTCCTCCACCGCGCGCACGCCAAACCCTTCGTCGGCCCACAGGATATTGCCGATGCCGAGCACCAGGATGCGATCGTCTTGCGAGAATGTCGGCTTCACTTGGCGTCCGCGTCTCAGTCGCGGAATTGCCGTTCGCCCGAGATCATCGAGGAGATGATGCTCCGGCGCGACATGATGTCTTCGCGGATCGCGGTGTAGATGTGCACCATCACGAACACGACCAGCGCCCACATCCCGAGATGATGCCAGGTGTGGACGTCCTGGCTGTTCGGCCAGATCGCAAACACCCAGCCGAACAGCTTGTGCTGCCAGCTGTCGATGCCCTGACCTTCCGAATATAGTGCAAAGCCGGAGACGATCATGAAGGCCACGAACAGCGTGAATCCCGTGAACATCGCGGTCTGCGCCAGCGGATTGTGGCCGACATGCATCTTCGGCTCGCGCGCCAGGAACGCGTACCAGCGGATTTCGTGCAGCACTTCCTTCCAGAACTGATTGCGGTGAACCGGGATGTAGAAGATCTGCCGAGAGTGGTGGTTGCCGACGAAAGCCCACAGGATGCGCGTGAGGAAGAATACCGCAAGCACCTGCCCCGCGGCGAAATGGGCGAAGCGGATGTAGCCCATCACGAAATTGTCGGACGCCTCGCCCGCGACCGTCGGCAACGGCGTTCCGATCAGATAGCCGGTCACCATAAGCACGATAATCGAGAACGCGTTCACCCAGTGACAGATCCGTACCGGCGCTTCGTAGACATAGGCGCTGGGACGACCCACCGCACGTTCCCCGGAAGCATCGGCTGCGATCGCTGCGAGGTCGGGCCTGGCTTCCGAGGCGGGAGCAACTGCATCCATCATGATCCTCTCCTACCTGACCTTGACCTTGGCGAGCTCCTGGCCGTCCGGGCTCATGACGTGCGTCGAACAGGCCAGGCACGGATCGAAGGAATGGATGGTGCGCAGGATCTCCAGCGGCTGCTCGGGATTGACCATCGGCGTGTTCATCAGCGACGCCTCGAAGGCGCCAATATTTCCCTTGGGGTCGCGCGGCGAGCCGTTCCAGGTCGTCGGCACCACGCACTGGTAGTTGTCGATCTTGGTGTCCTTGATCTTGACCCAGTGCGCGAGCGCGCCGCGCGGCGCCTCGGTGAAGCCGACTCCCTTGGCCTCCTTCGGCCAGCTCTCCGGCTTCCACTTGTCGACATTGGCGGTCGAGCTGTCGCCGGCCTTGATGTTGGCGACGAGCTTGTCCTGGAAGTAGCGCATCTGGCGTCCGGCCCAGACGGATTCGAGCGCACGCGCCGCCGTGCGGCCGAGCGTCGAGAACAGCGCCGACATCGGCAGGTGCAGATCCCGAAGGAACTTGTCGACGGGATCCTTGAACTCCGCCTTGTTCTGCGCGTAGCCGACGACCCAGCGCGCCAGCGGGCCGACCTCCATGGCGTGACCGCGCCAGCGCGGCGCCTTGATCCAGGAGTACTTGCCGCCTTCGTCGAGCTGCTCAATCGCCGTCTTGGTGCCCTTCGCGTTGGGTCCCAGCACGTAATTCGGCTCGGTGACGCCGTCCCAGGGATGAAGTCCCTTGGTCTCGTCGGGATATTTGTACCAGGAGTGCACCACGAACTCCTGGATCTCGTCGGGATTGGCGTGGTCGACCGGAAGCACCTTGGACAGGTTGCCGTTGATAATGGCGCCGCGCGGCAGCTTCAGGCTCTTGGCCGAATAGTCGTTGGCATGTTCTGGCACATCGCCATACGAGAGTACGCTCTGGCTCGAAAGGCCGCCGCCATAGAGCCAATCCCTGTAGAATGAGCCGATCGCCGCCACGTCGGGCAGATAGACCATTTCGTTGAACTCGATCAGACGGTCGATGATCGAGGAGATCAGGTTCAGCCGTTCCATGTTGATGGCGCCGATAGCGCCGGTGCCGTCGACATTGATCGGACAGGGCACGCCGCCGACGAGCCAGTTAGGATGCGGGTTCTTGCCGCCGAAGATGGTGTGAATCTTGACGATCTCCTTCTGGAAATCGAGCGCCTCCAGATAATGCGCCACCGCCATCAGATTGGCTTCGGGCGGCAGCCTGTAGGCCTTGCTGCCCCAATAGCCATTCTTGAACGGACCGAGCTGTCCGGACTCGACGAACTTCTTCAGCCGGGTCTGCAGATCCTTGAAGTAGCCGGGCGACGACAGCGGCCAGCTCGAGATCGACTGCGCTAGCGTCGAGGTCGCCCGCGGATCGGCCGAGAGCGCGGAAACGACGTCGACCCAGTCCAGCGCGTGAAGGTGATAGAAATGGACGATGTGGTCGTGCACCTGCAGGGCAAGCTGCATCAGGTTGCGGATCGAATTGGCGTTCTCCGGGATGGTGATCCCGAGCGCGTTCTCGACCGCGCGCACCGAGGTCAGCGCGTGCGTGCCGGTGCAGACGCCGCAGATCCGTTCGGTGAACGCCCAGGCGTCGCGCGGATCGCGGTTCTTCAGGATCACCTCGATGCCGCGCCACATCGTGCCAGTGGAGACCGCGTTGCGGATGACGTTGTCGGCGTCGACATTGACCTCGACCCGCATGTGACCTTCGATACGTGTCACGGGGTCCACGATGATGCGCTTGCCGGAATTGTCGAGATTGAAACCGTTGGGAGTCTGGATACCCATGATTGTCCTGCCCTGCTGTGTCTTTTCGATCAGCTATTGTGGTCGGCGTCTTCGCGCTTGGTCGCGAGCCGCTTGACAGCGGTCACAGCCGCATGCGCAGCCACCGCGGCGCCGACGGCGCCGGCCGCCACCATGCCGATCTGATCGGCGTTCTTCTCGATGCCGAACTGCTTAATGTTGGTGAGACGGTCGTAGAACGAGCCCTTGTCCCAGAAGCCGTCCTCCGAGCAGCCGATGCAGCCATGACCCGACTGGATCGGGAAGGACACGCCGCCGTTCCAGCGCACGGTCGAGCAGGCGTTGTAGGTGGTCGGCCCCTTGCAGCCCATCTTGTAGAGGCAATAGCCCTTGCGCGCGGCCTCATCGTCCCACTCCTCGACGAACTGCCCCGCGTCGAAATGCGGGCGCCGGTAGCACTTGTCATGAATGCGCTGCGAGTAGAACATCTTCGGTCGGCCCTGGCGATCGAGCTCGGGCAGCTTGCCGAAGGTGGTGATGAAGGTGACGACGCCGGTCATCACCTCGGCGATCGGGGGGCATCCCGGCACCTTGATGATGGGCTTGTTGGTGATCACCTTGTCGATCGGAGTTGCCTGTGTCGGATTGGGCTTTGCCGCCTGCACGCAGCCCCAGGAGGCGCAGGCGCCCCAGGCGATGATTGCCATCGCGTCCTCGGCCATCATCTTCAGCTTCTCGACGAACGGCTTGCCGCCGTCGATGCAGAACATCCCGCCTTCATTCAGCGGCGGATTGCCTTCCACCGCGAGGATATACTGGCCTTTGTGCTTGGCGCGGGTCTCCTCGAGGATGGCTTCGGCCTGGTGGCCCGCAGCCGCCATGATGGTGTCGTCGTAGTCGAGCGAGATCATCGACAGCACCACATCCTTGACCAGCGGATGCGCGGAGCGGATGAAGCTCTCCGAACAGCAGGTGCATTCGAGGCCGTGCATCCAGATCACGGGCACGCGCGGCTTAGTCTCGAGCGCGTTCGCGATGCGGCTCGCCGCCAGCGGTCCGAGGCCGAGGCTTGTCGCCGTCAAGCTGCAGAATATATGAAAGCGCCGACGCGTGATGCCTTGCCGCCTGATCACCTGTAAAACGTTTCCGTCGCCGCGCCCATGAATCCTCCCGCCTTCGGCTTTGACTTTTCGATGACGCGAAGGGTAGCAAGAAGCAGGCCAACAGCCTGGAGAGATTCAAAAGCGGAGGGATTCCATAACGTTGCGAATTTGAACCACTTTCATGAACGGTACGCGAGGACGCTGCCAACACGAGAAGCAGAAACAATTCGATTTGCAGCCGGCAACGAAGTTTCCGGTCAATGCGCGGTGCACACCATGCAGGGATCGAACGAGCGCACGATGTGCTGGATCGCAACCGCACGCGGGCCTGCGTCGCCGACATCAGTGCCGACCAGCGCCTGCTCCAGCTGGCCGCCGACGTCGAAGGAATCGCGCGGCGAGAAATTCCAGGTGGTCGGCGATGATCTAGTAGCGCTCGATCTTGCCGTCGCGCACCGCCATCCAGTGCCCGAAGCCGCGGGCGGCCTCGACCAACCCGACATAGCTTCTGTCGGGGAGCTCGCGCGATTTGTCGCAGAACGGCCCCGACAGCCGCAGCGCGCGCGTCCGCTGCTCCATGGCAAGCGCGATGGGCGCGGTCTCGATCAGCCGTGCGATCACGCGGCTGCGCACGTTGGTGCCGTCCCGCGCGACCAGATCCGTGATCGGTGCCTGGCCCGCCACCGTCTGGCGCGCGATGGCACCGACCCCGATCGGCTGGCCCGACAGCCGCGGCGCCTTGCACCAGCTATAGGCCGCCGGCTTGTCGGGATCTGCGACTGTGCTGCTATGGGCGGGATCCGCAAAGGAATCCCGCATCCAGGCATGCGAGACGACCTCCGTGGTTTGCGTCAGCGGCAGCGGTTCGACGATTGCGCGCTGGCTGAACAGGCCGCGCGGAAACAACTCGCCGTCGATACCATCATAGCCGCCGTAGCTCATCATCAGCCCCGTGACCCGACCGAGCTCAGTCAATGCCAGACTGTCCGCAAGCCGCAAGAAATGCGCGAAGTCGCCGCCACGGCCCTCGCGCCAGCCGTCCAGCTCGTCGGCGGTTGCGATCGCCAGCACGTTCTCCAGCGAATCCGCGAAGACGATACGCTCGAGGAAACCTCGAAACGCCGTCGTGATCGACAAGAGCCGGATCCGCTCGCCGAGATCGATGGCGCGCTGGTGCCGCCGGGCTGGAACGCCATGCTGTGGGGCCATTTTCCGGCATGATCCCATGGTCTCGAGCAGCCGCGCCCGCGCCGGCAAGGCACCGCGCTGCCGCGGGTGGCGGCAAAGCGCTCGCGCGCCTCCTCGTGCCAGCCATGGGCGTCATAGGACTCGCGGGCAAAGTCCGGCATAAAGAAGATGTAGAAATGGGTCAGATGGTCGGCCGCGTTCCCCGCGGCATGGGCGATGTTGGTGGCGAGCAACCCGTTGGGCGCCGCCTCGATCGACATGGCGCGCGCAGGGCGGCCGCAGCCGCGACAGATTGCGAGACCGAACAGATGCCGCAGATCCACGGTGCCAGCGCCAGCGCATCGAGCGGCGGCCGACCTTCCAGGATCTGCTCGAAACCTCGGTAGAGCGGCGCCGTCACCTCGGCGCGCATGACGCGGCCACTCTCGACATCGAGGTGGACTTCGAGATCGCCCTCGATGCGGTTGAACGGGCCGATCGTGATCCGCGTCATGGCTTGCCCTTCGTCGTCGCGCGACCCGGCGGCACGACCACATGGTCGGCGGTCGCGTTAAGCCGCACGCGGCGCGGCGTCGCGGACTTCGACAACGCGGCGAGCGCGACGAACCACGCCTTCGGCATGTCGGTCGGAAGCCCGACCGGAATGCCCGCGAGCTTGGCGGTCTCCAGAAAGTTCTGCGCCCCTTCGAAGCCCGGCGACGTGCAGGCGATGCAGGTATAGCCGCCCTTGGTGCAGGAGCCGCCACCGTTCCAGGAGCGCTGGTTGCAGTCGCCGACCGCCTGCGTCGCTTGCAGCCCAGATGCTCCATCAGGCAGGCGCTCTCCGACATGGTCTCGGCGCTGGCCTTGAACTCGTAGAACTCGTTGCGCGAGCAGCCGTGGTGGCGGCAAGGTCCTTGGTGGTCAGTGCCAGGATGGTTTCCATCATCCAGCCCGGATGCGGCGCGCAACCCGCGACGTTGATGACGGGAAGACCGAGCCGCGAGCGGAAGTTCGCGCCGAGCGCATCGCCGCTGTCGGCCCCTTCGAATTGCAAGCCGACCGATCGCGAAATGCTCGCATCATAGATAGCCAGCAGGACGGCCCGCGCGCCTACATCGAGCCATCGGGAAAGGCGGATCGTCCGGCGGCGCAACGGGCGATGCCTCGGCCATCACGCTTCCCGGCGGCGTATCGGGCGATGCGACCCGCGGCGCCTCAGCTTCGACAGCCGGACGATTGGCTTCCCGAACGAGGGATCCCGACCCCTCGTCATGGGCGTCACACGGCCAGGGAACGCGTCGCGCAAGCGCTGCAAGGCTTGGGGGACGCGACCGGTCCATCCAACGGAGCGCAAGCCTGGCGTAATGCTTTCGCGACGTCCGGACTACGCGATTGAGCTTCGCGATCCGAAAGGATGGGCTCTTGTCGGATCCTGCCGCACCCGAGCGGAGCTTGGCTCTATGGACGGTCGAGAGACTTAATCTCAGCCCCCAGCAGCGCAGGAAGTCGGGTTGCCAACTTTGCATTCTGCTTTCTTGGACTTAGTTCAGTTGCTTCGGCTGTACCGGAGTTGAAACTCATTGGCCGACTGGCATCCCCCCTGGCCGAGAGGATCCGTACCTGTACATCTCTCGGCTTCGCCACATAGGGCGACGACGTCACCAGAACATCAGCGCCAGCCTGCGCATAGGCTGCGGCATTGCCGGCGTTGATGCCACCGGCGGCTGCTTTGAGTCCAGCCGACAAGTCGGAGAGCACCGGCGCACGCCAGACCCCTCGTTCTGAGTGAGCCATCCGCGTGCCCAGCTCGAAGGGACGCGCGGGGGGCCGGCCTCTGTGCGGCGATGAGCCTTCTGTAAGGGCCCAACGCTGGCCAGTCTCCCAAGGCGTACGGATGGGACGACTTACGAAAGGCTCACGAGCTCGGCGCGTGCAGCTGGGACACGTCAACATCACGCGGAGCTGCCGAGTTGCTTCCTCGAGCAACCAGACGGATCACAGCGTAGGAAAGCGTTCGCACCGGCCTTGCAGATCCAAATACTGCGCAATTATCGGACAATCGGTGTGGTGAAATCCGTCGAAAGGCGCGCTCGAACGCGGGATTTGAGCGTCAAAACGCGACGCGGAGCTATCGCCAAATTTTGGTGACGGCCGGGGCCGGTCAGGCGGCGGCGGTTGTGGGCTGACGGTCGGTCGGCTTTG
>NZ_JBVVPO010000075.1:0-39822 GCF_055811795.1 Bradyrhizobium sp. MI1.7
TTGTCGTGCGGACGCTGAAAGGCTTAGGGCCGGGCCCTTATTTTGGTGAAGCCCGCTGAAACAGCCCGCATCAGGCTGGTCGAAAAGCACTCGTTTTAAAGAGTTTTCCCAGTTTCAGCGTGTTTCACCGAACGCCAAAATATAGACGTGTGGTCCTGGCCGTCGTTGCAAGCTCTTGCGGAGGCGACAATCGCGTCAACCGGCGCGATGCCGGTGAATTTCGCTGGGGCGAGGGAGGCCAGAAGGAACTCGGCTCCCGGGAGAGCGCGGCATAAGCCGTCCGACCACTGCGCAGGGAAGGCTGTGTGTTGGGCTTCACCTGTATGCTGCTGTGCGGTTCTTCCTGCGTGTCCTTTCGCGCAGCGGACCGCGGGTGCCAGCCGGCACCGACCTTCCCTGCGCCCTCTTGACTGAGAGGGCAGGCGGAGATGCAAAGCTCGGGAGAAATCCGCCGCGAGAACGCGGGGTGTGTGTCTCATTCGCGCCAGGATACAGCTAGCCTGCTTCCCTGTGGTCATACGTGCGGCTACCTCCGTCGGCCGGTTGCCAAGCACGTTCTCGTGGCGGATCCCCAAAAAAGCTGCCAGGCGTCGATGCAAGGCTAGCGACGGAGCGCGGACTAGCTATTTGATGAAGCTTTCTCTGATTTGCGCCGTTCGTCTGAAGCTAGCTCAAACTTGCCCATGATGGATTGGAACGAGACCCCAAGTTTTTCAATTGGTTAGAAGCCGGTGTGTGCACGACGTGTGCACCGATAGACCAAGAAAAATCCTTTGAAGGCCAGTGTGGGTCGATATCTTGTATTGATATGACTCCGCAGAAGTTGCGCGTCTGGCCCAAGAGGAAAGCGCAAGTAGGTCGCGGGAATGGATCCTACGCAACCTTGGTGCGGAAGGTCTGCGATCTGCATCGAACTCTAGGGCTCGAAGAACGCATTCCCGGGCCTCTGCAGGCCGAGGTGATCGCGCAATGTTGTGCCTTCATACTCAGCGCGGAACAGACCGCGTTCCTGCAGAAGAGGAACCACGAGCTGGACGAAATCCTCGAACCCTTCGTGGAAATAGGGCGGCATGACGTTGAAGCCGTCGGCGGCGTGTTCCTCGAACCAGAGCTGTAGCGTGTCGGCGATGCGCTCGGCGGAGCCGCACAGCACCCAATGGCCGCGGGCGGCGGCGGTGAGATTGTAGAGGTCGCGCAGCGTCATGTTCTCGCGGCGGCCCTTGGCGAGCATGACGCTGGCGAAGCTGTGATAGCTGTCGGACGGCGAGATGTCCGGGATCGGTCCGTCGAGATCGTAGGCCGACATGTCCTGGCCGAAGCGGTCGGACAGGATGGCGAGTGCGTTGCTGCCGCTGACAAAGCTCTGGAGCACGTTGAGCTTCTCGAACGCCTCCTTGTCGGTGCGCCCGACGACGGGCATCACGCCCGGCAGCACCGTGACATCCTCCGGCCTGCGGTCGAACGCCGGCAGCCGCGTCTTCAGCGAGGCATAGCCGGCCTTGGCTTCCTCGATGTCCTGCACCACCGAGAACACGATATCGGCGGTCCGCGCGGCAAGCGCTTGGCCGGCCTCGGAGCCGCCGGCTTGCAGCACGACGGGGCGGCCTTGCGGGCTGCGGCCGATGTTGAGCGGGCCCTTCACCTTGAAGAACGCGCCGTCATGGTCGATCGCGCGCAGCTTCGCCGGATCAATGTAGACGCCGCTGGTGCGGTCGGCGACAATGGCGTCGTCCGCCCAGCCGTCCCACAGGCCTTTGACCACGTCCAGGAACTCGCCGGCCATCTCGTAGCGGCGAGCGTGGTCGGGATGGGTGGTGCCGAAATTCGCCGCCGTTGCCGGATTGGCGGTCGTCACCGCGTTCCACGCCGCGCGGCCTTTCGAGATGTGATCGAGGGATGCAAAAACGCGCGCGACCGAGAATGGATCGCTGTAGGTGGTGGAGACGGTCGCGCCGAGGCCGATGTGGCTGGTCGAGGTCGCGAGTGCGGCCAGCATGGTCAGCGGCTCAAGCCGCAGCGTGTAGGAGGGATGGGCGGCCGCATCGGCATAGAGATTGTCGCCCATGAAGATCAGGTCGAACTTGCCATGCTCGGCAGTGCGGCCGATCTGCTGGATCGAGGCAAAGTCCTGGAAGCTGTCGACCGCGCCGGGATAGCGCCAGCCCGCGACATGACTGCCGGTGCCCAGGATGAACAGGCCGAGATGCATCTGTCGTTTCATGGCGTCATGTCCAGAACAGGATCTTGCGTTCGAGGAAGCCGATCAGGCCGAAGAAGGCGAGGCTCGCGGCGGACGCCACGAAGATCGCCGCCCAGACCTGGACGAAGTCGATCTGGAGCACGGCCTGGTAGATCACCCAGCCGAGCCCGCCATGCGCGCCGAGCATTTCGGTGACGATCGCAACAATCACGCTGCGCACCGTGGAGACGCGCATGCCGGCCAGCAGCAGCGGCAACGCGGTCGGCAGGCGCAGGCGCCACAGCACGCCGAAGCGACTGGCGCCAAAGCTCTTCATGAGGTCGACGGCGCGACGATCGACCCGGTCGAGCCCGGCCAGCATCGAGAGCAGGATGGTGAAGCTCACCGCCATCGCCACCATCACGATCTTCGAGCTGACGCCGATGCCGAACCAGAGCAGGATCAGCGGCGAATAGCCGACCACCGGTACCGAATTGATCGCCGTTGCGAGCGGCAGGATCGCGGTTCGCAGAGCCGGTGCCAGTGCGATGGCGACGGCGAGGCCGATCCCGATCAGGCAGCCGAGCCCGTAACCGACCAGCGCTTCGAGCAGGGTGTAGCCGGCGGCGTCGATGAGCGTTGCCCGCTTGGACCAGAGGCCCGCGAGGATGTCGCTGACGGCGGGGAGAACATAGGCCGGCAGATGCAGTCCGCGCGCGGCGCCTTCCCAGCATGCGACCAGGAGGACGGCACCCAGAATGCCGCGCTGGACGGCGAGCGAGGGTGAGGCAAGGGCGCGGCTCATTGCTCGGCGTTCCAGAACACGAGCCGGCGCTCGACCGCGGCGACCACCGCATAGAACCCGGTTCCGAGCAGGGCCGCAGCCAGCAGGGCAGCCCAGATCGCAACGACATTTTCGGTGAACATCGCCTGGAGCAGCAGCACGCCGAGCCCCGTGGTGTCGCCGAACCATTCGCCGACGATGGCGCCGACGAGACTCAGCGATGCGGCAAGGCGCAACGCCACGAAGATCTGCGGCAGTGCTGTCGGAAGCTGTAAACGAAGCAGGAGCTGGCGATTGGAGGCGCCGAAGCTGCGCATCAGGTCGACTTGCCTGGGATCGACGGTCTCGAGGCCCAGCAGCGTGTTCACCGTCACCGGAAAGAAGGTCAGGTAGAACGCGATGATCGCCTTGGCGAGCAGTGTGTTGCCGAACCACAGCACCACCAGCGCGCCGAAGGCGATGACCGGAATGGTCTGCGACACCACGAAAATCGGAAAGATCATCTCGCGCAGCGCGCGGACGCGGAAAAACGCGACACCCATGAGCACGCCGAACGCGCCGCCGGAGGCAAAGCCGATCAGCGTCTCCGCGAGCGTACGCAGGAAACCGTCGACATAGGCGCGCGGCGTCGCCGCCATCGCCGTCAGGATCGTGCTGAGGCGCGGCAGGTAATAGGGCCGGATGCCGAACAGCAGCACCGCGCCTTCCCAGATCATTGCCGCGATGGCGAGCCCGACCAGCAGCCGGATCAGCTTGCGCAGCGAATCCGGCATTGCGATCGACCGCGCAGCCGCGCGGCCATCACCAAGCGATGTGGCGGCAGGACTGCTCACGGTAGCCGGTCCGCCGCCGGGATGCTCTGGATGAAGCTTGCATCATAGGCGGCGGCGAGATCGACCGGCTTGGAGATCACGCCATATTTCAGGAAGAAGTCGTGAGCGGTCTTCACCGCATCGGCATCGATCCAGAACATGCCGTTCTTTGCCGCCGTGCCAGCGGTCATCAGGCGCTTCACTTCGGTGAGCATGAATTCCTGCTGCGCGCGATCGAGGGTAGGGGCTGCGGCCATCACGGTATCGACGGCGCCCTTGGGGTCTGCGAAGGCGTCCTTCCAGCCCATCAGCGACGCCCGCAGGAAGGCCTTGACCAGCTCCGGCTTCTCCTTGGCGGTCGCTTCGGCCACGATCAGCGTGTCGCGCGGGAAGGTGATGCCGTAGTCCTCGGCGACGAAGATCTTCAGGCTATCCTTCGGCATGCGCGACTGGATGCTGTAGTACTCGTTGTAATAGGTCGCCGTGATGACGTCGACGTTGCCGTCGACGAACGGCGTGACCGAAACCTGCTGCGGCTGGATCTTCAATTCATCCGGCTTGATGCCTTCCTTGGCCAGCATGCCGTTGAGCACATGGTTGGCGCCGGTGAACCAGGTGGTGACCGTCTTGCCCTTGAAATCCTGAATCGTCTTCACCGGCCCGTCCTTGCGGGTGACGAAGATGAAGGGGGTGATCTGGTGCGATACGCCGATGCAGACGATCGGCAGCCCCTTGTCGCGCGCCGCGAACACGCTGTCGGTGCCGCCGGACAGGCCGAACGAATCGGCGCCGGTCGCGACAAGGTTTTCGGTCAGCAGGTTGGGCCCGCCGGGATTGATGGTGAGGTCGATGCCCTCGGCCTTGTAATAGCCCTTGGCCGCCGCGACGTAAAAGCCGGCGAACTGCGCCTGCGGCAGCCATTTCAACCGCAGGCTCGCCTTCTGCAAGTCGGCTGCGGGCGCAGCCGTGACAAGCGAGCCGGTCGCCAGTGCGATGGCGGAGAGGACGGAGATGGCGTGGCGTCGGCTCAACATGGTCATACTCCAGGCGGTGAAAATCAATTGCGATAGGATGGATCGGTGCGGTCGAGCTGGCGCATCAGCGCCGGCCATTCGCGTTCGCCGGGCACGAGGATGTCGCCCTGCAATTCCCAGAACTGACGCGCGGCCTTCTGGCAGACCTCGTGCGGCGGCATTACCAGCTTGGCGCCGGCAGCAGCCGCCGCCTGCATCTGGAGCTGGATCCGCGCGGCACGCTCGAAATAA
Source organism: Bradyrhizobium sp. MI1.7 (assembly GCF_055811795.1). Classification (NCBI taxonomy): domain Bacteria; kingdom Pseudomonadati; phylum Pseudomonadota; class Alphaproteobacteria; order Hyphomicrobiales; family Nitrobacteraceae; genus Bradyrhizobium; species Bradyrhizobium sp. MI1.7. Next base: position 5,041 of record NZ_JBVVPO010000075.1, read on the forward strand.
TAAAGCAGCATGAAAGCCTCGCCCGGCGTCCGGCCGACGGTGAGGATGCCGTGGTTGCGCATCAGCATCACCTTGTGCGGGCCGAGATCGCGCACCAGGCGGACCTGCTCGTCGAGGTCGATGGCGACGCCTTCGTAGTCGTGGAAGGCCTGGCGGTCGTAGAAGCGCATCGCGAACTGGCTGAGCGGCAACAGGCCCTTCTCCTGTCCGGAAACCGCGACGCTCGCGTCGGAATGGGTGTGCAGCACGCAGGCCGCGTCGTGGTTCGAGGTGTGAATCGCCGCATGGATGACGAAGGCTGCGACGTTCACCGCCTGCGGCGTGTCGTCGAGCTTGTTACCCCTGGTGTCAATCTTCACCAAGCTCGACGCCGTGATCTCGTCGAACAGCAGGCCGTAGGGATTGATGAGGAACTGGTCGTCGTGGCCGGGCACGCGCAGGGAGATGTGGTTATAGATCAAATCGTCCATGCCGAGCTTGGCGACCATGCGATAGCAGGCCGCGAGCTTGATCCGAGCATCCCATTCGGCCGGTTCGATACCGCGCGGTGCGGCCTCTCTCGCTGACATCGCGGTCACGGCGTCTTCTCCTGCGCGATGGAGGATTGGAACGATTTCATGCTTTCCTCCTCGATCGCATCGAGCAGCGTGCGCTTGAGGCGCACGAATTCCTGAGAGGTGACGATCTCGGGTCGACGCGGGCGGGGAAGATCGACGACCTGTTCGAGCTTCACCGAGCCAGGACGTGCGGTCATGACCAGCACGCGGTCGCCAAGGAAGATCGCCTCGTCGACGTCGTGGGTGATGAAGAGAATGGTGCGGCGGTATTTCTGCCAGACGTCGAGCCAGCGCTGCATCATCGCCCGCGTCAGCGCGTCGAGCGCGCCGAACGGCTCGTCCAGCAGCATCAGGTCGCGCTCGAACAGGAAGGTGCGCATCAAGGCGACGCGCTGGCGCATGCCGCCCGACAATTGGTTGGGATATTGCTTCTCGAAGCCGGCGAGCCCGAACTCGGGCAACATCCTCAGCGCCTTGGCGCGCGCTTGGTCGCGCGGCATGCCTTCGACCTCGAGCGCGAGGATGGCGTTGTCCACCACGTTGCGCCAGGGGAACAGCAAATCGCGCTGCGGCATAAAGGAGACGCGGCCGAGCAGGTCGGCCGAATGGCAGCCTTCGAAGCGCAGGATGCCGCCGGCGTCCGGTTCCTCGAGGCCAGCGACGATGTTGAAGAGGGTGCTCTTGCCGCAGCCGCTTGGGCCGACGACGGTGACGAACTCGCCGGAGGCGACGCTCGCCTCAAGTCCCGAAAGCGCCGTGACGGAGCCGAAGGTCTTGTTGACCGCACGCAGTTCAAGCAGCGGCTCAGGCTTCGGGTGGGCCTGCGGGGCTTCGATGGCCGGTCCGGGATTGGGGAGGCGGGCAGCCTGCACCGGGATGTCCTTGTATAATGGAGGCGGCCATTCGCATACGAAAGCGGACCGCGTCGAAATCTCTTAGCAACTCGTGTGCCAGTGCGATTCCTGGGCAAATCCGGCATAAGACTTGCGAGATCGACAGGCGAATATGGCGGAGTTCCGCGCGCTTCCGAGAGAAAATCAGACGTTTCGCTGGAGGATGGGTGCCGTTTTGTATACTTATATTGATATCGGAGAAACATAATGGCGGATATTGGTGCACAGGTCGGAGGCAGACGCGCGAAAAACGGGCAGGAGTCCCTGGCGCCGAGCCCCGGCATGACGCTCGCCGAGAACCTGCGCCAGAAGCTCGAGGGCGCGATCGCGGCGGGTCATCTCGAGCCGGGCAGCCGGCTCGACGAACAGGAGATCGCCCAGCGCTTCGGCGTCTCGCGCACGCCGGTGCGGGAGGCGTTCCGCCTGATGGCCGCTAACAATCTGGTCGAGCTGCGCGGCCGGCAGGGGGCAACGGTCCGCAGCATCAAGGCGCAAGCGCTGATCGAGATGTTCCAGGTCATGGCGGAGCTGGAGGGGCTCTGCGCGCGGCTCGCCGCCCGGCGCGTCTCGCAGGCCTGGGGCACTGAAATTGGCGAGATTCACCAGCGGCTTGTGGCGGCGGGCGAAACCGGCGACATCGACGTCTTCTACGACATCAACCAGGAATTCCACGAAGCGATCTACGAGGCTTCGCGCAACACTTTCCTCGCCGACCAGACCCGCAAGCTGCGTAACCAGGTGGCCGCCTATCGCCGCCGGGTGACGCGGATGCCGAACCGGATCGCCGACACTGTCCGCGAGCATGAGGCGATCATGCAGGCGATCCTGGCCCATGATCCGGAGCGGGCGCACAGCACCATGCGCGACCACGTCAACCTGCTTGGCGACAACCTCCTGGACTTCCTGGCCGCCTTCGAATGACCCTTGATGTCGCTTGGTATGCAAATTGCTAGACCTTGTATATCTAGCTTGCATCCTGGAGACCCGGAGTGGACCTGAAGCTGACGAACAAGACCGCCCTGATCACCGGCGCGTCGAAAGGAATTGGACTTGCGGTGGCCGAGCTCTTCGCCGCGGAGGGGTGTCATTTGCATCTCGCCGCCCGCAACGGCGAAGCGATGCTCCAGGCCAAGCGCGACCTGGAAGCCCGCTTTGGCGTGAAGATCACCATCCACGCGCTCGACCTGTCGAGCACGGCTGCGATGGAGAAGCTCGCGGCCGAAGTCGGCGACATCGACATCCTCATCAACAATGCCGGCGACATCCCGGCCGGTTCGCTGGAGATCCTCGACGACGCCGCCTGGCGCCGCGGCTTCGATCTCAAGGTGTTCGGCTACATCACGCTGTCGCGTCTCTATTATCCGCGCATGAAGGGCAAGGACGGCGTCATCATCAACATCATCGGCAATTCCGGTGAGAACTGGGACGCCAGCTACATTGCAGGCTCCACCGGCAACGCGGCGCTGATGTCCTTCACCAAGGCGCTCGGCGGCCGCAGCCTCGATCACGGCGTCCGCGTCGTCGCGGTCAATCCGGGACCGGTTGCAACCGATCGCATGCTCAAGATCATGAAGCGCAAGGCGATCGACATGCTTGGTGACGAAGGCCGCTGGGAGGAACTGTTCGACAAATATCCGGGCAAGCGGCCCGCGACCTCGGAAGAAGTCGCCGATCTCGTCGCCTTCCTGTCTTCGCCGCGGTCCGGCTACATCACCGGCACGGTCGTGACGATCGACGGCGGCATTGCCGCGCGCGGCTCGGTGATCTGAGGCATCGATGTCGAAGCCTCAATCCACGGCACTGGTCCGCAACCGCTATTTCGACGAGCTCTCGGCGACGCCGGGGCTCTATTGGCTCGGCCAGAACACCAATCACATCGAGAGCCATCCCGCCGTGCGCGAGGCGATGCTACGCTCGATCGAGGCGGGCGAGTTCAATGCCTATGCCCCGCCGCTCGGCTTCGAGGCGTTGCGCGCCGCGATCGTCGCCGATCTCGGTGTGCCTGACGCAGAAGCGTTGGTGACCGAGGGGGGCGTCAACGCGCTGGCGATGATCTGCCGTGCGCGTTGCAAGCCCGGCACCACGCTGGTGACGACCGATCCGACCTGGAAGTGGCCGTGCCTGTTCGCGCGCCAGCAGGGCTCCGAGGTGATCGAGATTCCGATCTACGATCCCGCCTGCAACTACCGCCTGACGCCTGAGGCGTTGAAGGCGAATGTTGATGAGCGTACCGCGGTCATCTATCTCGTCGATCCCAACAATCCCCTCGGCATCCGCTACACCCGCGAGGAGATCGAGAGCTTTGCCGCGATCGCGCGCGATTGCGGTGCGCTGCTGGTGCATGACTGCACCTACCGCGACTTTGCCGACGGCCACACGCCGGCGCTCCATGTCGCCCCGAAAGGCTCGGTGGTCTCGACCAGCTTTTCGAAATGGCTCGGGCTCGCTGGCTTGCGCATCGGCGCTCTGGTCGCCGCGCCTGATCTGTTCGAGGAACTGGCGCAGACCTCCACGAGCGTGCTCGGTGCCAGCGTCATCGCCCAGCGTGCGGCGCAGGCGGGGCTTTCCGTCAAGGCCGAATGGATGAAGAAGGTGCGCAGCACCGACCGCGCCAACAAGGCGATGATCCAGGAGGCGGCGGCCACGATCGAAGGGCTGGCGCTGCCGATCATGCCCTCGCACGGAAACTTTCTGGTGCTGGAGACCATCGCGGCGGGCATCCGTCCCGAGGCGCTGGTCGAGTGCTATCGCCGGCAGGGCATCATGATCCGCCAGGGCACGTATCATACGCAGCGCTTCGGCGACCGCTTCGTCAAGATCAGCACCTCCGTGCCGCAAATGTGGGTCGAAAAACTCTGCACACTGCTGCCGGAGATGGTCGCGCAGGCGCGCATGCTCAACGATCTGCCGCCGCAATTCTAGGGACGATGCCGATGACGATGATCACAGCGAAGGACGGCGTGAAGCTGCATGTCGAAGAGGCGGGCGAGGGCACGCCGATCCTCTTTATCCACGAGTTCGGCGGCAATCACGCAAGCTGGGAGCCGCAGCTGCGCTATTTCAGCCGGCGCCACCGCTGCATCACCTACGCAGCGCGCGGCTATCCGCCGTCGGATGTGCCAGACAGCGTGGAGGCCTATTCGCAGGCGATTGCCGCTGACGATGCAATCGCCGTGCTCGACGCGCTCAAGATCAAGAAGGCGCACATCGTCGGCCTTTCCATGGGGGGCTTCTGCACGGTGCATTTCGGCCTGCGCACGCCGGAGCGCGCTTTGTCGCTCACCGTGGCCGGTGCCGGTTATGGCTGCGAGAAGGAGTTCGAGGAGTATTTTCGCGGCGTCTCGCTCGAGGTCGCCGACAATTTCGAGAAGCAGGGTGCGAAGGAATTCGCGAAGATCTACGCGCTCGGTGGGAGCCGGGTGCAGTTCCAGAACAAGGATCCGCGCGGCTGGCAGGAATTCGCCGATCTCCTCGCCACCCATTCCGATCGCGGCGCTGCCAACACTATGCGCGGTGTTCAGGCGCGGCGGCCGTCATTCTACGATCTCGAAGAAGGCCTGAAGACAATGATGGTGCCGACGCTGGTCGTCGTCGGCGACGAGGACGATCACTGCCTCCAGCCCGGCATCTTCCTGAAGAAGACCATTCCGGCCTGTGGTCTCTCGGTCTTCCCCAAGACCGGCCACACGCTCAATCTGGAAGAGCCGGCGGCGTTCAACGCGCTGCTCGCCGAGTTCATCGCCCAGGTCGAGGTCGGGCGCTGGCTGCCACGCGATCCGCGCGCGCTGCCGGGCCAGATCATGCGCACGAAGTAGTCGATGACGAGCCAGCCCCTGATCAACGCTGATCGGCTCTGGACGCGGCTGATGGCGCTCGCCGAGATCGGCGCGACGCCGGCCGGCGGGGTTAATCGTCAGGCGCTGAGCGACGGCGAGATTGCCGCATGGCGTCGCGTCATCGGCTGGGCCCGCGAGGCAGATTTGACACCGTCGACCGATGCGGCGGGCAACCTGTTCCTGACGCTGGCTGGCTGCGATCGCGCCGCGCCGCCGTTTCTCATTGGCAGTCATCTCGACAGCCAGCCGACCGGTGGCAAATTTGACGGTGCGGCCGGCGTGATGGCGGCGTTGGAGGCGGTCATCTCACTCGCGGAGCAAGGGGACGCGCCCGCGCGCGACATCATCGTGGTCGCCTGGATGAACGAGGAGGGCTCGCGCTTCGCCCCGGGGATGATGGGCTCGGAGGCCTTTACCGGCGAGCGCGACATGGACGCGATCCGCGCCGCGCGCGATGCCGACGGCGTCAGCGTCGGCGAGGCGCTCGATCGCTTCCACGAGGCTTTTCCTGTTATGCCGCACAGGCCGCTCGGTTTCGCCGCCAGTGCCTATCTCGAATTGCACATCGAGCAGGGACCGCTGCTGGAGGCGGCCGGCTGCACGATTGGGGTCGTCACCGGCATCCAGGGCAAGAAGACCTTTCAGGTGGTGGTCGAGGGTGCCGAGGGACACGCTGGCACACTGGCGCAGCGGGAGAGGCGAGATGCGCTCGCGGCCTTTGCGCGGATGGCGTCGGCGCTCCATGCGGAGATCGGCACAATCGATGCCGAGATCAAGTTCACCATCGGCCGCGTTGTCGTGGTTCCGAATGCGCCGTCGGTGGTGCCGTCACGCGTCAGCTTCAGCATCGATCTGCGTCACCCTGACAATGCGGTGCTCGATGCCGCGGGTGTGCGTATCGCGATTCTTTGCCAGGAGAACGCTGCACCTTGCATGGTCACGGTGACGCCGCTCGTCAATGCACCGTCAAACGCTTTCGATTCGCGCCTGCGGGCAAGCATCGCAGAGGCCGCGCGAGAGCAGGGGCATTCCGCCATGGAAATCCTCTCCGCCGCCGGTCACGACGCCCGTCATCTCGCAAAAATCTTTCCGGCTGCGATGATCTTCATCCCGTGCCGTGACGGTGCAAGCCATGTCGAGCACGAATGGGCCGAGCCCGATCATGTTGCCGCCGGCGCTTCCGTGCTGGCGCAGGTGCTGCGCGGGCTGGCGTTCGCGCCTGCCATCGAGACGTGAGGACGCCGATGCAGGACGTGGCCCCTCAGGACTACCGCGACGCGATGGCCTGTCTTGGTGCCGCCGTCAGCGTCGTCACGACCGACGGCAGCGCGGGCCGTGCCGGATTTACCGCGTCTGCGATTTGCAGCGTCACCGACGATCCGCCGACGCTGCTGGTCTGCATCAATCGCGCCTCCTCGGCCTATGCCAGCGTGATCGGCAACAAGGCGGTCTGCGTCAACGTGCTGTCGGCCCGGCACGAGCAATTGTCCCGGCTGTTCGGCGGCAAACTGCCCGCCGAAGAACGGTTTGCCGCGGCCGCGTGGTCGACACTCGAAACCGGTGCGCCGGTGCTAGCCGACTGCGCCGCCGCGTTCGACTGCCGGATTGCCGATATCGTCAATGTCGGCACGCATGACGTGCTGCTCTGCCGCATCGTGGCCCTGCAACGATCCGGCTGCACCGACAATCTGATCTATTTTGGCCGCGCCTATCATACGGTCGGGGTGACCGATCCAGCCGAGACTGGACCCGAATTCGCTCTTGCCCGATCCTGATGGGGCCGGCGGCTATCGCCAACCGTTCCAGCAGCCTCCATGTCCTGGAGAGAGTTCGTCACCCGAGCAAGCGTATCCCTTGCGGGGATGTATTTGCCGGCCGCGTTTTGGCCATCGCCGTTTCAGAAATGACCATCGACGTGCAAAGTCGGCACACTACGCCGTAGCCATCCGTCGACTGTTTTTTGAAGCTTGCTCTAGTTGGAGGCGTTTGGCCGAAGCTTGCTGAAATTGGCCAGTAATGGATTGGAGCGAGAGTTCAAGATTTTCAGTTAGTTAGATGGCGCCGTGTGCACGACGTGTGCACCGGGAGATCAAGAAAAATCTCATCACAGCTAACGTGATCAGGCCTTTCGATGTGGGTGGCGCCGCACCGGGGCACTGGACTGTTCGTCCGCCTGTACTGTTCGACGATTTCGGTCGAGGCGCGGAGTAGCAGAAGCGCCTTTCGCTCCGGTTCCGCGCGCGAGGCGAAAGAGGCCGTTCGGAAGCGATCACAACGCGAAACGTGATTCAAGCGGCATTTCTTAGCAGTCTCTCGCGCGCGCTGGCTGCATATCGAGCGCGGCAAATCGGCAGAACTCAGGGGCGCCATAAGAATTCGCTATGGCGGCAGACCGCAGTCGTGCTTCCCCTGTCATCGAACGTAAATCTATTTTTTACCGTCGGCCGCAGCAAAAAAATTCCCAGGGCAAGACCACAAAAGTGGGGGAGTTCGCGGACGCATTATTTTGTAGCAGCAACGGAGCGGGCAAATGACGATCTACCTAAGCCGCAGAGGATTTTGTGTCGGATCCGCTCTGATCGGACTTCAGACCGTCTCCTCCGGCGCCTTCGCCCGAAGCGAGGACGGCACCGTGAAGCTCGGTCTTGTCGCTCCGATGAGCGGTCCGAACGCCCGCTACGGCGCCTTCTCGATGCGCGGCGCCCAGATGGCTGCGAAGGAAATCAACGGCGCTGGCGGCGTCGGCGGGCGCAAGATCAACATCCTGGCCGGCGACAGCCAAGGCACCCCGGTCGAGGGTGTTTCGGCAACCCGGCGCCTCATCGATCAGGACCAGGTCGACTTCATCATTGGCGACGTCTCGAGCTCGGTAACGCTCGCGATGCAGCCGGTCGCGGAGGACGCCGGTGTGCTTCTCCTCAATGCCGCCTCGTCGAATCCGAAGATCACCTACAAGGCGGGCGTCGGCGGATTCAAATGGACCTATCGTAATTATCCGACCGACGAAAACCGCGCCCTCGTCGTGCTGCAATACGCCGCCGAGAAGAAGGGATTTACCAAATACGCCGTGCTATCGGTCGACACCGACTACGGGCGTGCGGCCATTGAGTTTACCAAGAAGTACCTGCCGCGCTTCAAGAGTCAGATCTTGACGGAAGACTATTACAAGGAAGGCGAGGTCGATTTCCGCAGCGTCCTGTCCAAGATCCGCGATTCCGGCGCCCAGGCCATCATCATGTATGGCAATGCCGATTCTACACCCATCGTCGGTCGTCAAATGATCGAAACCGGGATTGCCGGCAAGATCCCCCTGATCGGCAACGCCGAGTTCAATACAGCGAGCTCCATCAAGGCGGCGCCGAAGGCGCTCGAGGGAGCAATCGAGGCCGCGGCCTGGCTTCCGGCCTATGAGTCCGAGAAGAGCAAGGCCTTCGTCGACAAGTTCACCGCCGAGTATCGCGAAGCGCCCAACAATCACGCCTATGTGCACTGGGAGACGACGCATCTTCTGGCCAAGGCAATCGAGCAGGCACAGAGCATCGACCGCGAGAAGGTTCGTACCGCGCTCTCCAATATCCACTATGCGAGCGCGGTCGGCGAAGTCACCTTCGACGACCACAATCAGGCGCGCCTGCCGATGATCCTGCTCGAGATCGAGAACGGCAAGCCGGCCATCAAAGGAGCCTATTCGGCCGAGATCGACTATCCCAAGTAAGGCAACGGGACGGCAGACCACATGTTCTATACGATCATCGAGCAGATTGTTAACGGCATCGTATCCGGATCGGTTTATGCGATCGTTGCCGTCGGCATGACGATGATCTTCGGCGTGCTGCGCGCCATCAATTTTGCACATGGCGAATATTACATGCTCGGCACCTTCGGGGCCTGGTTCGCGATCGAGTATTTCGATCTGCCGTATCCGGTGGCGGTCGTGATCGGCGTGGTTGCCACCGCGGTGATCGCCGTGGTGGTCGGCAACTTCGTGATGCAGCGGATCGTGGGGGCGCCGGCCGAGGCCGGCGTGCTCGCGACGCTGGGCGTCGCCCTGATCCTGCAGAACACCGTCATCCTGGTCTTTGGCGGCGGCTACAAGTTCTTCTCCGGCGGCTATATCGAGCCGGTGACTCTGTTCGGCTTCACTTTGGCCGAGCAGCGCATCCTGATCATCGTCATCGGCCTGATCGTGTTCGTCGGCCTCGAGCTGATGGTCACCTATAGCCGGATGGGCAAGGCGATGCGGGCGGTCTCGCAGAACATCGAGTGCTGCGCGGTGGTCGGCATCGACGTCCGCCATATCGCGCTCTGGACCTTCATCCTCGGCGCGGCGCTGGCCGGCCTGTCAGGCGTGCTCACAGCGCCCGTGAACGTCAGCGTCTACGGCGGCATGGGGGAGCTCATCACGTTCAAGACGCTGCCGATCATTATCATGGGCGGGTTGGGTAACGTCCGCGGCACGTTCGTGGCGGCGATGATCCTCGGCATCGCGGAGAGCCTGGTCGCGACTTATGTCGGACTGCAGTTCCGCGACACCGTGGGCTTTGCGACCCTGATGCTGGTGCTGATGTGGCGTCCGCATGGGCTGTTCTCCGCGCAGGCGCGCTTCTGATCGCCATGGATGTGACATGACTGAGATCGTCCGAGAGCAGACCATGACACCAGCCGAAAGCCCGGTTGCGGCCACGGGGCGGGATCTCCGTATTCCGTTTGGCCTCGCGCTCATCGCGCTGGCCTGCGTCGCGCCGCTGTTCCTCGGGAATTATCCGCTGCATGCGATCATCATTGCGTTGATCTTCCTGCTGCCGGCCCATGGTCTCAATCTGCTGCTCGGCTACACCGGTCTTCTGTCATTGGCGCAGGCGGCGTTCTTCGGCATCGGGGCCTATACTTCGGCGCTGCTGGCAGTCCATTTCGGCACGCCGTTCTATCTGAATTTCCTCGCCGCCGGCCTCGTGACCGGCGCGGTTGCGGCGCCACTCGGAATTCCAGCCCTGAGGCTGCGTGCGACGTCGTTCGTGATGTGCACGCTCGGCTTCGTCATCATCGGGCAGGCCATCGCCAAGAACTGGATCAGCCTGACGCGCGGCGATATGGGGCTGGCGGCAATTCCCAAGCCTTACTTCGCGCTGGGGCCGGCCTCGTTCACGGTCTCCGGAACCGTCGGCTTCTATTATCTTGTCCTCGTCATCGCTGCCCTGGCGACACTGGCGATCTATCTGATCGTGCGATCGCCGGCCGGCCGCAACATGATCGCCATTCGCGAGAACGAGACGCTCGCTGAATCCGTGGGCATCCCGACCTGGCACTACAAGCTCGTCGTATTCATGATCAGCGCCGCCTTCGCCGGCCTCGGCGGCAGCCTCTATGCGCATTACCTGACGGTCGTCAGCCCGCTGACCTTCCAGATGTACTACTCGACGACGATGCTGATCATCGTGCTCGGCGGAGGTGCGGGGACAATCTCGGGCGTCATTTTCGGCAGCTTGATGTTTGTCGGCCTGACGGAAGCCCTACGCGTGGCGCCGGAATTGCGCATGATTGCCTATGGCTTCTTTTTGCTCGGGCTCGTGTTCTGGTTCCCGAGCGGATTCGCGCCATTGATCGGCCGGTTCTGGTCATTCCTCGAGAGGCGCAAATGACCGGCCTGCCAATTCTCGATATCTCTGGCCTCTGCAAATCCTACGGCGCAGTGCGCGCGGTCGATGGCGTCGACCTGCACGTCGATCGCGGTGAGATCTGCGGTCTCATCGGCCCGAACGGCTCGGGCAAGTCCACCTTCTTCGATTGCGTGACCGGGCTTGCGAGGCCGAGTGCGGGCGCGGTGAAGCTCGACGGTCAGGACATCACCGGCTGGTCGCTGAACGACATCGCGCGGGAGGGGCGCATGCTGCGCTCGTTCCAGAAGACCGTGGTGTTCTCTGCGCTCGACATCGAGGAGAACCTCGTGATCGCCGGCCAGATGTTCACCTTCCCCGGTATCTTGTCGACCTTCGGAATCGGCGCCGCGGCCCGCAATCGCGTCGCGGCGCTGCGCGAGCGAGCGCGCGAGCTGATCAAGATCGCAGGGCTCTGGGACGTGCGGTTCCAGCCCGCGGGCAAGCTCTCCGGCGGCCAGCAGAAGCTGATCCAGTTCGCCTCGATGCTGATGCCGGAACCGAAGCTCATCCTGCTCGACGAGCCGATGGCCGGCATCAATCCGAAGCTGATCGAGCGTGTGGTCGAGAGCATCCGCCTCGCCAATACCTCCTTCGGCGTCAGCTTCCTGATCATCGAGCATAACATCGACGTGGTCACGAGCCTGTGCAAGCGCGTGGTCGTGCTCGACCAGGGGCGTAAGCTCGCGGAAGGAACACCCGACGAAATCGTCCAGAACCAGGCGGTGCGGGAGGCCTATCTCGGTGGCTGAACCTTCTCTCTCAATTAAAGGCCTGCGCGCGGGTTACGGCTCGCTCGACATCCTCAATGGCGTCGATCTCGACGTGCCCCAGGGGCAGTTCGTCGCCCTGATGGGGCCGAACGGTGCCGGCAAGTCGACGCTGCTGAAGACGCTCTACGGTATGACCACCGTCAAGGGCGGCAGCATCGACTGGCAGGGCAAGGACATCACTGCCCTGAAATCTCGCGCGATCCTCGCCGAAGGCATCTCCTGGGTACCGCAGGGCCGCTGCAACTTCCCGGTCATGACGGTCGACGAGAACCTTCAGATGGCGGCCTATACGCTGCGCGACAGCAGGGTGAAGGCCGAGCGCGACTATGTCTACGATCTCTTTCCGATCCTGAAGACACGTCGCAACTCGCTGGCCGGCAACATGTCCGGCGGCGAGCAGCAGTTGCTCGAGGTTGCGATGGCGGTGCTGCAGCGGCCAAAGATCCTTCTGGTCGACGAGCCCTCTGTCGGTCTGTCGCCGACCGCGATCGGAATCGTCTTCGATGAGCTGTTGCGGATCAACGCGGCCGGCCAGACCATTTTGCTCGTCGAGCAGAACACCAAGAAAGCGATGGCGGTGGCGCAGCGCGCCGTCATCCTGCGGCTCGGCAAGGTGATCTGGGACGGCCGTCCCGCCGACATCACCCACGACGAGCTCGGCGAACTCTTCCTCACCGGCCGCATGCGCGGCGAGACCGATGTCGAACATTGACAAGGAGCGCCTGCTTGACGGGCGTGGACCATCGAAAACGCAAAGGACGACCACAGTGACGATCTTCGTGCCGGCCGCGCGCGTCTCGCGCATCAAGATATCCCCGACCACGGCCGCGTCCGCGCGCGTGCGCGAGCTGAAGGCCGCCGGCCGCGACATCGTCGACATGGCGATCGGCGAACCCGACTTCGACACGCCCGATCACGTCAAGGCGGCGGCGCATGAGGCGATCGATCGCGGCGAGACGAAATACACCGCGGTCAATGGCACCGTCGCGCTACGAAACGCGATTATCGCGGACTACAAGCGCCGCCTTGGTCTTGACTATTCGGACAACGAGATCTGCGTCGGCGGCGGCGCCAAGCAGATTCTGTTTCTCGCGCTGATGGCGAGCGTGGAGGAGGGGGCCGAGGTCATCATTCCCGCGCCGTATTGGGTCTCGTATCCCGACATGGTCATCGCCAATGACGGCAAGCCTGTCATCGTCCGCTGCTCCGAGAATCAGGGGTTCAAGCTGACGGCGGAGGCACTGGAGGCTGCGATCACGCCGCGCACGCGCTGGCTGATCCTCAATGCGCCCTCGAACCCGACCGGCGCGGCCTATTCCCGCGAAGACCTCAAGGCGATCGGCGACGTGCTGCTCCGCCATCCCAATGTTCTCGTGTTGTCGGACGACATCTACGACCAGATCTGGTACCGCGACGAGCCCGCGACTACCCTTGCCGCCGTGGTGCCGGCTCTGAAGGACCGCGTCTTGCTCGCCAATGGCGTGTCCAAGACCTACGCAATGACCGGCTGGCGGATCGGCTATGCCGCGGGTCCTGCGCCACTGGTCGCCGCCATCAACAAGCTGCAGTCGCAGATGTCATCTTGTCCCTCGTCGATCAGCCAGGCGGCCGCCGCGCATGCGCTGACCAGCGACCAGTCGTTCGTTCGCGATAGCGTCAAGCTCTACAAGGAGCGCCGCGACTATGCCTGCGCGCGGTTGAACGCGATCGCCGGCCTGTCCTGCCTGGTGCCTGATGGCGCCTTCTATCTCTATCCCGGATGCGCTGGGGTGATCGGCAAGACGACGCCTGATGGTAAGCTCATCGAGAGTGATCTCGATTTCGTGCTCTATCTGCTCGACGATGTCGGCGTAGCCGCGGTGCAGGGCGCTGCCTATGGGCTCTCGCCGTATTTCCGCCTGTCGATCGCGACCTCGATGGGGGCGATCAAGGACGCCTGTGACCGCATTGAGAAGGCCTGCCGGGCGCTGCGCTGAGGGCAATCAAGCAAATCGGCGCGCAGGCGACGAAACCGATTGAAATCAACGGCGTAGATAAAGGATAGTGTCGATCCAGATCGTGTTTTCATGAACGGCCGCGCGGGCGTTGCCCGTCCGGTTCAGGACCAGCGTTCGACACAGATGAGCGTCGATTTCAGGAAGCTGAAGAGCTTCGTCAAGGTGGTCGATGCCGGCAGCGTCTCGCGCGCCGCCGGGCTGCTCCGCACGGCTCAGCCGGCGCTGTCGCAGCAGATCGCAGCCCTTGAAACTCACTTCAAGCACAAGCTGTTGCTGCGCAGCAATCACGGCATCGTCCCGACCGAGGCCGGCCTCATCCTCTACCGCCACGCGCAATTGCTGCTGAAGCAGATCGAGCAGGCACAGATCGACATCGATCAATCGACCAAGGCGCTGGCCGGGCGGGTGTCGATCGGGCTTGCGACCTATTCGGCATCGAGCACGTTGTCGCTGCCGATCTTGAAGGAGATGTCGACGCTGCATCCGCAGATCATCGTCCATATCAACGACAGCTTTGGCCATGTGTTGAGCGAGCTGATCATGACCGGCAGGATGGACATGGCCATGATCTACGGCTCCGGCCCGATCAAAGGCGTGAAGCTGCAGCCGCTGTTCCGTGAGGAGTTGTATCTCGTTTCGCCGGCGGGGCCTGTCGCGAAAAAGCCGACCGACGAGCCGCTGCCGCTGTCCGCGCTGGCCGACGTAAAGCTGTTGCTGCCGAGCCAGGGGCATTTCCTGCGGCGCTTGATCGATGAATCGCTGGCGCGGGCACGGGTGAAGCCGAATGTCGCCTCCGAGATCGAATCCGTCTCCGCGCTCGGTGCGGCCGTGACCGAGGGCCTCGGCTCGACCATCCTGCCGGCCTCGGTCGCAGCGACCGCGTCGAGCTTTGGCGGGGTCGAAGTGCGGCGGCTGGTACGTCCCGCGATCGAGGCGACCGTCTCCCTGTGTATTTCGGACCATCTGCCGCTGTCGGAGCCCGCGCTCGCCACGCGCTCGGTGCTTCTGACCGTGGTCGAGAAGCTGATGCGCAGCCACCCGCAGGGCATCAAAGCGGTCTAGGCAACACGGCTGCAGGCCAGAGTCCGGGCAACGCCGTGCGCGGCGGCTGCATCGCGCCGGTTTCGTCAGGCCATAAACAAAACCTATGGCGGCAGACGGGAGTTGTGGTGGTCGGCCGCAACCGCATTTTCTACCTTCGAAGGCAATCGCTTCGAGGACAAAGATGGCCAAGCTCGCATTCGATACCGGGGGAACCTTCACCGATTTCGCGCTGCTCGACGACAAGGGCGAATTGCATCTCCACAAGGTGCTGAGCACGCCGGCCAACCCAGCCGAGGCCGTGGTTCGTGGCGTGTCCGAGCTGCTCGAACAATTCGGAGACGACGTCGCTCTCGACGGGCTTCAGGTGCTCGGCGCCACCACCGTGGTCACCAATGCCGTGCTGGAGCGCAAGGGCGTCAAGACCGGCTTCATCTCGACCGCCGGCTTCCAGGACATGCTGCGTATTCGTAACGAAGGCCGTTACGATCTCTATGATCTGAACCTGAAATATCCCGACCCGCTGGTGACGCGCGCCAACAGCTTTGGCGCGGTCGAGCGTATCGCTGCCGATGGCGAGGTCATCACGGCGCTGGATGAGGAGACGGTCCGCGGGATCGCCGACCGGCTGCGCGAGGAGGGCATCAAATCCGTCGCCGTCTGCCTGCTGCACGCCTACAAATATCCTGATCATGAGCAGCGCATCGCCGCACTGCTGCGTGAAGAAGACCCCGATATCTTTGTGTCGCTATCCTCCGAAGTCTGCCCGGAGGTGCGCGAATTCGACCGGGCCTCGACTACCGTCGTCAACGCCTATACGCGGCCGCAGATGTCGGGACACGTCGCACATCTCGAGCGTGAGTTCGCCGCCAAGGGGATCAGTCGGCAGGTGCTGTGGATGACTTCGTCGGGCGGCCTCGTGCCAAGCAGCCGCGCCGCGGAGTTGCCGGTGCGCCTGATTGAGTCGGGTCCGGCCGCAGGCGCCGTCGCTGCGGCCGAATTCGGCCACATCGCCGGCGAGGGCAGCGTGCTGTCCTTCGACATGGGCGGGACCACCGCCAAATTGTGCCTGATCCCGAACGGCGAGCCGGCGGTCGGCACCGATCTCGAGGTCGCGCATTATCATCGCTTTCGCAAGGGCTCGGGCTTCCCGCTGAAAATCCAGTCGATCCGCATGATCGAGATCGGCGCCGGCGGCGGCTCGATCGCGGCGAAGAACCCGCTGGGCCTGCTCGATGTCGGGCCACGCTCGGCGGGCGCGATGCCGGGGCCGGCCGCCTATCAGCGCGGCGGAACCGAACCGACTGTGACTGATGCCGATATCCTGCTCGGCTATATGGGCACCGAATCCTTCGTCGGCGGCTCGTTCAAGGTGTCGAAGGACGCCGCACTCGCGGCGATGACAAAGCTGGCGGCTTCGCTCGACGTCGGCGTGCCCCGCTGCGCCTTCGGCATCCACGATCTCGTCAATGAATCCATGAGCAAAGCGGCGGCGGTGCACGCGACCGACCTCGGCGTCGATCCGCGCAGCCTGCCGATGGTCGCCTTCGGCGGCGCGGGCCCGGTGCATGCCTACGGCATCGCGCGCAAGCTCGGCATCAAGCGCATCATCTGTCCGACCGGCGCCGGCGTCACCTCGGCGATCGGCCTGCTGATCGCGCCGGTGGCTGTCGATCTCTCCGCGAGCTTTCCGATGCAGGTCGACAGTTGGGATTTTGTCGCGATGGATCGCCTGCTCGGCGATCTCGCAGCGCATGGGGCGGATGTCGTCCGTGCTGCAGGGGTTGCGCCGGAGACGATCACCAACACCTACACCGTCGACATGCGTCACGTCGGTCAGGGCCACGAGATCACGGTCGCGCTGCCGGATCGCAGCCTGTCGCCGAAGCAGTTCCACGAAGAGCTTCTCGCCAATTTCTACAAGCTGTACCGCGAGTTGTTCGGCCGCACGGTCTCGGGTTCATCGGTCGAGGTGATCACCTGGCGCCTGCGCTCCAGTGGTCAGAAGGATCAGGTGACCCGTCCGCACACGCGGCATGCTGCCGAGGCCAAGAAAGGTAACCGTTCGGTCTATTTCAGCGAAAGCGGCGGCTTTGTCGAAACGCCGGTCTACGATCACTACAAGCTGCCGGTCGGCGAAGAGATCAAGGGTCCGGCCATTGTCGAGCAGCGGGAATCCACCGCGGTCGTCGGACCGAGCGGCACGGCTCGCGTCGACATCAACGGCAATCTCGTGATCAACATCGCCTGAGGACGACGCACCCATGTCCGTGAACGCCGCCGATTTCAACGATCCCATCAACTTGCAGGTGATGTGGAATCGCCTGATCTTCATCGCCGACCAGGCCGACATCGTGCTCGGCCGCACCGCATTTTCGCCGATCGTGCGCGAGAACCACGACTACGTGACCGTGCTGCTCGACAGCCGCGGCCGCGCGCTGGCGCAATGCACGTGGTCGATCCCGGTATTCATCACCTCGCTGCCGGTTGCCGCACAGAAGTATTTCCTGCCGAAGTTTCCGGCCGGGACCCTGCAAGACGGTGACGTGCTCGCCACCAACGATCCGGAGATCGGCACCGGGCACCTGCCCGACGTGACGATGATCACGCCGATCTTCAAGAAGGGGAAGGTCGTGGCCTATGCCGGCTCGATCGCGCATCTGCCGGATATCGGTGGCGCTCCCTTGCATTCCGAAGCCAGCGACATCTTCGAGGAGGGCATCCGTTTCCCGATCGTGAAGCTGCACAAGGCCGGAGTTCCCAACCAGGACGTGCTCGACATCATTGCCGCCTCCGTTCGCCTTCCGACCGAGGTGATGGGCGATCTCGAATCCATGGTCGCGGCCAACAATGTCATGGGCCGCGAACTGGTGAAATTCCTCGACGAATATGATCTCGATGGCATCGACGAGCTGGCCGACGCGATCCACACCCGCTCCGAAGCGCAGACCCGCCGCGCCATCCGGCAATGGCCGAATGGCACCTATAGTGCCGAGGTGCTGCTCGACGGCTACGACACCGATGTGACGCTGAAGGCGGCCGTGATCGTCCGCGACGATTCCATTCACGTCGACTACACCGGAACATCCGCGCAAATTCTTCACTCGATCAACTGCCGGACCAATTATCGCTACGCCCATTCGGTCTACGCGCTGAAATGCCTGCTCGACCCGGACACGCCGAACAATGAAGGCTGCATCACGCCGATCACGGACGAGGCGCCGCTCGGCTCGATTCTCAATCCAGAGGAATGGACGGCGGGAAATTCGCGTAACCTGATCGGGCATGTCATCCCATCGCTGATTTTCAAGGCGTTGGAAGGCGTGGTGCCGGAGAAGGTGATGGGCGATAGCGGCGGCGCGCCGATCTGGGCCGCCAACTGCGTGGGACGGCGTGATGACGGTACGCAGTATGGTTCGGTGCAGAACTTTCACGGCGGGCAGGGCGCCCGCGCCGAACTCGATGGTCTCGACACCCTGAGCTTCCCATCTAATTGCAAGGTCACAGCGATCGAGATGTTCGAAATCGCCGTCCCCGCGCTCACCGAGTGCAAGGAGCTGATTCCTGACTCCGGCGGTGCCGGAAAGTGCCGTGGCGGCCTCGGCCAGCGCGTCGTGCTGCGCAATCTCGGGCGCAATCCGATGAACATCTATCTGGCGTCTGAGCGCGTGCGTCATCCCTGCTTCGGTGTCGTCGACGGCAAGTCCGGCAGTGCCGGCAAGGTGTACAAGAACGGGGATCCGCAATTTCCCAAGGGAAAGGTGGTCCTGAAGACGGGTGACCGTCTGGAGGTGGAGACGCCCGGCGGTGGCGGATGGGGACGGACGTCCCAGCGCTCGGCGGCCGCAATCGAGCTCGATCTAGCCGAGGGGTTGATTACGCAGGCGGCCGCGAGGCAGATTTACGGCTATCAGCGCTCAAACGTGGCGGCGACCGCCGCCGAATAGGAGCATCATGGGTCTGCTCGATGGAAAGATAGCGCTCGTCACCGGTGCCGGGACCGGGATTGGGCGCGAGACTGCGATCCTGCTCGCGCAGGAAGGCGCAACAATCGTCCTGACTGGCCGCCGGATCGATCCGTTGCGGGACGTCGTGGCTGACATCGAGAAGGCCGGCGGCAAGGCCGTTGCCCGCGCATTGGATGTCGCATCGCGCGATGCGATTCTGGAGACGGTCGGCTGGGTCAAGCGCAACGTCGGGACGATCGATATCCTCGTCAACAATGCCGGCAGCGCCAGCAAGGTGCTGAACGCGCGCTTCATCAGCGAAGCCGAGTGGAATGCCACGGTGAATGTCAACCTCACCGCGGTGTTCAACCTGACCCAGGCCGTGCTGGAGGACATGATAGCCAGGAAGGAAGGCACAGTGATCACCGTGTCGTCGCTGGCCGTGGTCAATCCGAATCTGCTCGGCGGCGCCGCCTATGGTGCAGCCAAGGCCGGCGTGAAGAACTTCATGAGCTTCCTACACAACACATATCGCAACCAGGGCATCCGTGCGACGACCATCCTGCCCGGCGAGACCGATACGCCGATCATGGACAATCGCGCCCGGCCGCCGCTCGAGGGCGAGCGGGCCGTGATGCTCCATCCGCACGACGTTGCGCGCGCGGTTCTGCTCTGCGCCAGCCTGCAAAAGGGCGCCGTGATCCCCGAACTGCACATCTGCCCGACCTTCATGCGCGACACCTCGGCCGATATCGAGGTCGCCCGCTGGGTCGGCGCGCCCGAAGGCCTCAGCGACAAGCCGAAGACCTGACAGAGAAGGATCTCCCATGAACGGAGCTAAATTGCGCGAGCGCCTCGCCAAGGGCGAGGCGGTCACCATGCTCACACCGCATCACGCCTCGTCGGGGCTGGCGGTCCGCCTGGTAGAGCTCGGGGCCGATGCGATCTTTGTCGATTGCGAGCACGGCACCTGGAGCTTTGAGGATGTCCGCGTGACCGCCCAGGCCATTCGCGGCGCGGGTGGCGCGGCGATCGTCCGGCCGCACTCGCATGAACGGCCTCTCCTGATCCGCTACCTCAACGCGGGTGCCGATGGGCTGATGGTGCCGATGGTCGATACCGCCGACCAGGCCCGGGCCATCGTCGACGCGGTGCGCTACGCCTGTCCTGCCGACTACGAGAAGCGGCTGGTCATCGCCATGATCGAGACGCCGCAGGCGATCGACAACATCGAAGAACTGACCGCGGTGGAAGGAATTGATGTCTTCTTCATCGGGCCCGGCGACCTCTCGCAGAACATGGGCTATCCCCCGGCGCCGCCGTTCGGTCAGCCGCGGCCGCAGGCCGTGATGGAGCGGGTCGCGCTTGCAGTGAAGAAGATCCGCGCTTCCGGCAAGATCGCCGGTACG
Source organism: Bradyrhizobium sp. MI1.7 (assembly GCF_055811795.1). NCBI lineage: Bacteria > Pseudomonadati > Pseudomonadota > Alphaproteobacteria > Hyphomicrobiales > Nitrobacteraceae > Bradyrhizobium > Bradyrhizobium sp. MI1.7. The sequence goes on from NZ_JBVVPO010000075.1 coordinate 25,148, forward strand.
CTCGTGACCTCGGACGAATTGCCGTCCTGGCTCGAGCATGGGGTACGGTATTTCTACATCCACTCGGATCCGTTTCTTCGCGTCGGACTGATGGGCGTCAAACGGATGCTCGGTCGGTGATGGGATCGCGTTGGCGTTCGGTGGCTGAAGCTAGCTTAAACTTCCCCATGATGGACTGGAGCGAGAGTTCAGGTTTTTCAGATAGTTAGAAGGCGGCGTGTGCGCGCCGTGTGCACCGAGAGATCATGAAAAATCTATGTGAGGCAAGTGTGGGCAGGCTCTCTTTGGATCGATGTGACGTCCACAAGAGCAACTGCATGTGTGTGTCTCCGCAGGAGCGGAGAACTCGCGTGAGGGCGCTTGAAAGCGCTCCCTCCAGCAGAACTCAGAGGTCGGCCGATCATGAGGAGATGTGTGAGCTGCAGCGAGGACAAGAATAGTCTTGGGGCGCCTCGTGTTCTCCCGGCGCATCTGATTCACCATGCGAAGTTCGCCGAACAGCCGCGGATTCTCAATCAGCGGGTCCCGGGTTCGAGCCTTGGTGTGCCCACACCACTCGGACAATCACACACCTCCAGCGGCTCGCGGAGTTGTCATTCCAACAAGCCGAGGCAGCGGCTGTCGCGGCAGCAGCCCAGTTTTCGTCATGCCATCGATCAGTCCCGACGACGTCGACATTGAATAGTGCTGTGCTCGACGTCTCAACGTAAAACTGCACCTGCCAGTGAACGACGACGAAGCAGGCGAGGCTATGGACGATAAGCGGCAATGGCGCGGGTGAAGAGCTGATCGTGCGTTGAAACGCAACAATCCAAATCACGTCGCTCCGGATAAGTGCCCGTCGAACCGCCGCATACGGGCTTTTCTTTTCCCGTCGCGTTTGCCGATGGGCGTCTCCTCCTCTCTGGTGCTTCGCGAGGCGCCCTGTTAGACCAATCGGGCGTGCGTTCTTGTCTGTGAGACGAGGCCTCTTCGACCCCGGAGGTGCATCGCACCTGGGATCCCGGCTCAGCGAGCGGATGGTTCGACGATAGTGGATACTATCCGCCGGACGATCGGCAAAATGAGCATGAGACTGGGAAATGCGATCAGCCAGGAGGCAAACCATGCGCTGAGCCAATTGGTGAGGAATCCAGGACCCAGGCCCAGTCCTTTGACGGTGACGACCGCTGAGACGATGCCTGACATGAAGATAGACAAAACCAGGGGCGTGACGAGGCGCCCATAGGAGGGTGGAAGTTTCCTCAGCTGCAGGAGCGGATGCCGTGCTCTAGACATTGCTTGCCTCCGCCGGGTTCTCGGAAGCGGATTGATGCACGAGATCGCCGATATATTGCTCCATCGAGCGCGGCTCACGACCGAGCGCGGCGGATAACAAAAGACTGTTCCCTCCCAACCCATATTGTCGATAATGATTATGGACTTTCGATAGAAGCTCGAGCTGGTGATCGTCGTAGGGTAGGCGCGTAACCTTTGCCCATTCTTCAAAGTTGGGCTCCTCAGCTGTGACTGGCCGCCCAAGTTTCCGGGACATGATCGACACGATATCAATACGGCTGAACATGCCCGCGCAAAGCTCCAACGTCGCATAGTCCAGCTTCGAGTCCGTGAGTGCGGTGGCCGCGATCTCCGCGACATCGCGATAGTCGACTCTCGCAATCCGCTTTTCCTTCGGAAACGGCTCCGCAAACTTGCCCTCCCTGAGGATCGTCGGCCATGCGAAGCCGATGTTCTGCATAAAATTTGCGGGATGCAGGATCGTATAGTTGAGCCGCGAGGAATACAACGCGTCTTCGACAGGAATCTTGCTTGCGTGGTTCTTGAGGCCCGTGTTCGTCGGCTGGATAACCGATGAGAACACGAATTTGCGCACGCCGGCTCGCTCGCCGGCTTCAACGAGCGCAACGCCCATCGCAGCCTCATCGGGCGCGAACGCCGGCCCAATGTGGAAAATGCCGTCAACGCCTTCGGCTGCCTTGTTCAAACTATCCGCATTTCGCAAATCGCCAATTGCGATTTGCGCTGCACCACCGAGCCGCGCGACCTTGCCGCGCTCGGCATCTCTCACCAACGCGCGAACAATTGAATTTCGCCTCAAGAGTTCCGGGATCACCAGCCGGGCAAATTTGCCGGTGGCGCCGACCACGAGAACAACGGGCACGGTTTTTGTCATGCGAATTCTTCCCTCGATTTCTTTCCAGACGAAGTTACGTTGTCTCGAATGCCGAAACAATATGCGTTAAAAGTGACTCTCTCTCTTGAGATGCGAGATAATCATGACGCGTTTGGAAGACCTGGAAGCGTTTCTCTCAGTCGTCGATCATGGCAGCTTGACAGAGGCGGCGCTTCGCCTCGGCCGATCGCTTCAAGCCATCAGCCGTTCGCTCGCTTCTTTGGAGGAGGATGTCGGTGTTGTCCTGATCCACAGGACGACGAGACACTGTAGCCCCAGCGAGGCTGGCGGCGAATTTTATAGAAGGGTTCAGCCAGCAATTGCGGAAATACGGGAAGCCCGGGAACAAGCGGCCAGTCGGCGGCTGGAGCCCTCTGGGATATTGCGAATTGGCGCTCCCGTACTGTTCGGACCAGACTTTCTGGTCCCGATCATTGCGGAATATATGAAAGAGTTTCCACAGACGGAGATTGATCTTCAACTTTTCGACGGGTTTAGCGATCTGGCGGTCGAGCGGCTCGACCTCGCGATCCGCATCGCGGACCTCCCGGACTCTGGTTTGCAGAGCAAACTGCTGGGCACGCTGCGCCGTGTGGTCTTCGGAGCGCCATCCTATTTTGCCCGGCGCGGTCGGCCCAAGCATCCTCAAGACCTGCGACAACACAACTGTCTTGTCCGGTCGATAGATCAACAGGTCGGACAATGGTCGTTTCAAATCGACGGAAGGACTCGCCTCGTCAGAGTTCAAGGCACGTTTCGGTCGAATACGATGGCAGCCATTTACGCTGCGGCAACCAGCGGCCTGGGGCTCGGCTATTCACCGCTTTGGCAAATAAAGCACCTGGTCGCGACATCGAAGCTGAAAGTCGTGTTGGAAAACTTCGAACCGAAGCCCGTTCCCATTCATGCTCTCTGGTTGGAAAACAGACTTGCGCCCGCAAAGGTACGAGCATTCACGGATTTGCTGGCTTTGCGATTGAAACTGGACGATCTTTAGAGAATTCGTGGCGGTGATCGCAGCCTGCCGACGGTCTGCGCGACCTACGCTGAGGACCTTGGAATTCTTGCGAGACGTTGCCTGCGGAAACTGGGGCGTCGCCTTGCAATAATGTAGTTAGATCGGCGTATTTGATCTTTGCGCCTTGTGCCGTGGGTCCTTCTCGAACAAATCTGCACCGGTGGTTGTTCCACCAAGCTGTGCATTTGGTCGGTGGTTCGATGAATGCGGTGAGAAGTCTGAAGATGCGAACGCAAGTTGGAATCATTGGTGCCGGACCGGCCGGGCTTTTCCTGTCGCATCTGCTGCACCGGGCCGGAATAGAATGTGTCGTCGTCGAGGCCCAGAGCCGCCCTTATGTCGAAGGGCGTGTGCGCGCCGGCGTGCTCGAGCCGGGCACGATGGAGACTCTTGAAATGCTCGGACTGGACGCGCGGATGCGGCGAGAGGGCATGGTTGATGAAGGCCTCGACATTCGCTTTCGCGGCAAGAACATCCATCTCGATCTTCCCGGCCTGACCGGCAAGCGGGTGATGATCTACGGTCAGCAGGAAGTGGTTAAGGACCTGATCGGGGCCCGGCTTGAGGCGTCGCAGCCGCTGTTGTTCGAGGCGAAGGTCTCGCGGCTGTCGGATCTCGACGGCGACCGGCCGAAGATCCACTTCAGCCATGATGGCCGTGACGAGGTCTTGGAGTGCGATTACATCGCCGGCTGCGATGGTTTTCATGGCGTGAGCCGGCAGGCGCCGCCGCCAGGCCACATCATCAATTATGAGCGCGTTTACGATTTTGCCTGGCTCGGCGTGTTGTCGCGGTCGAGGCCACTCGGCGATATGACCTATTCGAACAGCGATCGTGGCTTCGCGCTGTGCAGCCGGCGTTCGAACGCGGTCTCTCGCCTATATCTGCAAATCGATGCCAACGACGATCACACATCATGGTCCGACGACCGGTTTTGGGGTGAACTGCACGCGCGTATGTTCGACGAGGACCGGACCGAGATCGTCGAGGGCGAGATCTTCCAGCGCGATATCGCGCGGCTGCGCTCGTTCGTTGCCTCGCCGATGCAATATGGCAGGCTGCTGCTCGCCGGCGATGCGGTCCATATTACGCCGCCCGCGGGTGCCAAGGGGCTCAATCTGGCGGTGGCCGATGTCCGCGTGATGGCGGCTGCACTGATCGAGTTCTACCGGACCGGCAACAAGAGCAGGCTCGACGGCTATTCCGAGAAGTGCCTGGATCGCGTCTGGAGGACGGTCCGGTTCGCGACCATGCTCACCGGCCTGCTGCACAGATTTCCGGAGCATTCGGCCTTTGAGCGAAACCTTCAGCTTACAGAGCTGGAGTACATCCTGGGCTCGCGGGCTGCCCAGACCACCATCGCCGAGCAATATGTCGGCACGCCTCTGGACCTGACCTGACCCGTCAGAGCTGTCCGATTGCCCTGATGTTGGACATCAGCAACTGGGCGGCAAGCGACGGGCTGCTCGCCTGCCGTTGCAATATCCCGATCGGACGGCTGGTTTCCGGCAGCGTCAGGGGAAGCACGACCAGCGTCCTGGTCGCGATGTCCTCGTGGAACAGGTGTGCGGAAGCCGCGGTCAGCATGTTGCTGCCGATCAGGATTCCTCGGGTAATGGCGAGATCGGCAGTCTCGACCACCACGCGGGTCTCGCCGAGCCCGTGGTTTCTCAAGGTGTTTTCCAGGAGCTCCCGCGTTGGGGCGCCGTGAGGTGGCAGCACCCAATCGGCCGAGGCGAGATCCGCGAATGTCAGTTTTCGCTTGCGCGCCAGCGGATGTGCCCCGCCTGCGACGACCGACAGGACATCCTGGGTCACCACCTCGCGCGCCAAGCCGATCGTGTGTTCCGGGGGACGGAGTGCGCCGAGCATGAAATCGATATCGCCCGCGCGCAGCCGCGTGGCCAGATGCTCGAATGTCCCCTCGACCGTGGTGACCGTCAGGTTGGGATGATTTCTGGTGAGCTCGATGATCGCCTTCGGAAGCAACCGGGTCCGGCCAAGCGACAGCGACCCAACGATCACCCTGCCGGTGATCGCACCGCGAAGCGATTGGATTTCGACTTCGCCGGCGCGGATTTCGGCAAGTGCCCGCCTGATATGCACACCGAGCAGGGCGCCCAATGGCGAAGGCTGCATGCCGCCGGCGCCGCGGATGAACAATTTGGCACCGATGCTTGTTTCGATCTCACGTAGCGACTGACTGGCGGCGGGCTGGGATATTCCCAAGCTGTCCGCCACCGCGCCCACGTGGTGTTGCTCCACCAGTTCGGCAAAGACGAGCAGACGCTGGCGGCTGATGGACAGGGAGAAGATGGGCGCCTTGTCGACCAGGCTTGCCGACAGCTGGGCGGTCTTGAAGGCCGACCGTGCAGTTTCCATCTCTGCGAACGCGCGTTCGACCCGAGCGAGCAAGGCTCGTCCGAATTCAGTCAGCAGCATGCCTTGCGATCTGCGTTCGAACAGCTGGACGCCAACATCGGCCTCCAGCTCCTTGATCGAGCGCGTCACGGCGGACTGCGCGCGGCGAACCAGCCGGCTCGATTTGATGACGCTTCCGGAGTGGGCCACGGCCACGAAAGCGCGAAGGTTCCTGATATTCAGCAAGTCCGCGCGAGCCTCATTGCGGGGTGTCCGTCTCGGGAAGACATAACGAATTTAGATAGCATCCCGCGGGATTTGCGCCTAGGCAGCGCCGAAGAGCAAGCTAATTTTCCGTCACCGGCGAACTGCGTCCGAACGATGAGCCCGAGGCTGGATAACCTGATGACATCACCGTCGCCCTACGAAATGCCGCCTTATGTCATCGACCGCGTCATGAAGAAGCGCGGGCGCTTGCGTGTATTCGAGCGGTTCGAGCCGCGCGAGACCGCGCTGGTGGTGATCGATATGCAGAAATTCTACGTGTCTGATGTCCCGCCCGCGGTTGCCATCGTGCCCCATATCAACAAGCTTGCAGCAACGTTTCGCGCGCGGGGTGGGCATGTTGCTTGGGTCAGTATGACGGCTGGAGACAACGGCAGGAGCCTGTGGCCGATCTACCACGATTATTTCTTCACCAAGGAGAACGCTGCCCGCCATCGCGATAACCTGACCGCGGGGGCTGACGGGCACCGGATCTATCCCACGCTCGATGTGCAGCCGGGGGATATCATGGCGACCAAGTCTCGCTTCAGCGCATTCATTCCGTCCCGCTCGGACCTCCCCGAAAAATTGACGGCGGCAGGGATCACCAATGTCGTGATCGTGGGCATGCTGACCAACATGTGTTGCGAGACATCGGCGCGCGACGCCATGATGCTGGACTTTCGCGTGGTGATGGTGAGCGACGCCAACGCGGCCCGTTTCATTGAGGACCACAACATCGGATTTTCGACCGTTTTCCAGAGCTTTGGCGACGTTTTGACGACCGACGAGGTCATCGACGATCTCGTCCTAGAAGGCACGTCGCGGAAATAGGGCCGCACGGCGATTAGTCAATTTCTGAACGGCAGCGAGCAGGGAGCAAGTAGATGGCGAGGATTATCGGAGGCATTGGCGCCTCCCATGTGCCGACGATCGGTGTCGCCTATGACAAGAACAAGCAGGATGTGCCCGCTTGGGCGCCGCTGTTCAAAGGCTTCGAGCCGGCGGCCAAATGGCTGGAGGAGAAGAAGCCGGACGTGCTGGTGTTCTTTTACAACGACCACTTGAACGCATTCTTCTACGATCTCTATCCGACATTCGCGCTCGGCGTGGCGCCCAGCTACGACGTCGCCGACGAGGGCGCTGGGCTCCGTCCGCTGCCGACCTTGCCCGGTCACCCCGGACTCGCGCGCCATATTGCAGAAAGCGTTATCAACGACGAGTTCGACCTGACCGTGTTCCAGGATCGTCCGCTCGACCACGGTGTGTTTTCGCCGCTCCCGCTGCTGTGGCCGCACAAGGGCGGCTGGCCTGGCGCCGTCATCCCCGTCGAGGTCAACGTCGTTCAATATCCGCTGCCGACAGCGATGCGCTGCTATCGGCTCGGGCAGGCGCTCCGTCGCGCGATCGAATCCTATACCGAAGACCTGTCCGTCGTGGTGGTAGGCACCGGCGGTCTTTCGCACCAGATCCACGGCGAACGGACCGGCTACAACGATACCGAGTGGGACATGCGCTTCATCGATCTGATCGAAAAGGATCCGATGACGCTCGCGAAGATGAAACACGTCGACTACATCCGCCTCGGCGGCGCCGAGAGCGTCGAGGTCATCATGTGGTTGGCCATGCGCGGCGCGCTTAGCGACGACATCAAGAAGGTTCACCAGAATTACTATCTGGCGACGACGACGGCGATGACGGTCCTGGTGTTCGAGGAGAACGACCAGACTCCGAAGAAGGTCGAAGGCGTCTCGCAGAACCCGCAACTGTCCGGGATCGAGGATATCGCGGGCACCTATGCCTTCGACATCAAGACCGGCACGAAATGCATTCGTTTGAACCGGTTCTTCTGGAACATGAGGACGCCGGCGAGCCGCGCGGAATTCGAACGCGACGAGGCTGCGGCATGTCGCAACGCGGGTCTGACCGATCAGGAGACCACGCTTGTACGGGACCGCAACTGGCTGGGACTGATCCAGTACGGCGCGAATTTCTTTGTGCTGGAGAAGTTCGCGCGGTTGGTGGGAGAGACCAATCTCGAGGTCTATGCATCGATGCGCGGCGAGACCTTCGATGAGTTTCTTGCAACGCGCCAGGTGCCGGACGCCCGCTAATCGCCGCGCATGCGTGCCTTTCCCTGTCCCTTCGGAGTGACGTGATGACTGTTCGACCGTTCCTGATGTCCGCCGTGCTGAAGCGTGTCGCCACTGCTGCGACGATAACCGCGATGCTGTCGGGCATGGCGCAGGCCGCCAGCGGCAAGCTGACCATCGGACTGGTGTTGCCGATGTCCGGCGCTTTCGCCGATCAGGGCCAGTATTACGAGAACGGCGTCAAACTGTATCAGAAGCTGCACGGATCGACGGTCGCAGGACTAACCGTCGAGACGGTGTTGCGGGACGATCAGGGACCGGGCTCGGGTGACCTCGCGCGGCGCCTGACCCAGGAGTTGATCGTCCGCAACAAAGCCGACGTGATCCTCGGCTACAGTTTCACGCCGAATGCAATGTCGGCGGCGACCTTGCTGACGGAAGCCAGGAAGCCTGCGGTCATCGTTAACGCGGCGACCTCGATCATCACCGAAAAGTCACCTTATTTTGTCCGTGTGTCGTTCACGCTGCCGCAGTTGGCAGCCACGCTCGGCGCGTGGGCTGCCAAGAACAACATCAAGACGGCCTATACAATCGTCTCCGACTACGCGCCGGGCATCGACGCCGAAACCTGGTTCAAGAAGAGCTTTGAGGCAGGCGGCGGCAAGGTGATCGGCGACGCACGGACCCCGGTCGCGGCCATGGAATACTCGCCGTTTCTCCAGCGCGCCATGGAAGCCAAGCCCGACGCGGTGTTCGCGTTCAATCCCGGCGGCGATGTCTCGGTCGCCTTCATGAAGGCGGCCAAGGAGCGCGGCCTCGTCAAGTCCGGCATCAAGCTGTTGGTGACCGGAGATGTCGTCGACGACTACATGCTGGCTGCGATGGGCGATGCGGTCGATGGGGTGATCTCGTCGATGCATTACCAGGTCGAGCTCGACAACAAGGCCAATGCAGGGTTTTTGAAGAGCTACAAGGAGATGTTTGGTGCCAACGCGGTCCCGAGCGTCCGCACCGTGCAGGCCTATGATGCCATGGCGCTGATCTACAAGGCGGTCGAGAAGACCAACGGCAATCTCGACGGCGATGCGCTGATGGCGGCCTTCAAGGGCACGAAGCTCGATAGCCCGCGCGGGCCCGTGGAGATCGATCCCGCCACGCGCGATGTCGTCGAGAACATCTACATCCGCAAGGGCGAGCAGAAGGACGGCGGCTGGCACAACATCGCATTCGACACGATCGAGGCTGTCAAGGACCCAGCGAAGTAGTCGATGAACGGGATTGCCTCAGTCGTCGCCGATGGTGTTGCCTACGGCATGCTGCTCCTGCTGTTCTCGGTCGGTCTGTCGGTGACGCTGGGGCTGATGCGCTTCATCAATCTGGCGCACGGCGCCTTTGCGATGTGCGGCGGTTATGTTGCGACTACGTTGCTGCAATCCGCGCATCTGCCGTTTCTGCTGATCCTGCCAGCGGCCTTCCTGGCAACGGCCTTAGTCGGCGTGCTGATCGAACGATCGGTGATCCGTTACGTCTACGCCATGCCGGCGCTTCAGCAGGTGCTGTTTTCCATTGGTCTGGCCTTTGCCGCCAGCGCGCTCGCGACCATCATCTTCGGTCCGCAGCAGCAGGCCGTGCTGCTGCCCGACTGGCTCGCCGGCCATATCGATATCATCGGCATTCGCTTCGGCAGCTATCGCCTGTTTCTGGTTGTTGCCGGCCTCGTGACGGCGGTCTGCCTCATGCTGCTGTTCAATCACACCTTGTTCGGCGCGAAGATCCGCGCTTCGGTCGACAATCGCCGGACCGCCGAAGGCATCGGCATTAACGTCGATCGCTTGTTCGCGCTGACATTCGGCCTTGGGGCAGGGCTGGCGGGGCTTGGCGGTGCGCTATCGGTCGGGTTTCTCGGCCTCGATCCGACATTTCCTTTCAAGTACCTCACCATCCTCCTGATGGTGGTGGCGATCGGCGGCCCCGGCTCGATCGGCGGATCGGTGGTTGCCGCGCTGTTACTCGGCGTTGTCGACGCCTTGTTCAAATACTATCTGCCCGCGGTCGGGTCGTTCGTGGTGTATGGCCTGTTGGTCCTCACCATGATCTTCCTGCCCAGGGGTCTTGCCGGACGGGCCGCGTGAGGACGATCATGAATAGCGGTCCCGGCGTTGCGCTCCTGCTTGCGACCTTGGCGAGCTATGTCCTGTTTCCGGACTATCTGTTGCTACTCAGCAGCCTGTTCGTGCTGGCGATCTTTGCGCTCGCCTACGATCTGTTCCAGGGGCACGCCGGCATCGTCTCGTTGGGGCACGCGGCGTTCTTCGGCCTCGGCGCTTACGCTGCGGCTATCCTGGCGCGTGCCGGCATCACGGAACCGGTCGCAGGTCTGGCCGGCGCGATGCTGGTGAGCGCGGCAGCTGCATTCTGCGTGACGCCCATCGTCGTGCGCGGCAACGATTTTACGCGGCTGCTGGTGACGCTCGGCATGGGCTTCCTGCTCTATGAGGCCGCCAACAGCGCGCGCTGGCTTACGGGCGGCGCGGACGGCTTTCCCGACTTCACGATCGGGCCCGTCCTCGGGCTGTTTCCTTTCGATTTTCTCGGCAAGACGGCCTTCTTCTACGCGCTGTGCGTTCTGGCGATTGTCTTCGTCTTTCTCAAACGGGTCACGGAATCGCCGTTCGGTCTGGCCCTGAAGGGCATTCGCGAGAACACGCAGCGCATGCCCGCGATCGGCGCGCCGGTCGCACGCCATCTTGCCATGGCCTATACGATGTCGGGCGCGATTGCGGGCTTGGCCGGCGCGGTGCTCGCGCAGACCAGTCACTTCGCCTCACTCGACATGCTCGGCTTCGATCGCTCGGCGGAGGTGATGATGATGACCACCATCGGCGGCTCCGGCAGCATCCCCGGTGTCGTGATGGGGGCAGCGGCGTTCGGCTTCATGAAGGATTATCTGTCGACGGTCAGTCCGAAGTACTGGCACCTTGGCATCGGCATCGTGCTGATGCTGTCGGTGTTCGTGATTCCCAATGGCATTGCAGGCGTGGCTGACAGCCTGCGCCGGCGTTTCGGGCGGCCGTCATGACCGCCATCGAAACACGGGATCTCAGCATCCGCTTTGGTCACTTCGCTGCGGTGTCCGGCGTCTCGCTCGCCATCGCCGCGGGATCGCGGCATGCGCTGATCGGCCCCAATGGCGCGGGAAAGACCACATTGGTCCATGCGCTGACCGGCGGGGTCGCGGCCTCCTCGGGAATGATCCTGATCAGTGGAGACGACGTCACGCGGCTGGGCGAGAGCGCGCGGGTGCGGCGCGGGCTGTCGCGGACCTACCAGATCAACCAATTGTTTCGCGGCCTCAGCGTGCTCGACAACGTGGTGCTGGCCGTGCTCGAGCGCAAGCAATTGACCCGGGTGTTCTGGCGCCGCGCCGCGCACGACAATGCGACCATCGAGGAAGCCCGTGAGCATCTTGCCTTCGTCAACCTGATCGCTCACGCGGACAGGCCGGTTCATGAATTGCCCTACGGGTTGCAACGCCTGCTTGAAATCGCGGTGGCGCTGGCCGCAAGGCCTCGGATCCTGGTCCTCGACGAGCCCGCCGCAGGCGTTCCTGCGGCGCAGAGCGAGGCTATCTTCGAGCGCATCCACGCACTGCCGCGCGATCTGACGCTCCTGTTCGTGGAGCACGACATGAACCTAGTCTTCCGCTTTGCCGATCGGATCACCGTGCTGGTCGAAGGCCGCATCATCACGGAGGGCACGCCGGCCGAGATCTCCGGCAACGAGCGCGTGCGCGAAGTCTATCTCGGACGCAGGGGGGCCCATGTCCCTGCTTGAGATCGAGAGGCTCACGGCCGGCTATGGGGAGGCCGTGGTGCTGGAGGAGATGAGCCTGTCGGTGTCGGAAGGCGAATGCCTGGCCGTGCTCGGCAGGAATGGCGTCGGCAAGAGCACGCTGATGCTGGCGATCATGGCGCACGCCGCGCGCTTTGCCGGCAGGCTGCGCTGGGATGGCCACGATTTCAGCACGCTCAGCACCAACCAGCGGGTCGGGCTCGGACTTGGCTGGGTGCCGCAGGAACGCGAGATCTTTCCGTCGCTGACGGTGGAGGAAAACCTGCTTGTCGCGCATCGTCGAGGCGGCCGCTTCGACCTCAATGGAATCTACGAGGTGTTTCCGCGGCTGAAGCAACGTCGGCGCAACATGGGCGACAAGCTGTCCGGCGGCGAGCAGCAGATGCTGGCGATCGGGCGCACGCTGATGACGAGCCCGCGCCTGTTGCTGCTGGACGAACCGTTCGAGGGGCTGGCGCCTGTGATCGTCGAGGAGCTCGAGGAGACGTTGATGCGCCTGCGGCGCGACAGCGGTTTTGCGATCATCATCGTCGAGCAGCGCGCCGAGGATGTCCTGCGGCTCAGCGACCGCGCCATCGTGCTGGATCGCGGCAAGATCGTGCTCGAAGGGAAATCCGCGGAATTGCTCGCCGATTTCGAACAGGTTCATCGTTGGCTGTCGGTCTAGGCCGGCACTGACTTATCCCGGAGTTTCCCATGACCAGCGAAAATCTGTTCTCCAGCACCATGGCTGAGATGACGGCCAATGCGGTTGCAGAGGCAGCCAGCCGCAAGGCCGCGGTGCTGCTGCCGGCCGGAGTCATGGAAGCGCATGGACCGCATCTGCCGATTGGCACCGACGCCTTCATCGCGCTGCAGCTCTGCCGGGCGACGCAGAAATACGCGGCCGCACGCGGCAAGGAGACGGTTATTGCGCCGCCCTATTATTGGGGGATCAACGGCGTGCTCGGCGAATTCGTGGGGAGCTTTCGCATTCGGACTGAGACGGCCGCCGCCTTGCTGACGGACGTCATCGATTCCTTGGTGGCCAACGGGTTTCCCGACGTTTTCGTCGTCAGCCATCACGGTGACCGAGCCCACAACGACATGATCCTGGATGTGTTGCAGAAGGCGCATCTGCGCGGCCAGGCCGGCGCGCGCTGGCTATATGCGCCGACGCGATGGAATATGATCAAACGCCTCGGACAGACCGGCGAGGAGCCGATCTGGGTGCGTTGGGATCATGATCCCGCGCTCGACGACTTCAAGGTCACTGGCGTGTTTGGTGTCCATGCGGACGAATACGAGACTGCGGCGATCGTCCGCCACTATCCTGAGACCGTCGATTTTGAAGCGTTGCGCGGCCTGGAGCCGACCAAGCTCACCGTTGACGATCTCGCCGTCTGGCGACAGGGCGGTGAGGCGGCCCGGCGATTGACGCCGAATGGTTATTTCGGCGCGCCCAATCCGGTCGATCCCGACCTCTGGCGCTTCTACGACGAAACGGCCAAAATTATGGCTGAGGCTATCGCCAGGTAGTTGCTTGCTTGGAAATTTCAGCGATGGAGGCGAGCGGGTGGAGGCTAAACTGAGATTGCGGGACTACCTCCCGACGGCCGGCGCAAGAGCAATCTTCAATGGATGTGGGTCTTTTGCTGGTAGATATGGAATTCTTGATCTGACCAAGCCCGTCTCGTTTCAGGGCTGGCGAGCCGGAGCAAGAGCGTCTTGGGTTTTTATCGTTTCAGCCCGACTGAGCTCAGGTCTGGACCAATTGCTGAGACAGATCGGTTGTGCAGTTACCGCATCTTTTGCTTTAGGTCATCGCGAGCGGACGAGAGTACATTTCGAAAGATAGCGGAGAGGGCCGGCTTCACCATCGAAGAATTGTGGTCGAATGCCCAGACCGTATAGTCGTAGCCGTAAAGGGTTGTCACGCCACCCTACGAATCGATGGGCTCGGCGAAGTTCGAGAGCCCTTCCGGAAACTGATCGACGAGGTCGGAAGGTTTGCGTCGGCAAAATAGCATACGGCTGGCGGTCAGCGGCTACATCGCAGCGCCCGGGATGCTAGGAGTGGCGATCAGTTAGGCTTGTCCGCAAAAATCGCGACCAAGCTTATCAAGATGTCCGTGGTCGACCGACCGTTCGCGTCTGTTTCCGCGATCAGAGACCGCCTCGATGTTAGATCTGAGTAGTTCTCGCCGCCTGGACCTGGCTCAAACTTCCCCATGATGGATTGGAACGAGAGTTTAATTCTTTCAATTGGGTAGAGGGCCGCGTGTGCACGACGTGTGCACCGGGAGATCAAGAAAAATCTTGCGATAGCCGACGTAAGCAAGCTTCTGAAATGGGCGAGCGGCCGCGGGGAAAGCGTCACTTCTTCGCCGCATATTCGCGCAGCTATCTGCGGCTTATTCGATCAACGATGAGCATCCTGGGATGGGAAGCAACTGGCTCTCAATCAGCGGGTCCCAGGTCGGAGCTTGGTGCGCACACCGTTTGCAAATGGTCGGTATAGTGTAGCTCTGCGATTTCAATCGCTGGGGTCCTAGCGGTCGATCCAGACGGTCATGCCCGGCTCAATGCCGGCCATCTCTCCCTTGGGATCGAGGCGAAGGCGAAGCGTGTTGCGGTCATGATCGCCAATCACACGCTCTGCCTGCCAGGTGGCAAACACGCCGAGCGGCCGCAGCTCGGTGATGACCGCCTTCGTCGCGCTATTGGCACCGTTCCGCATCACATTCGCGGTTTCTCCCATCGCGAGACGATCGAGATGGTCCTCGCGCACGTTGAAGGAGAGCCATTGCCTGCCTGCGGCCTCGACCATCAGGATCGGCTGGCCCGCGCGAACGTTCTCGCCGACCTCGGCGGCGATGACGCTGACCACGCCGTCGGCCGGCGCGCGCAACACCATCTTGTCGAGGCGGCGCTC
>NZ_JBVVPO010000076.1:0-9653 GCF_055811795.1 Bradyrhizobium sp. MI1.7
CCTCGGGCTGCGGCAATGGCGCGCGTCATCGCATCGCGGTCGGTGTCAGTGATCATCGCGGGCCTCGCCTGTGCGTTGGCCCTTGCCGGATGGCCTTTCCCAGCTCCGAGCCTGATCCGGCGCACCACCGACCGTTTCTGCGGCTCGCCTCTTGAGACCCGCAACGTGTTGAAATGGCTCGCCTTTTCTGACCACTCTCGCCATGGATTAACCTGTTGATCTTGCAGTGCTATTTCCGTTCCTCGATAGGTCCGAACGCTGACACAAGAGCCCGGAACTCAGGAGAATAACTTTCCAAAAGCCAGCAGGCGCTGGTCTGCGACGATGCCAGCACTGGGCTAGGACTAGATGCACATACAACCGGTGGCTGAGTTACTTTCCTAGAATAGGAAACTGCGTGTCGTCCTCGTCATCCGTTTTCGCATATAAGAAAACGGGAGGCTGGCGGCGATCAACCCGGTTCACGATCCTCGTAGAGCGCCTCGTCGTCGTCATCCGTTTTACTACAATGGTAAAACGCTCAGGCCTCAGGACCGAACATCAGAATCAAAAATCGCTCGCGGTCCGCACCGGACAACGAGGCGTAGAGCGCGGCGATCTCGTCGCAGTCGGCCTTCAGATCGGCGACGGTGGCATAGCGCATGATCGTCATCGCCTCGGCGTTGAGCGGGAGATCATCATCGCGGTCAGCCACGGCGGGCACCACGCAACGGCAGCGCAGGCAAGTCGATCACCTCGCCACTGCCATGAGCCCTCTCGATGGTGATGTCGGCGCGCAGTTGCCCGACTTGCTCTGCGATCTCGGCGCGCAGCTTGTCTCTCAGCTTGACGAGCCGAGTGTTCTCGACGGTCAGCTCCTTGAAAATTCCTTCGGCTGTACCCTCGACGAGCGCCTTCGTGGCAGGCCGCAGTTCGTCGCCAGTGTGATACTCGGCGATCTTGTTGACGACGAAGGCCTCCAGCCCGGCGATCCTGCTGTCGATGTCGGCCTGCACGCTGGCCACCATGCGCGCGATCTGGGCATCGGTGAACGTCCGGCTTGGCTGCGACACCGGCTCGGCGTTGTTCTGAACGCGAGGCTCCGGAATCTCGACGCGAAGAGTCTCGGGGAGCTGCGCCAGTTTACGTTCGCCGCGTAGACCAGGATTCGCCAGCGCTTCGCGGGCTTCGTCGAAGATTGCTTTGGCTTCAAGATCCATAATGCTGGCTCACCAGTTGACGGCATCGACAAACGCAACGCCCGGCGCGACGACGCTCCACGCGGCCCAGCAGCGCACCCTGACGATGATCATGTCGTGCTGGAAGGCGCTCTCCACTGGCCCAGCCGCGTTTCCTGCCGCGTCCATGATCTGCAGCGGATCGACGTCCTCGAAATGCACGGCGGGATTTTTCGCTTTTTCGATGGTGGGCACGCCAGAGTAAGCACTCGCGACCGCACCGGGCACGATGCCGATGATTCTTTTGTCCGGTACCATCGGCGTGCCGAAGACGGCGTAGTCGAAGCGCGGACCAACAAGCGCCTTGAGTTGGATCGCCTGTCGCGGATTGCAGACGATGATCAGATCGTCGCTGCCGATTCCAGCATCGGCGATGTCGCCCGCGATGCTGGCGACATCTGCGGCAATTCCCGCGAGCCCAGTGCTGCTGCTGGCGGGGAGCGCCGAGAGGCCGTGCAGTATTCCCGCTGGCCGGGCTAGATCGGCAGCAGCGGCGTCGAAGACGGGACCATCGAGGCTGAGTGTTGCCGACGCTTCCAGCGTTCGCCCGATGACGTCGGAGGCGGCCTCGGGTCCGCTTTTCTCCATCTCGTTTGTCACGCCAGCGTTGACGAGAATTTTCTTCGCTGGCCCAATCGTCGCGGCGGTGGAGTTGAGTTTGATGACCGGACTTGCTCCGCCTTCAGCGACGAAAATCGGCGTCTTGCCGGGCACGACGCGCGGGACTGATATTTTGTTCACGCCGTCGAGGCTCACTTGCATGCAGCGCGCGAACAGTCGCACGGCCGCAGACTTCGGCGCGAGCATGGGCAGCACATTCACGGCCACGGCTTCCGGAAGTCCGGACGATGCCAGCGTCGCCGGTGTCACGGCGGCCTTGTGCTCCAGTTCATCAGGGCCATCGCCGGTACCGAACACCGTGGCATTCAGCGTCTTGACCACCAGCCGGGCCAGCTCGTCGGATTTCCAGTCGTCGGCAGCAGCAAGGTAGGCCTCGGCGCTACGATCGAGCGACGAGAACGCGACGGCGGTGACGGCGCGGTGAAAGGAGCGGCGTTGCTCGCGGTCACGCGCGGACGCATCAGCGCGCAACGGGATTCCCTGCCTAACGGGTGCGTTCATGGCCGTTGCCTTTTCGCAGTGTGCCGCGATCATAGGCGCGGCTTGCGCCTCCTGTCTGTCCTGTCAGGACACGATTTCACGCGGCGGTAAGGGCTCGCGAGATCGTCCAGCACCGCGCCGACAGCAGCGAGCAACGCCTTGCGATCTTCGCTTTGGGATTCCTTGAGCCACTCCAGATCGATCAGCGCCTCGATCAGGGCGTTGACGTCCTTCACCGGCAGCCCCTTCAGCACGGCCCCTCCGCCCTCGATCAAGCTGCGATAGTCGCGCTTCTCGGCGGCGAGCTTGTCGAGACGCTTGCGGTCGCGGTCGTCGGATGGCGGGCGATCATGCATTTTAGACCCAAAGGTCAGTCGTCGTCGTCGAGAAGAAAGGCGTCATCCAATATCCTGCTGAGCCGCCGCGCCTTCCTTTGCTCGCGGTGGAGCGCCGGGTCCTCGTAGTATCGCCTGAGGCTGTCTTTGATCGCTTTCTCGCGAAACGCCGGATTCGGTGTGGTATTGCTCCCGCTCGCGAGCGGCGCTCTTTGCCTTCACCTTCGCACGGTACGCCGGGTCGGCGGCGTATCGCTCGCGACGCCTCTCGTTGCGGCGCTGGTGCGGTTTGTTCTTGGCCATTTCCGTCACCCAAATTGCCGACGTCCGGTCGGCGCGGTTTGCTTCAGTCGTCGCGGCCCAGTGCGGCTTCGGCCCGCTCCAGCTCGGCTTCACATTCGCGGACTCGACGCTTCGCCTCCGCGACCACCTCCTCGCGCTCCAGCAAGATCTTCCTGTTCTTGCGGCAGACATCCTCCGCATCGATGTCGGCGCGTTGCGCCTGCTCTAGGCGCTGGACGAGTTCCGCCTTGGTCATGGTCGTCATGGTCGTCTCCCTGTCTCCCTTTCGATCACCGGACATCCGGCCGGGCTCGGTTCCTTCGGTCGCTTTTGGCGTCGCAGCCCTATAACCCCTCCATGCCTCCACGCATGGTGGGGGGTTATAGGGGGCGTGGAGCGAGGCATGCGTGGAGGCTTTTCGGGGTATGCGTGGAGCATGCGTGGAGGTGCGTGGAGGTGCCGGTCATAGGGGCCTCCGGACGAGACGGCGGGTCCCGTCGCTCGCCGCGCCATAGGATTCGACGACAACGTGATCGGCCGTGATCAGCCGGTCGAGCGCCTCGGCGAAGTCATCGCGGGTCAGGTGCGCGGCCTTGGCCTCCGCCGTTTTTGCGAACAGCGTCGGCCCGTAATTATTGGCCCTCGACTTCGGGCTGACGTTCTCGCCCTTGCGTGTGAATTTTTCGAGCAGGCTCAAAAATATGGCGTCGGCCTTCGCGCGCGTTGCCGCCTGTTCCGGCGCGCTCGGAATCCGCACCGGCACATAGAGGCCGTTCGACCATTGCAGTTCCACCCGCTCCGACAGCGCGCTGTAATTGCTCTTCATGAACTCCAGCACGCGGGTGCCGCTCTGGTCGTCGTTCTCGATGTGCATGTAGGCGCGAGCCCGCACCGAGTTGTGCCATTGCGTCGAGCCCGACAGCCCGGTCTTGCTGGCAATACCGGCGAGCGACGGATGACTCGACATGATGACATAGCCGTTCGCCGCGATGGCGATTTGCCTCATCAAGGCAACGAATTGCCTGACTTGCGAGCGGTCGATCTCGGAGCCACCGAACACGTCGGCGACGTTGTCGATCACGGTGCAGATCGGCTTCACGTCCTTCGCCCGTTCCAGCAATTTGGCGTAAAGCGGTGTCGGCACGATGCGCCCGCTGCTGCGATCAACCAGCGCCAGCAGCGGGTCTTGGTTGGCCAGCGAGAATGTGTGCAGGTCGGCCGCGACGTCGCTGAATTTCGCGTGATAGCTTTTCAGGATCGGATCGAGCCGCCGCACCAGCTCGTCGGCCTCGTCCTCGCAATTCACAAGCAAGACCGGGCCGGGCTCCGGCATCGACCGCAGCCAGTCGCGCGCCAACCCATGGGCGGCGGCTAGTTGCAGAAGCGTGATCGATTTGCCGACTGCGCCTTCACCGGACAACAGACAGACGGCGCGTCGCGGAAAGCGGTCGCGCACGCCCCACTCACGCTCCGGGATCGGCTCGGTGTCGTACTGGGCTAGATCGAGCCGCACCAGTTCAGGCGGCGGTGCGGCGTCGGTCGGCGGTTGCTCGCGCCTGAAGTCGCGCGCTGGCGCGCTTCCGTTGTCGTTGGCCCGGAGCGATGAGACGCGCTCCACGTCGGCACGGGCGAGACGGCGCTCCAGCTCCCCGACCCGGATGCGCTCATGCTCGTAGAGCTTGGAGTCGCCGATATTGCGAAACACAAACAGCAGTTCCGCATCCCCGAAGCTGAGCCCAGTGGCCCGTTGAATTCGCCCGATCTCGGATTTGAATCCGTCGAAGCTGGTAGTCGGCATGGTCCCGGACTCCCCCCTTGTGCAGGGATCTCGACCGGGCGTAAAAGCTGGAGCGTTGGTCGTATGCCCCGGCCGCCTGCATCGGTCGGAAAAAAAGTTGAAGCCCCGGTGCTTGTCCGGGTACCGGGGCTTCGATCTTGGTGGTCCTGCCTTTCGTCGCGCCTTTCAATTCCAAATCAGATGTTCAGGCCTCCGCGCTCGCGGCCTTGGTGCTCGCGGCCTTACGCGCGAGACGCTGCTCTTTCGCCTCAGCCGTTTCCGTCGCAGCCTCTCCCGCCTCGCGCCACGCCTTGGCAGCTTCGACGCTGATCCGGGTGGCGTGTCCGATCTTCTTGATCGCCGGTCCGGTGCCGGTGCGCTGCATGCGGTAATAGGAATCGAGGCAGATGTTATGCGCCTCGCAAAACTCCGGGATCGTGTACATCGTCCGCTCGACCGGCCGCTTCGCCTGCTCAGCCTGCGCCTTCTCAAGTTTGTCTTTCGCGGTGATGCGGGGCTTTTGGCTGGTCTTTGCGCGGGCCATTTGAAGCAGCTCCTCTCGCTTGATGCTGCCGACACGCTAACGCTACGAGACGTCCGTGCGAAGTTTCCTAAAGCCAGTAATCGCAAATTATTTTGTCGTTGCGCACTGGCTTAAAGCCAGTCTGCCGCGCGTCATCACATCCCGAGAGCGACCACCAACGCAACGGCATGAAAAAACCCGGCGCGCGAGGCACCGGGTCAAGCCGTCGGCATGCCGACATTTAAAAATAACTACCGGCATGCCGGTACTTAAAAATCAGCCCGCCATCGCGACCACGTTGTCGGCGTCGTCGTGATGCAGCAGCGCGCGGCGGCTGATGTCGTCGGCGTGCTCTAGGATGTGTCTCGAATAGTGCCGTTCAATCGCCGCCGCGCTGGTGTCGTGCGCCTTGGCGACAATCGAGACCGGAAGGCCTTTCAGCAACGCGCGCACGATGCTCGAATGCCGCAGGCTGTACAATGTCACCGTGTCGGGATCGTCACCGATGGCAGCGACGACCGCGCGGATGTCCTCGCGGTAATTGTCGCTCGGCCGCTCGCCCCACGACGTGCCATCGGCCTGCAGCAACAGCGGCGCATCCGGCGCACGGCCCTTCGCGGCGGCCTTCAGCTTCAGCGCCAGCGCTGATGTGATCTGCACCGAGAAGCGCTCCGCCTTGCGTGCGACGCGGTTCTTGCTGCCGCCCTTGCCACTTCGCGGCATCCGCAGACGCGGCGCTTTCGCATGGGCGACCAGATCAGCCACCAGCAGCCTTGACGCCTGCGACGGTCGCGCACCACTCACCGCCAGCGTATCGACGTAGAGGCCGAGCGCGCCATCGCGCCCATAGGCCGCGCGCACGAATCCGCTCACCTGTTTGTCGGCGAGAATCACGTTGCGGTCGTTGACCGCGTCCGGCAGGCTTTCAAGGCCGGTCTGCCAAGCGTCCGCGTTGGTGATGCGCGGATCGTGCCGCGCGGCCAGCTTCAGCGCCGCGCGCAGGCACTTCAGCATTCTGTTGATCGAGGAGTCCTCCAGCTCGCCGCCGATCAGGCTGTCGCGCCACTTCTTCAGCTCGTTCGCGGACAGCATCGAGACCGGCTTCGCTAGCAGCGCCGGGGACAAGTGCTTTCTCGGCATGCGCGCGTTGTAGATCGAGCCTTGGCGCGCCTTGAGATCGTCTTCGTAAGCTGTCAGCGCACCATCGACGCTGATCGGCGCGAAGCCGCTCGCCGTCGTTTCGGTGTCGGCGTCACCGCGCGCCAGCTTGCGCGCCTGCGCAATCGCCTGATCGTAGTTGAAGACGTGCTTGTCGTCGGCGGGCTCCAGATCGTCGGCAATGCCGAATTTTTTCAGCCAGCCGTTCGGGCTGCCATCGGCAAAGCGCACGCTCCACGTCCCGAAGCCGCTCGCATTCCTGCGATAGCCGAGCGCGATGTGTGGCGCGATGCGGACGAAATAGGATGGCTTGCGCGCGGGCAACTTGGCGCGTGCGGTCGGTGTCTCCAGCGCAATCTTGCGGGGCTTCGGCATGGGCGAATCGGTCCTCGGTTTTAAGCCAGTGTAAAAAACAGCGGTGGCATAGCGGCTGCTAGTGCCAGCATAGTGCCTGCTAGTTTCAGATGGCATTTCAAGGGCTTACACGCAAGTCTAGCACCCGCCGCGACTAGGCTGCAACTTGCAAATTCTCCCCTTGCGGGAGAAGCGCCGGATGAGGGGTTGCCTCAGCGCACTCAATAAGAGTCGGACTCGCGGAGGGAGACCCCCTCACCCGTCTCGCCGCTGCGCGGCGAGCCACCCTCTCCTACAAGGGGCCTGTTGCGTTATCGGCTCTTGAGGCTGAAGACGTCAGGAGCGAGTGCCCTGGTCCCGGCAATTGCCTGCCAAGATCTGTAGTTGTCGCCCTGAGCGGGCAGCTCACGCGGCGATCGTGGCCCACCGTCTCATGTTGAAGGCGATCGAGGCGAGCAGGACTTGCCCGGTCGCCTTGATCAGACCGACGTAGCGGATGCAGGTCAGCCGCATGCGGCGTTTGAGAGTAGCGAAGGTGGTTTCGACCTGGGCTCGTCGGCGCGCGATGAGGAGGTTGTAGCGTTTGAGCCTGGGCGGCAGTTCCGGGTGATGTCTGTTGGGCCGACGAGCGATGCGGGGCTTCTTGCCTTCCGCCTTCAGCCGGGCCCGTCGGGCATGGGTGTCGTAAGCCGCATCGGCCCAGACCACGGCTTCATCGCCGCGAATCAAAGCGTCCGCCGGTGTCGTGTCGTTGATGTTGGCCGGTGTGGTCAGTACCGCGCGGATCAAGCCGGATCCTTCGTCCACACCCACATGAGCCTTGTAACCGAAGGTCGAGCCGCTTTTGCCCTGCCGTTTGGCAAACCGGGCATCAGGGTCGTTTGAGGGGCGATCCGCCTTGGGCGGAGCCGAGACTGCCTGGATCAAGGTCGCATCCAGCATCGTGCCGCGCTTGAGGATCACGCCAGCATTCTCAAGCTGACGATCCAATTCGCCAAACAGCTTCTCCAGCAGGCCTTGTTCAACGAGCTGGTTCCGGAAGCGGTTCAGGACCGTATGGTCGGGCGTCGCATCCTCAAGGCTCAAACCGACGAAGCGCTTGAACGACAACCGGTCGCCCAGCGCTTCCTCGAGTTCGCGCTCCGAAAGACCATACA
Source organism: Bradyrhizobium sp. MI1.7 (assembly GCF_055811795.1). Classification (NCBI taxonomy): domain Bacteria; kingdom Pseudomonadati; phylum Pseudomonadota; class Alphaproteobacteria; order Hyphomicrobiales; family Nitrobacteraceae; genus Bradyrhizobium; species Bradyrhizobium sp. MI1.7. Next base: position 7,905 of record NZ_JBVVPO010000076.1, read on the forward strand.
GCGACTGCAACAGCACAGCACGAAACAGCACCAGCACCGGATAGCCTGGTCGACCGGGGCTCCCTTCATCCCGCAAATGGCCGATCAGCTTCTCGAACCGGTACCACTTGACCAGGCCAGCCAGCCGATCCAGCGCCGCATTGGCGCCGGCCCCCTTCGGCATCAGCGCTTCCACAAAGCTCGGCTGTCCCGTCCGCTTGACCGCCATCGCTACCCTCCAAGGCTTTGCCCTAGGGAATCACAATTGACGAATTACGCAACAGGCCCACAAGGGGAGAGGGTGCAGCGAGCTCGCTGCACTATCTCCGCAAACCTCAGAACGGATCCGTCCCCAGCCCCGGCACATCCGCCGGCCGCGGTCCCGGCGCCGGCCAGTGAAACCGGCGGTCCTTCTCGGCAATCGCGATATCGTTGATCGACGCCTCGCGGCGCCGCATCAGCCCGTGCTCGTCGAACTCCCACTGCTCGTTGCCGTAGGAGCGATACCACTGGCCGCTGGCGTCATGCCATTCGTACTGGAAGCGCACCGCGATGTGATTGCCGTCGAAGGCCCATAGGTCCTTGATCAGGCGATACTCCCGCTCCTTCTCCCATTTGCGGGTGAGGAACGCGACGATGGCCTCCCGGCCCTGGAACACCTCCGAGCGATTGCGCCAGCGGCTGTCCTCGGTATAGGCGAGCGAGACTTTCACCGGATCGCGCGAATTCCACGCGTCCTCGGCCATGCGCGCCTTTTGCGCGGCGGTCTCACGGGTGAAGGGTGGAAGCGGCGGGCGCGACATGGTGGCCTCATCGGTTGGTCCGGGCCGCAATTTATCGCCGCAATTGGCGGAGTCGATAGGCCATCACCTATCGGCCGATCACTTATCGGGCGATCAGGAAATCAGATCGGCCTTCATCAGGGCGCGGATCGATTTCGGGATCGGCTGAGCGCGGCCGCCGCTGATGAAGGCGACGCGCACCTCGGCTTTCACCAGCACGTCCTCAGCCCGCCGCACCTCCTGCGCCAGCATGATGGAGGCGCCCTTCACCGCAACCGGCCACGTCACGACGTCGAGCACGTCGTCCATCCGCGCGGGCTTCAGAAAGTCCAGATGCATCGAGCGCACCACGAAGGCAAAGCCCGCGCCCTCCGTTTCGACCTGGTCGAACAGCGCCTGCTGCTCGGCGCCCATCAGCCGCAGATGATTGGTGCGCCCGCGCTCCATGTAGCGGAGATAATTGGCGTGATAGACGATGCCGGAAAACTCTGGTTTGACGATATCGCAACAGAATGCCAAGTTCTTGATTTCGTTGGGGCGCTGGAGGGCGATAGCGTGAACAAGCGCAGATTTTTCTACGTCCCTTTCATGGCGAGCCGCAGCGCCTTCGGGATCAGCTTCAGTGTTCACCTAGCTCGCCTCGAGAGAAATGTCAGCCCGGCCGCGAGCATAGCGGCCCGAAGGGGCATGCGGGACGAGTGCAGCGACAACACCGGTGTTTGAGCGGTACGCGGGAACGGGGCCGTGATAACGCTCGCCACAGGCGAGCCCGTTTTCCGAGTGCCCCCGGCGAGGAGCACTTTATGGCTTGCGCGAGGCATCGTGATCCGAAGGGCCGAGACAGCATGGCTCGACAAGCTGGCTCATAGAGCCCCGGGCGCGGGGCGGGCGCGCCCCCCACCGAATTAGACCCCGACTTGTGGCAAGGGGGGAACCGCGGCCCGTATTAGCCGGATTTGGGGAGATGCGATAGCGGCCCACACACCCC
>NZ_JBVVPO010000076.1:9663-38766 GCF_055811795.1 Bradyrhizobium sp. MI1.7
TTATCTGTTGGTGTGCCCCCCCCCCCCCCCCCTTCCGTGGGGGGGGTTGCCGTGCCCCACCCCCCCCCCAAACCCCCCCTCGCCCCCCCCCGGTGCAACACCCCCCCCGGCCGGCGCCCCCCCCGCGCCCACAACCTAATTAGACCCGTACTTGTGCCATGGGCGAAACCGCGGCACTTATGAGCCTGATTTCGGGAGATCCTATCGCGGACCTCACACCACTGACCCACATTAAGAACGTGTGCGGTTATTTGCGTGAGAGTTTCCGGGTTCGTTGCTCCGTCGGCGCCGCCCCTGACCGAAAGCCCAACCGATCGCTCCTGCTTTGACGGTTTCGTCCGCGGAGCCGGAGCAGGACTGGCGTGTATCGTACTCCGTCAACCCAGCTCCATGGCCTGGCCGGAATAGTCGACGAACAGCTTCTCGCCGGCGACATGGACCTGGGGACAGGATGGGCTTGAGGGGGCCGGCCCATTGCTTGTAGCGTTCGCATAGCTGAAGCAGTCGGAGTTAGGCAAAAGACCAAGGTAGCTGGGTTGCAGACTGTCAGCGGTGCGCGCCTCCTGGTTCCCCCCGATCGCAATCGCTGAAATAGCGATCACGATCGGCTGGAAACGGTGATCACGATGCTCTGGAATGGGCGATCACGATGGCTTGGACTCCGTGATCACGAACGGCTGGAACACGCACTTACCGGGCGCCCCGTCGACCTACCACGCTACTACGTCGCGACGTGGAGCGATGCCGTCAAGCTGTCGGGTGCGCAAGAGGCAGGACACCGCGCTGATCTACGCTCGCAAGCGAAGGGGCATGTCAAGGAGTTGGAGATATGTGCAACGCCGCAACCTGACGCGGCGTTTGATTCACGCATTTCTTCCAGCGCCAATGTTGCGATGCAGTTACAGCAATTTGCGTGCACGTTGTTAAGACGCAGCCGGCTCGGGGGCACTCAAGACATGGAAATAGAAATGAAGAACTTGTTGCTTATGACAGTCAGTACGGTGGCGCTTGCTGCGGTGGCCCCCGCATTCAGTGCTGATCTGCCTGCGCAACCCATCAGGCCTCTCTACACCACCGCTCCAGGACCTGTCGCGGCTGCAATCTACGATTGGAGTGCTTACTATTTCGGCGTGAACGGTGGTCTGAGCTCAGGCGAGAGTTGTTGGGAGTACCTTGGCAGCACGCCCGAGGGCTGTCATCATCCGACAGGCGGTAGCGTGGGCCTCCAGATCGGCTATCGATGGCAGATGGGCCAGATCGTGCTGGGTGTTGAGGGCCAGGGCAACTGGGCTGATTTGACCGGGTCCAATCAAAGCATCGCGTTTTCCGATACTACCAACCAGACTAAGATTGACGCGTTCGGTCTCATGACGGGGCAGATTGGTTATGCCTTTGGGAATAACGTACTTTACGGCAAAGGCGGCGCCGCAGTCACGAGCAACATCCATCAGATCAGCTCGACCGTGGCAGGAGCCGCTAGGAAAAGTGACGTTCTTTGGGGCGGTGTGTTGGGGGTCGGATTCGAGCACGGCATCGCACCGAACTGGACGGTGGGCTTCGAGTACGACCACCTGTTCTTCCAACCCCGCACGGTGAAATTCAGCGGGAACATTGGTGGGGCCGATCGCATCCGCGAGGATCTCGACCTTATCACGGTACGGGTCAACTATAAGTTTGGCGGTCCGATTCTCCTGAAATATTGATCCCTAGTTGCGTCGATGGCCCCGGCCTAGCCGGGGCCATTTGAAGGGAAGCATGGCCCGCTCAGAGCCCGGCCATTCAGGCAATTCCGACGTGAGATTCAAGCGCCGCCTGCGCGATCCCGGCCCCTTTCGCTGGCCTGCGACCCCTCCTTCTCCGGACGGCAAGCTCAGCACTTCGCGGGGAACCGCCGGCTCAGCGCTGAGCACACTCGACACCGAAAGTCAGCCGTAATCGTGGAGAGGGGTAGTCGCAAGGGCGACGAGCTCGGAACCTGCGTCGATGCCGCGGGAATGATACTGCTTGGTTTGCGGCTGCCGCCTTGCCAGGGTAAGCGGCGCATCGCCGTCGCAATCGAGGCAGACGAGATCGTCGAACACAGCTGCCTCCGCTGAGGCGGCCACGGCAAGAGTCCGCCTGCAAGCGTTGAGGACATAATAGATCGACTCATCCGCGTCTTCGCGAACCCGGACGATAGGCAGCTCGGCTTTCCAACATCTCACCGGCCCGTCCGATCTTTCGGATCACTCGGCCTCGCCCGCTTCGGCTACTAGCGGCAACCGAGCAGGCGAGCAGCCTGCCCTCCGACATCGCCGATATCGCGCGCCAAGCGCCGATGCGGACAGAGGAGAAATCCATCTGTGCCGCGGGCGGGGCGCAATGACGTCAGTGAAAGCCGCGGACACGGGCGACCTCATGATGAAGCAAGGCGGCATCCACAGCAGGACTGACCCGAGTTTCTCCGGCCAGGACGCCATAACCCTCGCGCTCAGATGGCATCGCTGCCGGGCGCAAGCTCCATGGCCGGGCAGACCTCTAATCTCGCGTCGCCTTGCAACCCGCCGAAACCCAGGCGGTCAGCCACGCCAGAGCGCGGGGAATAGGTTTGGAGTTCATTCTCGGTCCTTCACACCTCGAAGGGGTTCTGCAGTTCGCACCCGTAGCAACCACAACAGGATTCCTGCAGACTCCGTAGCGCGAGACGCGTCAAGACAGTTGGATCCAAGTGACCTTTTGCGGCCAGAGCTAATACCTTTTCGGCGAGGCACGCCTTCAACGAAGACGTCCGGTTTGCTTCGGGCACCATCCCGATCGCATCGTCCAGAACACCTCGCAACAAAGCGCATAGTTTGGTTTTCGGTGTCATGGCGCTAATCCAAAAACAACGGAGATCTGGCCGACCTCGGCTCCGGCCCGCCTGGCCGGTGGCCCCCGGAAAGCCGTGCGGAATAAACCTTCTTCGCTCCAGGGAGCGGGAGGAATAAGGGAGACGGCCGAGCCTTAGTACAAGAGCTAGGTTTCGGTAATGTGACAGTTCGTGCTCCGCTCATTCTGGATGCATGACGGCTTAAGAAAGCATCCTGCGGATAGGTCCTTTGGTTTTCAAGTCGACGCTTGCTGACGCTATCAACAAAAGTTCGTAAAGCATTTGGTGAGGATCGCCGAGCCGTGAATTGGGCAGCCTTAGTGGATTGCTTGTTCCGATCGCGCCAATTCCAGCTTAGGAGCTCGTCGCGCCTTTTGAGCCGGATGTGCGGCGCGGTTGCTATAGTCGGCGAGCCACGCTTGTGAATCCACGCTGCTCAATCTGGCGGTCATGTTCACGGCCAGAGCTCCGGCTCGGCGGAAACGGATTGGTCCGCAGGCTCAGAGTTGTCAAATCCCGGTTCTGGTAGTTGAAACACGACGCAACATCATCTTGAACTCTTCTGGCACGGTTCACAGTTGAGCTTACGGTGATAAGAATTTCTCTTCGAGATAATTTCGGCGTGCTCCGGCCAGCCCAGCTTGTCGCCGTCCAGGATCGCTGGTTCGAGTGGCTCGATATTCGCACCGAAACTTTCGCCCAGCTGCGCGATCCAGTGACGCTAGAACGTGCTTGGGTGCCACTGGGCTCGATTACCGTTCCGCCAGAACCAGAATGGACACCAACACATCCGGCGGTCACCAGGGCTCGCCGCCCCACATAATGCCTACCCCCCTGTTTAGCACCGTATTCCATGGAGCGGATCAAGTTTGAAGCATCCCGCATGGTCGTTCTGGCTAGTCAGTCACTGTCCGGCGCCATGTGTGACACAATTATGATTGCTCGCGGGACAACACCGTTGAGGCGTGTCTGACTCACACTGTCGAACTTACGACACGGTGGTACTTATTTGTAGAACTAGGCGGTGTGGACTCTGAGAACCCATTTCCAGGAGAAAATCAGATTCATGGCTGTTTTCTCGGAGCAAGTCTTCGGTGTCATGAACCCGCTGGGTCGACCGGAGGTCGAACGCGACGCGGCTGCTTTGTAGCTTACCCGCGGCGGCTGTAATGGCCCCTACAGCCATCCGCCGCCCCTTTGCCTCAGTCCGCGCGCTGCAACAGCGCGCTAGCCGTCATCCACAACAACACGTCACGGGGGTTCCGATATGCAGCTGCTAAGTTCCTCCACGCCGAGCGCCATTCTCTCGAGTGCCCCTTCTCACAACTTAAGCAATTCAGCAGCGTTGCGACCGATTGACGCGGAACGGAAGGTCAGGTGTCCGTCAACACCCTACAGCTATAGGAATCATGTGGCTTGCTTCCTTATCTCGATCGACGGCAGTAGCCCACCGTGGATCTTTGCCTCAAAGCTCCGCAGGCGCTGATAAATCGAGATCAGTTCGACGATCGTGCTCCAGGAGTTGACGAGATACTGAAACGAGGTTCGCACTTGCTTGAACGCGTTGAGGATCTGGTTCATCGCGCCGAGGGTGATCCTGCCCGCGATGATTGTGGGCGCAAGCAGCAGATAAGGAAAGATGACGTCAGTCTGCAGATAGACGATCCGGCCGATATTGAAGTACATGAAGTTCAGATAGAGCCGGAAGTAATTCCTGCGAATGTCTCTAAACAGTACGCTCAATGTCGGCGCATTGGCACGCGCCGTATCATCCTCGCCGAGCACGAGCTCCTTGCGATAGGCCGCTTCGACCCGTTGGTTGAAAAATTCAATTCCGGGCAGGCGGATGCCAATAAGCGCGAGAACGCCGGTGCCCAGGATCGACCAGATGACCGCGGCGAACACCAGCGGATAGGAAATCGAGCCGAACAGAGGCAGCTCGGTGACGTTACTGGACAACCTCACCAGAACCGGCAGGAAGGCCACCAGTGTCAGCACCGCGCTGATGAGATTGACGCCTAGACCTTCCATGGTGCTGGCAAAGCGCATGGTGTCTTCCTGAATCCGCTGGGAGGCGCCTTCGATCGTGCGCAGCCGCGGCCAGTTGGCGACATAAAAATCGTTCATCGCCGTGCGCCAGCGGAAGATGTAGTGGCTGACGAAGAATCGCGTCATCACGCCGACCACGACGGCCACGAGCGCTATGCCGGCAAAGGTCGACAACTCGCTGTAGAACTGCTCGACCGTGACCGGCGCCGACTTCGAAAGCGCAGCCTGGATCATGTCATAGAACGGTCCATACCAGCTGTTGATCGCGACCGAGACCTGGACCTGAAAGTAAGAGGTGAACAGGATCAACGCCGAACCAAGAATGGACCACGTCGCCCAGGGATGCGGGGCAAATAACATCCATGCCGCCGCGAACGCCGTAACGGTCAGCGCAAAATAGAGATCAAACCACAGCGCCGAGGCCGACCAGAACGTCGCAAGCCCGACCGGCTTCTCCGGGGCTGGAAAGAGATTGCCGGCAAATACATACCAAAACGCCATCGCCAACGCCGTCCAAAGAATTGACGACGCAAAGAACAACTTTGGTCGAGGGAAGAATGAAACGAACATGCTCGCCGTCCTTTATCGACTTAGAACTTCAGCTCAGAAGATGAACTCGCCGCGGTTTCGCTAACTGTTCCTGACTTCCGGTCACCCGCCAGTCGCGTCGCACGCGCGATGCCTGAAAGGCCCCGGTCTAGCCGGGGCCTTCGATTCACCAGTCCGACTTCAGATCAATATTTGAGCAGAATCGGGCCGCCGAACTTATAGTTGAGCCGCGCAGTCACAAGATCGAAATCCTGGCGGATGCGGTCGCCGCCCAGCGAACCAGCAGCCACGACAAAGTTCACGTCGGCATCCCGCATGAACAAGTGGTCGTACTCGACGCTTACCGACCAGTTCGGCGCGAAACCGACTTCGATCCCGGCGCCCACAGTAGCACCCCAAGGGCTGCTATCAGCGCCCGCGAACTGCGCGCCCGTGACTGCGGAGTTGACTAGATACGTGTTGCTCGCCACTGCGACGCCGCCCTTGGCGTAAAACAGTACGGTGTCGAGCGCATAACCGATCTGCCCAGTCATCGTACCGAACGCACCAATCTTGCTCTGGTCGACATCGCCGAACGCAATGCTGACGTTGGATCCGCTCAGATCAGCCCAGTTCCCCTGACCTTCAACGCCCAGCACGATCTGGCCGATCTGCCATCGATAGCCGATCTGCCCGCCGACGGTAATGCCGGTCGCATCATGACAGCCCTCAGGGGTGCGACCATTGTAGTCCCAGCAATTCGAGCTTGAGCCCAAGCCGCCGTTCACACCGACGTAGAGGCCGCTCCAGTCGTAAATTGCAGCCGCGACAGGCGGCGGAGCTTTGGAGTAGAGAGGTTGGACGGGCTGCGCAGCCAGGTCTGCACCGGATGCGGACGCAATTGCGCCAAGCGCCACAATGCTCACAGTCGTAAGCAAGAAGTTCTTCATTTCTACTCTCATGTCTTGAGTGCCCCGAGCCTCATGCGTCTTAACAACGTGCGCGCGAATTGCTGTAGCTGCGTCACAACATTCGTGCCGAAAGAAATGCGTGAACCGGACGCTGCGTTAGGTTCTGCGTTGCAGATCATTCCCAAGTGTCCCCTTACGGAGGCCACCATGGGCGGAGCGCCACATCGGCATGCGTTTCTTGGAATCCCGGGCCCACCTTGATATCCCGCATTCCAAGTTCGGCGGAGACATCGAGCAGTTTGCTGACGGAATTTGTCGGATTCCATTCGCTTCTCGTCAGTCCTGTACCAATCGAGCAGAAATTCAATCTTCAGATATTTGATGCCATTGTCTTGAAGAATGCGTCTCATTTCCGCAAAACCAATCTTGCTTTGCGCGACCATCGTGTCTTCGTAGTGAAGACCGAACCCGTTGAACCCCGCGCGCGCTGCCCCTTCGACCCTGCCTTTGAATTGGAATGGAGTGACCTCAGCAGGCCCCCAGCGGGTAAACGTGCCCCGAAAGCGCGAAATACGAGATCAAAAGCTCTACGTCATTAGCCACGGCACTATCCTCGCGCGTTCAAGCGGTGAAGTAAGGTATGGCAGCCCACAGGCCACCGGTTGCCATTCTGATATCATGGCACTCGCTGACATAAAGTGGGCGCCCCACGAAACAGTTTTGCCTATTGGAGGCCCGGACCAACTTCGAAAATCGCCGCGCGGCCCTTCATTCGATTGGCGGCGCATCCGGCGCAATGTGGTTGTCGGCACGGCACGCGGCATGAAGAGCGCTAGCCGATGCGCGGTCTCGAACGTAAGCGGCATTTCCGCGACGATATCCATCCTCTTTGAGCGACGGTGAATGACGATCGCTCGATCGTGCTGATCCGCATTCCAGAAAACAACATAAAGATTGTACCTTCTAATGAATCCGACAAACGTGCCTTTGATGTTTTCAGACCCAAGGACGACGCCGGCCGCCTTCGATTGGGCCGGCTCCTGGACCGTCTTGACCATCTCGTCGAAAATGATCGCGCTCGGTTCCGCCCTCTTCCATGATTTTTTATCCGGAGTGGCAAGAGCACCGAGCGTTGGCGCGCAGCCCGGAAACCATCCGCCTCGCTGCCGTCAGCCAGATGGAGCATGGGGCAATGGAGACGGTGCCGCCATTTGAGAAGAGCCGCGAAATGCGATCGCGCAAGTTCGCCACGGCAGCGCCGCCGGGATAGCCGCGCCAGTCGCCAATCGGCCCGTCATCCTTGACGTGGGTTTCGCTGTGGTCGCTGTGACCAAAGCGGCCGACGAAGTCCGATTTATTTTCGTTCTTCGCCGGCTTCTGATTCATTCGGCTGGACTGTGCAATTGAGCCGCCCCGGGTTTGCCGCAGCCCATTTGCTTTAACTTACGCCGCCATGATGACTTGATTTCGGTGGAGCGCTGCAAGGCAAACGCGTGAATGAGGCGGCAGATTTATCTATGCCCTTCCATAGCGAGCCGCAGCGACTTCGGGATGCGCTGCGCCTTTCCAGCTGAGATAAACGCTACCCGTACACGTGCTGTGACCAGGAGATCGTCGCCACGCCTGCATTCCTGCAGCAAGGCAATCGACGCGCCCCTCACCTCTTGCGGGACTGTGACGACGTCAAGAATGTCATCCAAGACCGCCGGTTTTAGAAAATCGATCGTCATCGAGCGCACAACGAAGGCAACACCGGGCGCATCGTTCTTGGCTTCTTTGAGTAATGCTTGCTGATTCGTTCCGAGCAGGCGCAAGTAGTTCGTTCTGCCGCGTTCCATGAAGCGCAAGAAATTTGCGTGATAAACAATCTGGCCGGAGTCGGTATCTTCGAAATAGACCCGGATCTGCATATGATGGCGGCCGTCGCGAATTTCGCCATCAAGAGAGGCTCTCACGGTGTGGTCCCCTTGCTGCCCTTTTGGGACCCATTGTCTCGCACAAAGGCGCGTTCCAGAGCAAGCGCCGAGGGGCTTTGGCTTTGTTCGCGCAGTCGGAGCTCCGGCGCACCGCCGCGTGGGTGCTGCGCGTGCCCTCAACAGATCAACAACTTAGTAGCTCGGCCTGATCTTCGGGGTGATGACGAACTGCCCTTTTGGCCTGCGATTTGCCTGCCGGTGTGGCGCTGGCACGTCAGTGTTGGATACTAGGGAGGTCCGCTTGGATACTAGAGAGGTCCGCCAGAACTTAGCGGTATTCACGATGGCTGCTGGAGCTCGGGTCGATCAAGAAGCTACTTGTAAGAGGATTGGCGGATGCGAAACAATCGACGATCACACGGACTGTGGGTGCTGACTGCGCCACCAGCGCCACAAACTGCTCCACTTACTGATGAAATTGCAGCGGATATCGTCGTGATTGGCGGTGGATATACCGGGCTGTCGGCGGCACTTCATCTAGCTGAAGGTGGAGCGCGTGTTGCGCTTTTGGAGGCGTCTGAAATAGGATTCGGCGGGTCCGGGCGGAACGTCGGACTCGTGAATGCGGGCATGTGGCTCATGCCTGAGTCGCTTCCGGCCGCGCTCCGCGCGCCTTTTGGAGAACGGTTACTTGAACAGCTCGGCCGCGGACCGCAGACGGTATTCGAGCTCATCGAAAAGCACCACATCGAATGTGAAGTCGAACGTGCCGGCACCTTGCATTGTGCGGTCGGACGTAAGGGCTTGGAGGAGGTTGAGGCCCGTGCCGAACAGTGGCAGAAGCGTGGAGCGCCCGTCCTGGTGCTAAATGCGGAGGCAACACGCAGCAAAGTAGGCGGTGGCGACTACACCGGCGCGCTGCTCGATAAGCGCGCCGGCACCATACAGCCATTGGCTTATGTGCGAGGGTTAGCGCGGGCCGCGCTTGCGATGGGAGCCAGGATATTTACGCATAGTGAGGCCGTCATGGCGCAACAGAATGGTTTCCGCTGGAGAGTCGGCACCGAAAGCGGATCTGTAGAGGCCGACTGGGTGGTCGTCGCGACGGACGCTTATAGCAAGGGACTTTGGTCTGAGGTACGGCAGGAACAGATTCAACTGCCCTATTTCAACTTTGGCACGCCATGTCTGCCCGATGATCTGAGAAAGTCGATCCTGCCTGAGCGGCAGGGTGTGTGGGACACTCGAGAAGTCCTCTCTTCGTTTCGTCTCGATCGCTCCGGGCGACTCGTGTTTGGCAGTGTTGGTGCGCTTGAGGGGATTGGGCGATCTATTCACCGCGCTTGGGCCCAAAGATCGTTGCACAAGCTTTTTCCAGGACTTCGGGGCGTCCAGTTTGAAACCGGCTGGTTTGGCATGATTGGAATGACCTCCGACAACTTGCCCCGGCTTCACAAGCTGGACCGCCAAGTCATCGGTTTCAGTGGCTATAACGGCCGCGGAATCGCACCAGGCACTGTGTTTGGCAGTGTTTTGGCTTCGTACGTATTGGGGCAGATCGCGGAGAACGACCTGCCGTTGCCGGTCACCGCCGTTGAAGCCCAGCGCTTTCGTGCAGCGCAGGAGGCGTTTTATACGGCGGGCTCCCAGCTTGTTCACCTGATGGATTCCTGGTTCTGATCACCCCAGCAACCCGGTTGGCTTCACAAGCTGCCCTCGCTCGAAGCATGCCGGTCCTCGTGATGTTGTTATGATGTGTTCAAGGGCGCCGTCATGGAACTTAGCATACCTCGGGTAGACAATCGGATGGTGAAACGACGAGCTTGCGACGGGTGACGTTCATGACTCGAGCTGTCGGTTCTCCGCCGAATGCCAGTCCGCACCGTGGAGGCGGATCATCTCCCCGACGGATCGCTCGATGAAGACGCGCTCAACGCAAAAGCCGGCAGTGACCGAAGCCGCACTTTAAAAGGGTTTCTCGATATCGCGAGACACCAGCGCGAAGGCCCACTCCAAACTGGAAGCGCTCATGAGTTGCCGTCACGGCGGTCGAAAGGGAAGCACCAGCCTGTGAGGCGAGTTCTGCGTCATTTCGTTTCGCTGAACCCGTCTGGAAACTCCCTTATGATGGACAGGGCAACTTCGCCTCCCTGCTTTATCCCGGCATCGTAGTGCTAGATGCCAGCGCGGCTTTCTGTTGGGGTGTCATAATTAATCCATGCGCCGAGCGCGTGCGGTGCGCGGCGAAATCTCTTCCGAATAATGAGGTTGTCCACAGGAAGCTGTGAATAGCCGGCGTAAGGTTCTGCTATTTGCGGTTGCACGCCGGGAAACGTGTTCCACTGCTCGTAACGAATCGGGGAGAACCGCCAGCTTGCGACTGGCGGCCCCGATTGCCCGCGCAACGCTGCGGACTGCGGGCCAAACGCTGATGTTAGCAGCAACAGCATTAGATTCGGTAAGCCCCGAGAGGTCAAGTCCGGCTTTACTCTAGTGACAGAAGTCGAATGGCTACCTATAAGAACGCCAACTACCTACCGCAATCTAACAGCGACTGTTTCGATCAGGATCAGGGGCCGGGAGTCGCGGCTCCCTTTGCCGCTCTCTACCGATGCACGGGCTGTCATCGCGAAATCGGAATTGCAGCAGGCCACACATTGCCTCCGCAAAGCAATCATGCGCATACGTCAGCACAAGCACCATTCGATGGCGTCTGATCGTATGGGCAGATCACAATCCGAAGTGAGCGACCGACAACAGCGGAAGTCCGGTTCAGCCGGGCTTCTACACTCTTGTTTGGAGATGCCCATTCAGGCGAGAGTACTTGAGAATGAGCTAGAAGTATTTCGCGGCCGGGTCTTCAGCATCTTCCACTTCCGGCATCATTACTTTCGATGCATCGGACAGCGAGCCGCCAATGGAATTCAGCATCATTCTGAGAAGATTCAGAGCTTTCGCAAACGTCTTCGCCTCCGATTTGCCGCGCAACCAGCCCACTTGCCATTGCCACTAGCGTCCGGTGGCTCCGGGTTGAACCATCGAAGGTCATCAGACAGCGTTCGCCGCGCCTCGCGCTCGTGCGGTTTGCCTAAGCATTTCGGCGGTTCGCCTAACGGACCCAAGCCGTTTGGCTCTTTGCGGCCCGAAAATCGTTTTGGATTCTTGCGAGTGCGGCCGGTCGCCCGGGCTTTGCTGAGAGGAACGCATGCGCGTGCCATTGAAATTCATTCCTTTATATAAATTGGCTATGGGGACTCCATTTGCAGCTGTGCGCGTGAACGACCCGGTCGGTGTTTGGGTTGGCCGTTCTGTGCCTTTCGAGATGCCCTACCCATGTGGAACCACGCGAGCGCGACAAAGATTGCAATCAGGTGCATGCTCCGAACAAACATCTTCTCGGAAGCAACGGCAATACGGGCAACGGCGATGAATGAAGTTACGATGCTCAACGCGGAGTTAGATCGCTGCAAGGCTGAGCTGAGGGACCTTAACGCGAAGATGAGCTCAATTTCCTGCACGCAGCCGGTGGACATGACCGCAGTCGAGGACGTGGCGAGGCGAATTCGCCAAATTGCCGAACGGGTCGAAGTCTTGACGCGCACCATCCTCCACGGTCCACAAGCCGGAACACAATAAGGCTGCCAGGAGCGCTGCCGGGCGGCCAGTTACAAAGTTAACCCGGCAGGGAGATGCCCAGGTTAGATCATATTTCTAAGCCTTGCGTGTTCTTGCAGCAGCTCAACTTCTTCTGTCTGAGCCCCTGTTGCTTTCGTCAACTGTCGGCCACCTAGTCTTGCGAAGCGATTCGCGATCACCGTAGGTCGCAGGAACGTGCGCTTTTAGATGACGTAACGTGCGCGACACGCGATGCAGCTTCTGCGCTGCTACGGTCGAAAATGTCTTAAGCGGGCAGATATTCTGGCGGGAATTGTGCGAGGGCTTTAGCCTCTTCGCCCTGCCCGTGCGTTGGATGTAACCGTTGACATAAGTGCGATGCCAAGGGCCGCGTCCCCAAGCCGGATGATGAGCGGACCTGAGGCGCATTCAGCGAAGCTCGAGTCTGCCAAGGACCGCGAGTGCTCGCCACGAAAGATCGCTTCGCGGTCCTCAAATCGCGTGTTGCTCAGGCAGTCGCCTGCTGAAGCCCGACTTCCCCATGCCAACCGGAGCGTCTTCAGCGCAAAGGCCCCGTCTCCATGGAGCGCCGCCCGCGAACACTTGCGAATGGCGCCTCCTTCATACTCAACATTTCGCGTTGTCGTGTTCAGCCGTATCCGGCTGAAGACGTTAATGTCGGAGACCAGACACTAACGCGCGAGTATTCCGTCGCCTGAGCCGAAGAACATGGTTTTGCCCTCTTCAAGCGGGGCTCGCAAATGGCTTTGGTGGCACGTGGATTGCTGGGACACCGAAAAGAGCCCGTACGATCATGACGGCCTCGCAGTCGCCGGCCCAGGAGTCCAAATGAAACTTGCTCGATTGATCGCGGGCGTCAATCATCTCCATTCTCGCCAGCATTTCAACTCATCTAGTGTGTCGATGCCCATGCCGTAGTAGTTCGGTGCTACTATACGTGGCGAACGACGGTGGCACCCGCACGGAATCTATGCTTAAGGTCAGATCATGAAACCGGTTCTCGTCTTCGATTGGAATGGAACGTTGCTCGATGATGCATACGCACTGCTCGAAACCACCAATGCAATTCTAGATCGCTTTGGTCGTACAACGATCGACATGAAGACGCTTCGGGAACATTGCGACGTTCCGCTGTCTCTTCTTTATCGCAGCCTCGGACTATCGCGAGACGAGCTTGCGACGGTGGATCGCGATGGGAGTGCAATGTTTCACGACGCCTATGAGGCTCTTGCGGGCAGAGCCGATCTACGCGAGGGCGCGCGCAGAGTCTTGGAGTTGGCGCGCCGAGAAGGGGCTTCGTCCATCATCGTGAGCAACCATATAGTCGACCCTCTGCGCTACCAATTGAGAAGACTTGGAATCAATGACTGCATCGACGATGTGCTCGCGTTCGAAAGCCGCGACACGCAATACAAATCGACAAGCAAAGGAGAGCGACTTCGTCTATACATGCAGAAGAACAACTTGAAACCAGCGTCAACTTTCATCATCGGCGATATGCCGATCGAAACGGATATTGCACGGAATCTCGGACTGATAAGTATAGCCATTACCGGGGGATTTGTTTCCGAGGCGCGCCTGCAAGCGGCGCATCCAGACTACACGATTAACAACCTTCATGAGCTGTTGCCAATCTTACGAAGCTACGGTTTTTTTGGAATGCACAAATCATGATCGGCGAAGATCACCGCACAGCGTCTGTAAAACCTTGATCATGTCGTCCATGTTGAACGAGTTTATCTCGGCGATTCGAACTCCGCCTTCGACATCGCACGCGTCGCATGGCTCAACTCAGTCGCGAGTCCAGCATCTGCAATACCGAACCCGTAATCCGGTACCTGCCGCACTCGCGGCATTCCAGGCGCCTGTAGTCGTCACCGGTGGACTGCTCGAGGCTTGACGATGCCAGATCGAACAATAACCCATCTCTCACCCACACATTGCCGCTCTTACGACCTCAGCGATCCCAGATAGTCGAGCGTGTTGGCAAGCGTCACATTGTAGAATCGGAGAGCAACTTCACCCCGTGCGTCGAACGCTGACCCCAGCTATTCCATCGCAAGTCAGTACTGGTCTGGACGAAATCAGCAGTAGGCCGGGGTCATGGTTGGACGCTGACGGGGCCAGTTGGGCATCCGGAACTCCGCAACCGTAACAGCACCAGCGCTCGTGCCGCACGGTACGCCAAAGGCACCGGTTCGGTTTGACGCGCGGGTCGCGCTGCCGGATGGAGATGCGCTTCGCCGCTGCTGGCGGACATAGTCCAATTCGCTCCCACACCCCCTACCCAGGGGACCTGTTCGTGTGCGCCACAGGCGAGTCAACGACCTGACTTTCTGAGCCGCTGGGAGAACTCGGCGGCTGCTCCTCAAGATGCATGCGCTCGCGCGCGTTCGCGGGCTTCGCGGCGACGCTGGAAGCGCTCGCGTCAGCGGTTCGCTCGTTCCGAGGGCTGGGCACCGATGGCACCGGCCCGGCCGTTTCGACTGGGACCTTCTCCGTCGGCTCGTCTTGGCCTCGGCGCGCCTCCATGGTCTCGAGCACAACTCGCCCTCTCACCGTGATTCTCCAACCGCCGTTTTGGCGCTCAACGAGGCCGTCCGAAAAAATGTCCAGCCCGGGAACGCGCGCGGCCAGCCGTTTGGTGCGCTCGGCCCATTCCGGGCCGCTGGTCGCGAGGATTGCCATGTCCCGCTTGAGGCCCGCCATCACGGCAAATCCTTGGGGGTAACTCACCAGGATCTTCAAGACTGTGACCTGGAAGTTCACTCCGCACCTCGCCCGATCAACGCCACATGATCGACGCTCGGGCCAGGGCTTTACGCCCTATATGCCGCAGCAGCTTCGGCGTTGTTTCGTCGGTCTTTGCGGCTTCGACGATCTCGGAGGCCAAACCAGCGCCGCTCCCCTTGCGCGGAAGCGTCTGGCAGACCTCGTCAAGTACCGCTTGCGATAGAGCGGTCGTGGGGTGTTCAAACATGGACGCCTATCCTACCGTAAGTCTTTCGACCTTGGGATTCCCGCAGTTGAGGTAAACTCTGCCGCGTTGCGCACGAGGGCTCGCGCTCTACTGATGTACCGCGGTCTTGATTCTGATCGATGCGGACTCAAATTGGTAGGCCGAGCTGCAGCTCGGCCTACGGTTCGCCCTGGCGTGAAGACAAGAAGGCGGATCGGCTTTGGAGCGGGTATCTCGTTTGAAGGAAGACGAGCGACAAGTTTCGAGCTCGCAGCGGCTCGAAATCGGGACGCGTCCGGTCCTGCTCCGCGTGATGATCTCGAGATCGTTGAACCTGCCCCTCAGTTTAACCGTCCGGCCCCGCGAACCTTTGTCCTCGCAGTGCCTCCAGACCTTCTCGATGAGCGGCTGTGCCTTCCTGACAACGGGGGGGGACGCCGGGGTGTCGACACCCAGTCAAGGCGATGCCGGTGATCTTGACGACGCGGCGCCGCGTGCAGATGTTCGCGATTGAACATGAGAGGCCTCCATCATCATTCAACATTCCGCGTTTGTCGTGTTCAGCCGTGTCCGGCTGAAGACGTTAATGTCGGGGACCAGACACTGAGGCGCGAGTATCCCGCCGTTGCGCCGAAGAATATGGTTTTGCCCTCTTCAAGCGAGGCTCGCAAGCGGCTTTGGTGGCACGTGGATTGCTGGGACACCGCAAAGATTCTGTACGACCATCACGGCCTTGCTGTCGCTGACCCAGGAGTTCAAATGAAGCTTGCTCGATTGATCGAAAATGCCATGGACATTGCGCTGTTGCCTACGTCCGGCTTAAAGCTTTGCCGCGTTGCCCCGCGGGTGGCTATCTCCGAGGTCGAGCACCATTTTCTCGAGGAGTATTCGCACCCTCTCCGCCTGAAGTCTTCCTCGGTGCCGTTTAGCAACGCCCGAGGGGGCATTCGCGTGGGCCACGGCATCTGTCTTCCTCGCCGAACCATAATCGACCCTCGCGTGTAGCCGAGCGGATGGCGGCCCGTGTTCTGATCTACGGTGGTTGCCTCGAGGGGGAGCCGACAACCCCGCGCCTTTTATCGAAACGCATGGCTACGGTATCGAGCCCGAGCTGAAGAGCGGAATGTGAAGCGAGGGACGGAGGTGCCATCGCCCCTTGCTTCACACGAAAGCTAGAGGAGTTCAACAAAATGCGCGCCCCGACCTATTCCGAAGCCTTGGAATTCGCGATCGACCGATCCTACGACATTAACCTCGACATGTTGAGGTCACGGAATTTGCACCTTGACACGCACAACGATTATCTCGTCGGCACATATCCGCCTCTCAAGGCAATGGGCGATCTAGATGCCGAAAACTTGTTGCTTCAGGTTACGCCGTCAATTGATCTCTACTTTCACGTCCCCTTCTGTGATCAGCATTGCACCTTTTGCCACTTCGCCAAAGAAATCCATCCATCTCCCGAGCGAGTGGAGCGCTATCTGGCGGCCTTAGATAAAGAGATGAGTTGGTCGGACGCGGCACTGGCTGACAGAGCTGTTGAGACTGCTTTCTTCGGAGGCGGTACCCCCTCGTTCCTGACCAACAGTCAACTCAAAACGCTATTTGGTATGATTGGCCGGCGCTTTGATCTGTCTAAGTCGGAGGTGAGCTTCGAATTACATCCCTCTCTTGCAAAGCAAGTGGATGCTGCAGATCGCATATCGACACTGCTCAGATCCGGCGTAAACCGCTTTGTATTGGGCGTTCAGAGTCTAGATCCGAGCATTTTACGCATACTAAACCGCGGACACCGCGTGGACGAGGTAGTACAACTCGTAAGATTGCTGAATGAGATGGGCGTTGAGAATCTCTCGCTCGACCTCATGTATGGATTGCCGCAGCAAACGCTCCGTAGCTGGTACGACTCACTCATCGGCTTACTAGATTTGGGGATAGAGAAGTTCAATGTATTCCCCTTGATGTTCAAATCTACAGACCCCGTGGCCCGCCATTTGGCTCAGGGACGATATCAATTCGCCGGGGCTAAGGAGCGCATTATCATGCATTTTATGGCCGAGCACATCCTCACGACACTGGGCTATCGTCACGGGCCGATTTTCTACTGGAGTAAGCAGTCGCAGCCACACTCGGTTCAACAGCGCCGCAAATACGATTCCTGGAACGACAATAATCTGGTTCCGTTTGGGGTTGCCGGATTTGGCTACATGAGCCAGTGCCAGTTCTATAACGAGGCAGATTTAGATCGTTATCTATATAGGGTCGAGGCTGGCGAGAAGCCAGTGTGGAAGGGTGTTGTCCTGTCGCAAGATGATCTCATGCGCAGAACAGTAATGTTTGCCCTGCGAAGCAGTGGAGTGTCGCTCTCCCGCTTCGAGCGGGAGTTTGGGGTGTCGATTGAGAAATGCTTTGGCCGCGAGCTGGAAAAGTTGAATGAGGCAGGCCTCATCTGCATTTCAAATGACGGCCTGCTTTCGTTAACTGCCGCCGGCACCATCAATTCGGGCGCGGTATCGCTGCTATTCTTCTCGAACAATATACTTGAGCAGGTCGCGTATAACGACAGTAGGATAGCAGACAAACGAACTGATCTGCTCGAAAAGCATGATTACTCACCGGCCGCTCGATACGGATCAAGTACCGAAATGCAAGTTGCATTTCGATGAAGCCGCGGGCGGGCTCGTTTATGGTCACTCCTTTTTCCGTTTCCACTCCGCAAAGCTCGCCTTGCGAAGGGCACGACATATTTTTGCATCTGGCCGATAGTATTGATCGGCGGCAGCGAGAACGCCCGCTTGGGCTGGTCAGCAATTTTGTCACCGATGAACTGCCGCACTGCATTGCGGAAATCAAATGCAGTGAACGACCAGATGAAGCGGTTAAGGCGCTTGGACGCAGCGTCCACGCGATGATCGCCGCGAGTGACTATGATGCGTTGCTGCGAAGTCTTCCGCAGTCCGACTTCGAGATCGCTAAGACAGATATCCAATATCTCGTAAATTGTGCTTATCAGATGTCTGCGTTTGCCGGCCTTCACCCCCCGGACGCGGAGCTGACGGTGGGAGAGGCACTGAGCCGCCTTGCGCGATCAAGTTGTGACCGGCAACCCGGCATCGAGGTCCTCTCCTATGAAGATATGATCCTTACGAATCCGTTGCAGAACGATCCACGCGTATACTGCCTCGGCGCGGCCGGGGTCGAGGAACGAGATTTTTGCTTAGGCCATCAGATCATCGAGAGCGAATTGCAGTCAGCAATGGACGCTCTCCTTGACTTGCGTGATGCGGCCGAGGTGGATGCGGGGCAATGTCTTGCGCTTTGCTTGGCGCGCCTTGAGTCAGCAAACTATATTCTGACGCGCTTTTATGAACATATGTCACCGGACCTATTTGGCCAATTTCGTGTGTTTTACGGAAAAAATCCTTACAAGAATACGCTTGGTCCAAGCGGCCGCTTCTCGGCCCGGATCGTGGCAGTGTCGGTGCTACTACTAGGTGAAGAACTCTTCCACCAGAAACCGCAATTCTATAGTGATCTATATCGGCTTTCCGAATATTATCCGCAGAGGTGCATTCACGAGGTATTCCGCTGGCTCTCGTCAGACAACGGGAGTGCACCGATCAAGCCGAGTTGGCTAGAAGGGAAAGGGGAGTTTCCCAGGCTTGCGACGATTTCGCCAGTAGTGGAGCATCACGGCGACGAAATCGGAAGGCTGCGCGCGTCCTGCATTTGTGCGCTGGATCGGTTTACCCTGATGCACCGAAGTACGGCGTTAAAATATACCGTCGAGCCGGGTCGTCCAATCGTCGGCGTTGAGGTATCGGAGAATGTTGAGGCTGTCCTTTCTCAGCGACTGTTGACAGAGGCGGGTCGGTAAGCTGACGGTGGTCCTGCTTGGCTAAACAGAAACGATGCCATAGGCGCGGTGTTCGACGCCCGTCGAGAGGTGATAATCGATGTCTCAAGACGAACTGATCGTTCGTCGGTTCGAGTCCGGGGATAGCGATGGTGTATGGCATCTGCACAGAAGCGCATCGCAGCATGTTGGTGTGTGTGGCCCGGAAGGGACCTGGGAGGATGATTTACGCAGTATCGGCGCAGTATACATCGGGTCGGGCGGAGACTTCGTAGTTGCCTATATTGGTCCCCAACTCGCTGCCATGGGTGCGCTGAAACGTGTCGATGACGATGTCGCAGAAGTTAAACGTATGCGAGTCGATCCCGACTTTCAGCGACGAGGGCTTGGAAGGAGGATTCTTCGTGAATTGGAGTCGCGAGCTGTTGCTCTCGGTGTCAAGTGGATAATGCTCGACACAACAACGATCCAAGCAGGGGCTCAGAGACTTTACGAGACCGCTGGCTATGTTCGCCGCAAGGAAGGGACGTTGCACGGATATGCAGTGATCTTTTACGAGAAGCGGCTCATTGGCCAGGACGACCCCACATGAGCAAATGATGCGGATATTCGAATGAAGCTCTACGGACCGCTCAGATAAAACCGTCACATCCCGCGAAGCCCCCCTTTCAACAGTCCCGCGAGATCTGGGGCCGGAATGAATCGTGTCACTGTAGCTGACGAGGACTAAAGATTTCGCAACCGACAGCCCTCGAACGCACGCCCAAACTCACACCTGCCTGAATCAGCGTTGAGCTCAAAAGAGAGCTGGAGCGGTGCGCCCGCGACTTATCGGCATCCGAGATCAGCTGGAACAGCTCAACGCGTCGACCTTGCCGCGGCACCGAAGCGCGTATCACTTATCAGCCCCCAGTCTTCCAGCAGACAAGACCTGCTCAAGGCCAATCTGTCGGCACGGCGCTCGGTCGGACAATGAGTAATCGGCTGCCAGCGGCTCCAAGTTACGAGCGTCTGTGTAGCGCGTCGATCTGGATGGGAAGGCGCGGCAATCTGGATGGCGACAGTGTCGCGGCGGAGAGATGATTGCCGCGCAGATTGTCGCGCAAGAGTTTTGTTGAAGTCTGATTGTCGCGGAGCTTCAATCAGCGACGGTTTTCGGTGCCGCGTGTGAGGCGCGCCCTGGACCACGCTTCCGTTCGAGCGCGGTGCGCCTGCGACATGAGGTGCCCCCAAGAGGGAAAACCCCATCCTAACCGGTCTTGCCGACTTGTGGATTCAGGAATGTTAAACTTCGCCCCAAGTACAGCATCGAATTGGCGAGCAGAATTGTCTCAAAGGCCGCTCAGAGCGCAGGCAACGCACCCGGTGACGTTGCACGCCCTGGCTTTTTGAACCATCTTCTTCAAGTGTCGCACGGAACTCACGATACATTCCACTCGTTCCTGCCCATCTCTCTTCCCGTCGTCCAGCCATGGCTCGAAAATCAAATCTGCCTCGCCGCCTGCAGCCCATGCTGGCCACTCTGACAGATTCGGCCTTCGACGATCCCAATTGGGTCTTCGAGGACAAATTCGATGGTTTTCGCATGGTCGCGGAAATCCGGGGTGGTCGGGTCGCACTCTACAGTCGCAACGGGAAGATCATCAGCCACTCCTATGTCGAGGTCGCGAAAGCACTTGAAGGCGTGAAGGCGGACGCTGTCATCGATGGCGAGCTGGTTGCGATCGGAAAGGACGGCGTATCCCATTTCCAGTTGCTTCAGAACGCCCTGCGCCATGAGGCTAAAGCTCGTGAAGCTCAAGACCGCCAAGTCGCCGTTCCCTGCCAAGGTGAAGGATGAGCAGGTCACGACCTGGGTACGCCCTGCATTGGTCGCAGAAGTGAAGTTCGCGGAGTGGACCAGCAAGGGCGAGCTGCGCCAGCCGGTCTATCTCGGGCTGCGGTCTGACAAAAACGCGAAGGACGTTGTTCGCGAAAGGAGCCGGTCGCGAAAATAATGCGCTTGTGACGAAGCATACGACTTAGAATTCAGCCGGCTTCGCGCTCGGATGTCGAAGGCCACGGCGGCAGGGGCGGCAACCCGAGAGCCTTGCGTACCGGTCCGAACGATCGCCGGTGAGCTGCGCATGCGCCAAGGCTGGCGAGCGCCTCATAATGAGCCGGCACCGGGTAGCCCTTGTGATCTGCGAATCCGTAGCCGGGGTGACGCACGTCGAGCGCCCGCATGACCCTGTCGCGCTCGACTTTCGCGAGGATGGAGGCGGCCGCGATGCTGGCGGACTTGGCATCGCCCTTAATAGTTGCCTGCTGAGGGATGTCGATTTCCTTCAACCGCTTCGCATCGATCAGCAAGTGCTGCGGCGTCAACCCTAGCCCCCGGACCGCCCGCTGCATCGCCTGGATGCCTGCCCAATAGATGTTGATTGCGTCGATCTCCTCGACCTCGACGAATGCTACGCACCAACTCTCTGCCTTTTCCTTGATTTCCTTCGCGAGTTCTTCGAGAGCCGCGGCGTCGAGTTTTTTCGAGTCGTCGATCCCGACTATCCGCGTGCCTGGTTTAAGGATCACGGCTCCAGCGGACACGGGCCCGGCGAGAGGGCTCATTCCCGCCTCGTCCACACCTGCCACGGCAAAATGGCCGCTCTCCCAGAGCGAGGTCTCGAAGCGGAGCATCTTGCGGAGGCGCTGCCCTTCGGACCGATTTTCGAAGCGACGTTTATCGATTGCAGCCAGGATGGCACGCGCTCCCGCGCGGCTGTCGGCACGCAAGATCTGCTCCACGCTGGCCTCGAGCGGTCTTTTCTCGACGATGTAGCGTTGACGCAATACGTCTAGTGAATACTGGGACATAACGCCCTTCGTGAAGACTGTCTGTAGGGAAGCGTGTCGGTGAATTTTGTGGCGATTGTCTGAAGTACCTATACCGCCTCATCGGCTGCGCAACGCCCTCTCGAAGGAACTGGCCCGCTTTCACTTCCGCGTCGCCACTGACACCGCGTCCATCTGCCTCAGAGGGAACCAAGGGGTGTGTTCATCCCGAGCAAGGCCAATACGTCATGCCGGCGACGGAGAAATGGCGATGGCATGCTAGCCGCGCTAGCCGAGCGCCCGCTTAACCTCGTCCACGGCCCTATGCCCCGTTGCTTCGGCTTCGCCGTCTGTCGCCCTTCCTGGCATCGCGCACCGCCCGCCGGGCCACCATTAGCCTGTCGACGAAATGATCTCGCGTGACATCTCGAGAGTGTGATTTGCCCTCCGCCAGAGCCTGCCGCGAACAACAAAACAGTGGCCGTCCGGCGTCACCGAATGCCTCACGAGATACCTAAGCCGACTTCCGCTGCGGCTTGGCCGCCGGCTTCTTCGCCGCGGCCTCTTTCGCCGGCTTTTTGCCTGCGATCGGCATCAGCATTTCCTTCTGCCCGGCGGCCGCCTTGCGCGGCTTTTTTCCTGATTTCTTGGATGCCTCTGCCGCGGCCCCCTCTCGTCCGATGCTCTTGCGCAGTGCTTCCATCAGATCGACCACGTTCTCGCCGCGGGGTCGCGCTTCGCGGTGATGGGTTTGCCGGCGCGCTTCTGGTTGATGAGCTCGATGAGAGCGGTTTCGTACTGGTCTTCGAACTTGTCCGCCTCGAAATGTCCCGCCTTCTGGTTGACGATTTGCCTGGCGAGATCGAGCATGTCCTTGGTGACTTTGACGTCCTGGATGTCGTCGAAATACTCATCCGCGGAACGGACTTCGTTGGGATAACGCAGCAGCGTTCCATCAGCCCTTTGTCGAGCGGCTCGAGCGCGATGATGTGTTCGCGATTGGTCAGCACCACCCGACCGATCGCGACCTTGTTCATCTCGCGGATCGTTTCGCGAATGACCGCGAAGGCATCGTGCCCAACTTTGCCGTCAGGGCGCAGATAATAAGGACGGATGAGATATCGCGGATCGATCTCGCTGCGGTCGACGAACTCGTCGATCTCGATGGTTCGCGTCGATTCCAGCGCGACGTTGTTCTCGAGCTCCTCCTTCGTCACTTCGATGAAGGTGTCGATGTCGACCTTGTAGCCGTTGACGATATCCTCGTTGTCGACCTCCTCGCCGGTATCGGCGTCGACCTTGGCGTATTTGATCCGGTGGCCGGTCTTTCGGTTGAGCTGGTTGAAGGAGACTTTTTCGGATTCCGATGTGGCCGGATAGAGCGCGACCGGACAGGTGACGAGGGAAAGACGCAGGAAGCCTTTCCAGTTAGCGCGGGGGGCCATTGGGGGAACTCCGATACTGATGCCGGAATCAAGACGATCCACCCAGCTTGGTTCCGCCACCGCGCCCCTTCCCCCCACGACGATTTTTCTCGACGCGGGCCGGAGCGGACTCGACTTTTGTTCTCTTTATGTTCTAATTCGAAAATGACCGATCGACCCGCGAGCTGGCGCATGCCGACGCCAAAGCAGATGGAAAAGCTGGCCGCTCAAGCCGCCCGCAGGCCAGCTCTCCCCGCTACGGCTCCAGATGCGCCACTCCCCGCCATTACTGGGAATCGATCCTCAAAGACCCGCGCGCCGTGGCTGCCGGGGCCCAGATGCGGCAGCGACGTCTTTCGGAAATTCAACGCCACATCCTGCGCATCTCCTGCCGCCGCTGCGAGCGAACCGTGGAAATCCAGACCGCCGATGCCGTCCGATTGTATGGCGGCAACGCGGTCTGGAAGGACGTCGCGCAGCGACTGATCGACAACACCTGCCAGCAGCGCACCGGAAGACACGAAGAAGACGGGTGCTGGCCGGCGTTCGAGACGCCTTAGCCCGCTTCCATATCGCCGATCCGATCTCTTGCGCCTGGATGTCCGGATGGCCTCGAAGTATCACCCTACGCCGCTGTCGGGCGGCGACCGCAAGGCTCTGGCGAAAGAGCTCGGCAAGGCGCGGGCAATGGCCAACATCCTGGCTACCCGGTCGGCGGAGACGCGGGCGAAAGGAGAAGCGCTTATCCAGCAGGCCGACAAGCTGCTTTGCGAAAGCTGGAACGAGCGGATGTGGTCAGACGGCGAACCAATAGATCCGTCGCCTACCATCGACCAAGCGGTGAATGGAGGCTTCCCTTGGCTGGAGATCCAGTGCGCACGCTGCAAGACGCCGAGCGACGTTGACCTCGCGGCGATGAAGCATCCGCCGACCACATTCGTGCACGATCTCGCCAGCCGGCTGCGCTGCCGCAAATGCGCAAAGGCGGGCCGGCGTCCCTCCGCGACTCTGCTACAATTAGCCTGGGACCCGCGCCACCCTCGGACCGAAGCCTGACCGATGTGCTGGCCGGCGTTCGAGACGCCTTAGCCCGCTTCCATATCGCCGATCCGATCTCTTGCGCCTGGATGTCCGGATGGCCTCGAAGTATCACCCTACGCCGCTGTCGGGCGGCGACCGCAAGGCTCTGGCGAAAGAGCTCGGCAAGGCGCGGGCAATGGCCAACATCCTGGCTACCCGGTCGGCGGAGACGCGGGCGAAAGGAGAAGCGCTTATCCAGCAGGCCGACAAGCTGCTTTGCGAAAGCTGGAACGAGCGGATGTGGTCAGACGGCGAACCAATAGATCCGTCGCCTACCATCGACCAAGCGGTGAATGGAGGCTTCCCTTGGCTGGAGATCCAGTGCGCACGCTGCAAGACGCCGAGCGACGTTGACCTCGCGGCGATGAAGCATCCGCCGACCACATTCGTGCACGATCTCGCCAGCCGGCTGCGCTGCCGCAAATGCGCAAAGGCGGGCCGGCGTCCCTCCGCGACTCTGCTACAATTAGCCTGGGACCCGCGCCACCCTCGGACCGAAGCCTGACCGATGTGCTGGTGTGGACGGCCTCTCATCCCCACGGTTTGATGGCGCTCTCGGCGTCACAGAAAGATGAGAGGAAAGTCTAATGAATATTCCCGTTCGTATCGGCATGGATACCTCGAAGTCGGTGTTCCAGCTTCACGGTGTTGATGAAAATGAGGTAGTGGTTGTCCGGCGCCAATTTCGGCGAGCTGAGATGATCCGCTACTTCGAGCGGCTTCCGCCGGTTCTCGTCGCCATAGAGTCTTGCGGCAGCTCGCACCATTGGGGGCGCCTGCTCCAATCTTTCGGACACGAGGTAAAGCTGATCCCTCCTCAATACGTGAAGGCTTACGTGAAGCGCGGCAAGAACGACGCGGCCGACGCCGAGGCACTGTGCGAGGCGGTTACCCGGCCCAGCATGCGGTTCGTACCGGTGAAGTCGAAGGAACGGCAAGCGGCTTGCATGTTGATGACTGTGCGGGAACGCCTGGTCAGCGTGAAGTCGCAGCTCTCCAATGCTTTCAGGAGCTATGCGGCTGAGTTTGGTATCGTCGGGCCCGCCGGCCAGCAGAACGTCGCGGCACTCATCAAACGTGTGCTCGAAGACGAAAGCCTGCCGGAAATGGCGCGGGATCTCTTCCGCCTTCAGGCTGACGAGTATGCCGCGGTCCAAGCTCGCCTGGCGAAGATCGAGGCCAAGCTGATGAAGTGGCATCGCGAGGATGACATCAGCAGGCGTATTGCGACAATTCCAGGCGTCGGTCCGATTGGGGCGTCGATGCTCAGCATGAAAGCGCCGCCGCCCGAGACGTTCAGATCGGGTCGCGACTTTGCGGCGTGGCTCGGGCTGACACCCAAGGATCATTCAACTGGCGGCCGGCAAAGGCTCGGCGGCATTACAAAGGCCGGAGATTCTATACTGCGATCGACGTTGATCGTCGGTGCAACCGCACTGCTGAGGCATATCCGAAAGGGCCGTCATAAGCCCACACAATGGCTCGCTTCGCTGCTGGGGCGAAAGCCGCCAAAGTTGGTCGCGGTGGCCTTGGCAAACAAGTTTGCCCGCATCGCTTGGCGCTTGATGATATCGGGTGGCGTGTACAAGCAGCCGGTAGCCGCCATGCCGACTTGATCTGAAATCGGCCCGCGAGCAGGTTGCTCGGCGGATTGCCCACGAACTTGCAGGACGCAGTAGATGGAAGGACCGATCGGTCGATACGCGCGAGCTTCCGAAGATTACACTGGCACTAAGAATGTCGCCCATGTGCTTGGAGCGTGCGTAGCGAACACCATCTCGGCCAGCGGGCTTTGTCCGCGCAAACAGGCCGGACATCTGATAGCAAGCGATCTGGCCAAAAGTCTGCTACAATCCTGACAAGTGGGGGCCGTCCACATCATCACGACCAACCAAGCCGCAATCAGCGCGTTGTTCCGCGTCGTGAACCGATACGTCGGCAATCTGGCGCCGATGCCAGGGGTTTTTCCCGATTACAAGGCACCGATCGTGCGCAACGGAGCCGAGGGCCGCGAACTCGCCACGGCGCGCTGGGGAATGCCGTCGTCGTCAAAAGCGCTGATGGACGCCACCAAGAAACGAGCCGAGAAGCTGCAGGCCAAGGGCAAGACCGTCGATTTCAAGGAGCTGCTCAGAATGGAGCCGGATGGCGGCACGACCAACATCCGCAATGTGAAGAGCAAACACTGGGCGCGCTGGCTCGGCGTCGAAAATCGCTGCTTAATGCCGTTCAACTCGTTCAGTGAATTCAACAAGGCCGAGGGCGGCGATATTTGGTTTGCACTCGATGAGACTCGCCCCCTCGCCTGCTTCGCCGGTATCTGGACCAACTGGACGTCTGTCCCGAAGGTCAAGGAAGGTGAGACGACCAACGACCTCTTCGCGTTCCTCACGACGGAGGCGAACGCCGAGGTCGGCGCCATCCATCCGAAGGCGATGCCCGTCATCCTGACGACGCCGGACGAGGTCGAGACCTGGATGACCGCGGGTAGTGATGATGCCCTGAAGCTGCAGCGACCGCTTCCGGATGGATCGCTTCGGATCGTCGCTCGAGGTGTCAAAGAAGATCCGGCGGGATCCGTGACGTGACGGCGGCCGACATGGTACAGGGTGGCCGCGCGGCTCGGTTCATGAGCGCGCCCGCCCCGCAAGTCGCGCTTGCGAATGGTGCCAACCGGTCGGTGCAGTGTGCAGGGGCGTCACCTCTCGGCGCAAGCCACCGTTGCCCTTGTATCTTCTCGCAACCCCGAGTTAAGTTGGGAAACCTTTCAGAGCCGTATTTTCGATCACAT
The DNA here is from genome assembly GCF_055811795.1 of Bradyrhizobium sp. MI1.7. Taxonomy (NCBI): domain Bacteria; kingdom Pseudomonadati; phylum Pseudomonadota; class Alphaproteobacteria; order Hyphomicrobiales; family Nitrobacteraceae; genus Bradyrhizobium; species Bradyrhizobium sp. MI1.7. The sequence goes on from NZ_JBVVPO010000076.1 coordinate 36,473, forward strand.
CAATTCAGGGCATGTCGCGCATGAGAACTCTTTTTAGAATCGCTGGGTGCAGCACTACCCTGGCCGCATTGGTCTTTTCAACACTCACGACAGCCAACGCCGCCGACGATTGGACGATCAGCGGAATGGTGCTTAGCCCCAACGGCATCATCTCCGATGGCGCAATTGCCATCTCAAAGCAAATGATCGCCGCTGTGGGTCCGCGTGCGTCGATCCCGTCTTCTTCCTCGGCCGTCAAAGTCCCCGGCATAATCCTCCCAGGCTTCATCGATCTGCACGACCATCTGACATGGAACGTCTTGCCACGGTGGATCCCAGCGAGGAAGTTCAACAACAGATATGAATGGCAGGATACCGCAGAATACGACCGGGCCTTGGTGGCCCCACACAACATAGTGCTTGCTGACGCAGCCTGCGAAACCGAGATCTATGCAGAAATCAAGGCCCTTGCGGGCGGCGCGACGTCCGTCCTTGGTGGATTGCTTGCGGACGTCAAACATCCAGACAACGCGAAATGCGTGGCCGGCCTACCCCGTAACCTGGATACGGCTTCGGGCATACCGTTCAACAATCCGAACCCTGACCCGAAAGACTCCGTTTGCCCGACCGATGCGACGATCGACCGTACGGTGCTTGATGTCATGGAGAATGACGTCTTCCCGCTGGAATTGACGCATGGCCGGATGGACTTCCTTCTGTGCGAACTCAAAGCCGGGACACTGCGCGGGATGGTCGTCCACCTTTCAGAAGGCGCACCGACTGATTCCGCGGCTCATCGCGAATACACCATGCTGAGCAAGGAAATCCTGCGGCAGAAGGACTTGAAGACCGGCATCGAGTCCGCCATCGAGCGAGAAGGCCTGATCCTCATACATGGCACGGCGCTGCGCGATCTAGATTTCAAGGGCATGAAGGAAAGCAAGGTTGGCTTAGTGTGGTCTCCACGCAGCAACGATGAACTATACGGCTCGACGGTTAACCTCGCAGCCGCTCATCTAGCGGACATCGACATGGCAATTGCTCCGGATTGGAGCCCGTCTGGCAGCGCTGGGATGCTCCAAGAGATGGGCTACGCCGCGCGGCACTACGGCGTGAAGTCCGACGACCTTATCAAGATGGCCACATCAACGCCGGCGAAGATGGCGCGCATCTCAGACTATGTCGGTAGCCTTGCTCCGAGCAAGTTCGCGGATTTCGTCGTCGTCAACGTCACAGTCGATCCGACAAAGGCAACTGCCCTCGACCCTGTTGTTAAGGCCACTCCTGCCGACATTGCATTGGTCGTGGTTGGCGGCCAGCCAATCTACGGCGATCCTGCACTGCTGACCCAGCTGCTACCGACTGGAACGGCGGTTGATCAAGTGACCGTCTGCGGTGCAACGAAGGCTATCTATCTCGGCCAAAGCGAAGCAGGCGTACGCGGCTGGAGCGTGGCAGAAATCAAGAAGGCGCTAAATGCAGCTCTTGCGAAAGGAAGCTCGAGCCTGCCTGACATTGAGTGCGACTGATCACGTCATGGGGTCTTCACTCGAAGTCATTGCAGCATCGGTTGGTTCTTACAACGGTGCTTACAAGCAAGCGCTCAACTGATCTGTCGGAGGCAATCTCATGCGAAATGCCGTGCATATATATTGCGCCATTGTTGTGATGTCGCTGCTTGCGACGCTGGCCGCCGCTCGTGGCGACCAACTCACGTTTTCCACCTGGAAGGCGACGACACCGTTCGAGGGTCCTAGGACCTCGCATGCCGCGGCTCTTTTCAACAACAGGATCTATATCCTAGGAGGCCTGTATGCTTCGGGGAGCAACTTCACCCTGTACAACGATGTTCAAACTGCACTTTTAGGGAACGACGGTGCGATCTCTCAAGGAGCATGGGCGAAGACAACCCCCTTCGTCGAGCCGCGCTCGGGAATGGGCGTAGCTGTCCACAAGGGGTTCATCTACGTCGTAGGCGGCTTTTCGAATAAGGGGACGCGTGCCGACGCTCAGTACGCCCGCGTGATGCCCGACGGTATGCTTGGGTCGTGGACTACCAGTCCCAACCAGCTCGCTATACCTCGTTCTAATCTCGCGTTGCAGATATTCGCCACGACGTCGGGCACGAGCTATCTCGCGGCGATCGCCGGCGTCGGCGAGGTTGGCAAGGATACCGTTCATTTCGATACGATCGAGACCGCAGAGATCAATTCCGATGGCTCGCTCGGCCAGTGGAAACTGTCATTCGGCCTGCAATATTGACCCCCTAAGCCGGGGGATCGGCGTCCAAAATTGACCCCCTATAGGTTGGTCTG